>JAEZKB010000103.1 GCA_023415605.1 Pseudomonadota bacterium
GTGCTGTCGCGCCTGCTGTTCAACCGCTCGATGGGCGAATTGACGCCGCTGCAGCTGGCCAAGCTCGCCGGCGCCGCGGCCGAACTCGCCGGCGGCTCCAACACCTCGCTGGTGGATTCCCTCCGCGCCAAGGCCGGCCTCGCCGATCTCGACGTCGTCACCGGCGAGGACGGCAACCTCGCGGTCCAGGCTGGCACCTATATCCAGGACAATGTCTATCTCGGCGTGCAGGCCGGCGCCGACGGCCAGTCCCGTGTCACCGTCAATCTCGACATCACCGACAACGTGAAAGCACGCGCCGCCACCGGCACCAATGGCGACACCAGCGTCGGCGTCTTCTTCGAAACCGACTACTGAACGCTAGTACATGCCCATGTGCCGCTGCAGTGCAGCAGCGAAGTGGGCGGAAAGCGCCGCCACTGCCTTCTCCGGATCCCGGGCCCGGCAGGCGACGATGATTTCCATGTGCTCGCGGATCGAGCGGAGCGCGATGGGCGCCGTCAATTTACGGTCGAGCCGCAGCAGCCGCAGGTAGTTGTGCATGCGCTTGTAGCTTGTTGCGATCAGCGGATTGTTGAGGCTGCCGATGATGGCGTTGTGCAGCAGCTGCTCGAGCGCCTCGAGTTCCACCTTGGCCTCTTCGCTGAGGCCCTTGGTCTCGATCGCATTCATCAGCTCACGGTGCCGCCGCTCGATCTCGGCGAGGTCCGCATCGTCCGCCGTTTCCGCATAGACTGCCACCGCTGCCCGCTCGAGAATGGTGCGGTACTGGTAGGTGGAGCGCGTCAGTTCGAGGCCGGGCTTCACGAACTGGATCCCGGAACGCGGGTGGATGGTCAGCACGCCCTCGGTTTCGAGCACCTTGAGTGCATCGCGTAACGGCGCCACCGGAATGCCGAGGAGCTTGACCAGGTCGTTCTGCGACAGGAAAGCGCCGGCCGGAATTTTCCGCTCGAACAGCGTCTCGAGGATGCGCGTATAGGCAAGGTCGCTCAACCGGCCGCCGCCGCCAATCTCCGCCACCGCTGTAGAATCGTCGTGCGCAGCCACTTGCGGCCTTTCCTCATCTGCTCTATTAGGTTCGCCGTCTGATATATCAGATCAGCGAATTAGTCTATTAGAGACCTGCCCTCATGCGTCTGACCGAGTTCCGCATCACCCGTTTCCAGTTCGCGCGCGATCGCGTCATCGGCGACAGCCAGGTGCGCGCCGATGATGTGAACATAGCGGCGCTCGAGCTGATTGCCGATACCGGTACGGTGGGTTTGGGCTTTATCCAGACCTTGTTTCACCCGCTGCCCGATGAAGCCGAGATCAAGCGGGTGTTTCTGTCCGAAGCCTGGCCCTCGCTCGAAGGCCAGCCGCCGGCCGGTCTCGTCCACCGCGTCAGCCGCCCCCGTGGCGGCAACCAGCGTGCCTTTAGCCTGCCGTTCCATGAAGCGCTGCAAGTGGCGCTCTGGGATCTGGCCGCCAAGGAAGTGAACCTGCCGCTTCACAAGCTCCTGGGCAGCCGCCGGAACAAGGTCCGCGCCTATGCCTCGGGGCTCGATTTCCACCTGTCCGACGACGACTTCGTCAACCTTTTCGCGCACGCCGAGTCGATCGGCTACGACGCCTTCAAGATCAAGGTTGGCAGCCCCGATTTCGAGTGGGACCTGCATCGCCTGGCGCTGCTCGCCAAGACCGTGAAGCCGGGCTCCAGGTTCATGATCGACGCCAACGAGGCCTGGGGCGCCAAGGAGGCTGTCACCAAGCTCGAAACCATCCGCCGCGCCGGCTACGACCTGCTCTGGGTCGAAGACCCGATCCTGCGCCTCGATTTCGAGGGCCTCAGACTGCTGCGCGAAAGCGTGCCGTGGACCCTCATCAATTCGGGCGAATATCTCGATGCCTCGGGGAAGCGCGCGCTGATGATGGCGGGGGGCACCGATATCCTCAACGTCCACGGTCAGGTCACCGACGTGATGCGCATCGGCTGGCTTGCCGCCGAACTCGGCATCCCGGTGTCGCTGGGCAATACCTTCCTGGAAGTCGGCATCCACGCCGCCTGCGCGCTGCCCGAAGTCGAGTGGCTGGAATACTCGTTCCAGAACTTCGATCATCTCGTCGAGCAGCCCATCGAAATCCGCGACGGCTGGGCCTATGCGCCTGACCGCCCCGGCCATGGCCTCGTGCTCAGCGAAGCGGCCCGCCAGCAATGGCACCGGCCCAACCTTTTGCCCCGTTCCGAACTCGGGGACGCACCCTTTAACCCGCGCGTCGCCAACGCGCGCTAACTCGCGGCGACCGGACTGATCCGGCGCTGCACGACTGACCAACGCGTCAAGGAGGAAGACGACGATGAACTTCAAGCGCATGATGGTGGCGCTCTCGGCCGTGCTGGTCGCCAGCCCGACTCTCGCCCAGGAAATCACCGTGTGGGCCGACGCCACCCGCCAGCCGGCGGTGGATGCCTTCGTGGCCGCCCATCCGGAAATCAAGGTGAACCTCGTTCTCGACGATGGCTCGTCGGGCGCTTCGGGCACCTTCCAGACCAAGATCTCGCTCGCCGATCAGGCCGGCGAAGGCTGGCCCGACGTGGTATTCTCCACCCAGAACAACGACGCCGCCTGGGCCGCCCGCGAGAACAACGGTCAGCAGGCCTTCGCGCAGGTGCTCAACGAGGGCTTCCTCGATGCAGGCTTCCTCGATGGCTTCACCCCCGGCGCACTCGACCCGGTGACCGTCGACGGCAAGGTCTACGGCCTCCGCAACGACCTCGCGCCGGTGCTCTTCTGGTACAACCAGTCCCTGCTCAAGGAATTTGGCTACGAGCCGCCCACCACATGGGAAGAGTATCAGGAACTGGGCGACAAGCTTGCCGCCGAGCATCCGGGCTACTTCCTCGGCGCCATCGGCGACGCCTTTCAGGGCCCGTACATCTACTACTGGTCCGGCCAGGCGCCGATCTTCCAGCTCGAAGGCGAAACCTTCAAGTCCGACACCGCGGCGCCGAACTCGGCCAAAGTTTCCGCGCTGATCGACCACATGGTCGCCAACAAGACCCTGACGCTCGACAGCGTCTTCGGCGCCAGCTTCGTCGCCATGGCCGATAAGCTCGTCGCCATCCCGGGTCCTGCCTGGTACTCTGGCGCACTGTTCCAGAACCCGGGCGGCGTCAACGCCAAGCCGGGCGACTGGGTCGCTGCGCCGCCGCTCAAGTGGGCCGATGGCGATGCGGTCACGGGTAATGTCGGTGGCGGTGTCTGGTACGCCTCGAGCCACACCACTGAGCCTGAAGCCGTCAAGACCTTCCTGCAGTTCGTGACCACCGCTGACGGCGTCGCCGGCACCGGCGGCCTCCCAGCTTACCAGGCTGCGGCCGACAAGTGGCTCGACACGCAGGCGTCCAGCGGCTTCTATGCCGGCGACTTCAAGGCCGCCATCCAGGCTGCCGCATCGTCGGTCTGGAACGGCTGGGGCTACCCGAACTTCTCGCCCGAAACCGCCTGGGCCAAGGTCATCACGCCGGGCCTCGCTTCGGGCAAGACCATGGCCGACCTCGCTGCCGACTGGCAGCAGGAAATGAAGAACGAAGCTCAGGTCGTCGGCTACACTGTCGAATAGGCTTCGGCCTAATATTCGCCGGGGGCGCCAAGCCCCCGGCATCATGACACCGAGCAGGTGGGACGTGCCTGGAGCCCGAGTTGACGACGATCGCACAGACTGCTGAAATCTCTGCCCGCGGGGCCAAGCGAAACGGCAGTGTCGAACGTGCGCAGGGCCGCATCGGCCTTGCCTTCGCCGGCCCCTACACCTTGTTCCTGATCGCCTTCGGCATTCTGCCGATGCTGTACGCGATCTATCTCGCCTTCACCAAGAAGGGCGCCTTCGTCGGCGTCGACAACTTCCTCAAGGTCTTCAAGGACTACCGCTTCCTGCCGGCCGTCGAGCACGTCAGCATCTTCATCCTCGTCTGGCTGGTGATGTTGGTGATCCTCGTCGTGGCGCTCGCTCTGCTGGTCCACTCGATCGGCATCCGCTGGCTCTCGGGCAGCATGCGCTTCATCTACTACATTCCCGGTGCGCTCGCCGGCGCCTCCAGCGTCATGCTGTGGCTCTTCGTGCTCGACCCCACCGTCAGCCCCGTCGCCTTCGTCCTGCAGGCCTTCGGCATCGAGAACTTCGTCGGCGCCGTACAGCTCGACCGCCTGCCTATCGTCCTCGCTGTCATTGCCTTCTGGACGGGCGCTGGTGGCTGGATCGTCATCATGTATGGCGCCCTCAACAACATCAGCAAGGACGTCATCGAGGCTGCCCGCGTCGATGGCGCCGGACCGATCCGCACCGCGTGGTCCATCCAGATTCCGCTCATGCGCAAGTGGATCGCCTATATGGTGATCATGTCCTTTGCCGGTGGCACCCAGCTCTTCGTCGAGCCGCGCGTGCTCTCGCAGGCCAGCCGCGGCGTCGTCGGACAGGACTACTCGCTCAATCAGCTCGCCTTCCTTTACGCCTTCAAGCAGAACGACTTCAACGGCTCGGCGGCCATCTCGCTGACCCTGCTCGTCGTCGCCCTCGTGCTCTCGATCGTCTTCGTCTTCAAGGGTGGTCTCTTTGAGCGCGTCTAACTCCCATGTGGTCGGCGGCCGCCCGCAGGACATGACACCCGCGGCCTGGCTCGGCCGCGCCGCCGGCATCCTCTTCCTCGTCGCCTTTGCGCTGTTCTTCATCGTGCCGCTGCTCTGGCTCTTGGTCGCCCCGACCAAGACCGACCGCCAGCTGCTGCTCGACGCGCCGTTTTCATTCGGCAGCCTCGATACTCTCGTTGCCAACTGGCAAAGCCTGATGACCTTCCAGAACGGCCTGCTGTGGACCTGGATCGGCAACTCCGTCTTCTATTGCGGCGCCGCGCTGATCATCACGCTGGCGATTTCGATCCCCGCCGGCTACGCCCTCGCCATGACCGAGTTCCGCGGCCGCCGCCTGCTGCTGGCAACGACGCTCATCGTCATGCTGGTCCCTTCGACCGCGCTGGTTCTGCCGATCTTCCTTGAGCTCAGTGCGGTCCGGCTCATCGGCAACCCGCTCGCCGCCATCCTGCTGTTCTCGTTCTTCCCGTTCGGCGTCTACCTGACCTACATCTACTTCTCGACCGCGGTGTCCAAAGACCTGCTCGACGCCGCCCGCATTGACGGCGCCACCGAGGTCCAGGTGTTCTCGAAAATCGCCATGCCGCTGGCAACGCCGGTCATTGCGCTCGTGGGCTTCTTCAGCTTCACCGGCAACTGGAACAACTACTTCCTTCCCTACGTGACGCTGCCGGGCAAGAAGGCGCCAATCCAGGTCGGCCTCGCCGAGCTGCTCTCGAACGTCCCCGCCTTCAACCCCACCAACGCCGCCTCGATCACCATCTCGCTGTCGTCGCTGGCGCTCGCCACTCTCGTCGCCATTGCGCCGGTTATGCTGGTGTTCCTGTTCGCGCAGCGCTTCCTCGTCTCAGGCATGACCGCCGGCGGCACCAAGGAGTGAATCGAATGGTCCAGCGCATGGGCATGGTGATCGGCGTGCGGCCGGAAAAGCTCGACGAGTATAAGCGCCTCCACGCCGAGCCCTGGCCGGAGATGAATGCAGCGCTTTCCGCTGCCAATATCCGCAACTACTCCATTTACCTGCGCGAGCCCGAGAACCTGCTCTTCGGCTATTGGGAGTATACCGGCACCGACTTCGCCGCCGACATGCAGGTTCTCGACGGCCTCGCCATCAGCAAGCAGTGGCTGGCCCTCACCGACCCCTGCCAGGCCCGCCTCGCCTCCGCCGCCGAGGGCGAGTGGTGGAGCATGATGCCCGAGATCTACCACCTCGACTGAGCGGGATCTCTAGAGGCTCGCCAGCACCGACCTGATTGCGTCTACTCCCCAGGCGTGGTCGTCGAACTGCGTCATGCCGCTCACCGTGACGCAGCCGATGCAGCCCGAACCCGAGACCACCACTGGCACGCCACCACCCGTCTGGCCGTAGTCATTCGGGTCAAGCGAGTAGCGCTGATGGATATTGCGCTGCGACTGCTCGGCCAGCAGCGCCATGAGCAGCGAACTCTTGTGGAAGCGCTCGACCACGTTGCGCTTCTTGCGGATCCACGCCGTGCTGTCGGGCGCAACACCCGGCATCACGCAGTAGAAAAGCTGCTGCCCTGGCCGCGACACCTCGATGGCGATGCGCTTGCCCTCGGCCTCGGCGCGGTCATGCAGCGCCCGCCCGATCTGCCAGGCCACGCCCGCGTCGAACCGCGGCAGCAGCAGTGTCGCCAGCTCAGTCTCGAGGTCCTTGATCTGCTCGTCGAGGCTCACGCGGCCACTCCCTGGCGCTGGCTGGTTTCAATCACCTGCAAGAGGGCGCGGATATAGCCGTAGCAGAAGGCGAACGCGACGCCGTGGGGGTTCTCACCGGCGATCAGCGGCACGTGGTCCGGCATCACCATGTATGGGTAGCCGACCTCGGCATAGACCTGGAGCGACTCCCACATGTCCATGTCGCCCTCATCGGGAAACACCTCCATGAACGAGAGCCGCGCGCCGCGGATATTGCGGAAGTGCACGTTGAAGATCTTGCCGCGCGAGCCGAACCAGCGGATCACGTCGGCGATCTCCGCTTTGGGGTCGGCCAGCATCTCACCAACGGAGCCTTGGCAGAAGTTGAGCCCGTGATAGGGGCTTTCGCGCATCAGCACGAACTTCTTGAGTCCCTCCACCGTCCCCAGTACGCGTGTTACGCCGCGATACCCGGGCGGCGTATAGGGGTCGTGCGGATGGCAGGCGAGGCGGATCCTGTTCTCCGTCGCCACCGGGATCACCCGCTCGAGGAAATAGTCGATCCGCTCCCAGTTCTCGTCCTCGTCGAGCACGCCTACCATACTGGGCGCTCGGTCCTGGTCGATCTTGTCCCAGCGGAACGTCGAGTTCGATGAACCGCCGCGCCCGGCCTCGCGCTCGCTGCGCGGAATGCCGATGATGTTCATGTTGTACTTCGCCGACGGAATACCCGCCTTCGCCAGGTTCTCGATCAGGCGGCAGATCGAGTCGATCTGCCTGTCGCGGTCCGGACCCTTGGCGAGAATATCGGGACTGTACTGCTCCTCGATCGGGCGCGCGCTCAGCGGTAGCTGCACCATGTCGAGGGCGAGGCCGAAGCTCTCCACCTTTTCGCGGTGACGCATGAGGCCATCCAGCGTCCAGTCATGCGGATTGCCGCGCGGATCGGCACAGACATTGTTGACGCCAAGCTGCGCCAGCACTCGAAATTCGTCGTCTTCGACGACGTTCTGCGTACCCAAATACATTAGATGGCTTCCCACGCCTTTGCCGGGGCCGGGCCGGTCGATTGCCGCACCGTCAGCGTCGCCGGCACGCGCTCATGCTCGCGCATGATCGGCATACCGAGGAGCCGCGTCAGCAGCATGTTGGTCGCCGTTCGCGCCACCTGGTCGATGCGCGCGGTGAGAGTCGTCAACGGCGGGTTGCAGAAGTCGGCGCCGAAGATATCGTCGCACCCGACCACGCTAAAATCGTTGGGCACCGAAACGCCGAGTTCAGCGAAGCGCTTGAGCCCGGCGATAGCCAGCATGTCGTTGAAGAAAATGCCCGCCGTTACCTTGTGGTGCAGCGCTGCATCGGCCGCCGCCGCACCCGATTGCGTCTCGCCGAAATGCCCCAGGTTCATGCATTCGATATCGAGCCGGGCAGAGGCTACCTGCAACGCTTCCCAGCGCTTCTTGCTCGACCAGGAGGTGATCGGTCCGCCAAGGAACGCCACCCGGGAGTGCCCGAGCGAGGCCAGGTAGTTGAGCGCCTGTGTCGCCGCCGTCGAGGTGTCCACCACCACGCTCGGCACGCCTTCGATCTCGCGGTTGACCACCACCATCGGCAGCTCCGCGGCAATCTCGAACACCCGCTCGTCGGTGAGCCGCGAGCCGGCGACGACGACGCCGTCCACCGTGCCGGACAATTCTTTCAGATACTGGTCTTCGAGTTCCGCAAGGCCCTCGGTGTCCACCAGCATGTGGCGATAGCCCCGCACCTTCGCTTCCACCTGCGTGCCGCGGATCAGGTCGAAGAAATAGGGGTTGGTCGCGCCGGGGATCAGCAGCGCTAGCGTATGGGTCTTGCCCGACGATAGGCCCCGCGCCTGCAGGTTGGGTCGATAGCCGAGTTCCACCGCGATGTTCATCACGTGCTTGCGCATGGTTTCGCTCACCCGCCCCGGCTGCGTCAATGCGCGCGACACGGTGGATGTCGCCACGCCCGCAACGCGCGCCACATCCAGAATGGTCA
This sequence comes from Pseudomonadota bacterium, assembly GCA_023415605.1. Taxonomy (GTDB): domain Bacteria; phylum Pseudomonadota; class Alphaproteobacteria; order Rhizobiales; family Devosiaceae; genus Devosia_A. The sequence goes on from JAEZKB010000103.1 coordinate 8,310, forward strand.
CGGTATCCCGGGAGATATCCGAGCGTTTCTTCATTCACGTCCCCATGCGACCGAACCGCTACCGGCCCATTTGCCCTCCAGGATTACTCGCACGTCGAGCCATTTGGCAAGCGATTGCCATAGATTCTGAGGGATAATCTTCCCGTGGCACCACAACAACCGACCTAAGTCGTAGCCATTCGCACGAAATTGCGCGTTGACACGTCATGGCAAGCGGTTGCACAGTTGTTGGCAAATGATGGGAGTTCCGCGGCAAGCGGACCGTCTGATGGTCAGACAGCTGGAGGAAAGCATGAAGAACCTACGCATTACACGTCGCGCGTTCATGGGAGTCGCTGCCGCGGCGCTCATGACCGCCGCGACCGGCGCCGCCTCGGCGCAATCGAACTCGATCACCATCTGGGTAGGGAGCTGGTGGGAGCCGCAGATCCCGGTCGCTCAGGAACTGTGGGCCAAGGACCATCCCGATGTGACCCTCAACATCCAGGCTTTGCCGGTCAACGGCTACCTGGACAAGTTCACCGCCGCCGCCCTTGGCGGGTCGCCACCTGATGTCGTCGATATCGACACCACCTGGGTCTCGACCGTCGCCGCTCAGGGTTTGCTGCAGCCTCTCGACGATCTCGTGCCGCAGCTCCCGGTCGCCGATATTGCGCCGGCCGTGTGGACGGCGAGTCAGTACAAGGGCGTGCAATACGCCATTCCCAACCGCTCCGGCCCGGGCATCTACTACTACAACAAGACCGCCTTCGACAAAGCCGGCGTGCCCTATCCGACCAACGACTGGACCTATGACGACCTGCTCGAGATGGTTCAGAAGCTCAACATTCCGGGCGAGCAGTACGGCATCGGCATCCCCGCCGACATCAGTGATCCGTCGAACGTCACCACCATGTTCGGCCCGATCCTATGGGCCATGGGCGGCGACTTCCTGACCCCCGACGGCACTGCCCCGGCGATCAATAATGAAGCCGGCGTCAAGGCGATCACCTACTGGTCCGACCTCTATCTCAAGTACAAGGTCGCCCCGGAAGGCACTCCGAACTTCACCACCACCCGGGACATCCAGCCGCTCTTCGAGGCCAACAAGATCGCGCTTATCGCGCAGGGTTCGAACGCCTTCGACGCCTTCAAGAAGAACCCCGATCTGCAGTGGGGCATGGTGCTCATGCCCGATGGCATCAGCCGTGGCGGTGGCTGGACCATGGGCGTGCCGGAAGGTGCCGCCAATACCGAAGGCGCCAAGCAGTTCCTGCTCTGGCTTTCCCAGCCCGAGATCATGGCGCAGGTGATGAACCGTACGCCGTCCAACCTCAAGGCTCAGGCGCTGCCGCCGTGGAACGACCCGGAAAAGGCCATCTTCAGTGAAGCCGAAAAGGGCGCCCGCTCGGTCCCGTCCGTTGCCGGCTGGTTCCAGATGCAGGAAGCCACCATCGTCGAACTGCAGAAGATCCTCGTCGGTCAATCGACGCCGCAGCAGGCTGCCGACGCCGCTGCCGCCAAGATCGCCGAGATCATCGCCGAGAACTCCTAGTCTCTCCGAGCCCGGCGCAGCTCCTCCTCACTTGCTGTGCCGGGCCTTTTTCTTTCCAAGGCCGGCCCCTCGCGTCATGGCCGGTAATGTGGCGAGCACCTTAATGATCACCTACGGCTTCAGCACCATCGGCTGTCCCAACTACGACATTCCCCAGGTCATCGACCTGGCCAAGGCCAACGGCTTCAAGGGCATCGAAATCCGCTTCCTGCGCGGTACCGTCGATCTCCTCTCGCTGCCCGAATTCACCACTGATGTCGCCGAGACCCGCCGCCGTTTCGACGATGCCGGCATCGAGGTCGTCGGCATCAATACCGGCGTCCGCATGGTTTCGCTCGATCCCGCCGTGCGCAAGCAGCAGCTCGAGGCAGCTCGCGCCAACCTTGCCATCGCACTGTCCCTCGGCGCCAGATATCTCCGCGTCTTCGGCGGTCCCATTCCGCCCGAGCAGGACCGCGATCGCACACTCGATGCCATCGCTCAGGGCCTCGGCGAAATCGCCGACCTGACCGCGGCCAGCGGCGTCACCTCGCTCATCGAGACCCACGATTCCTTTTGCAAGGCCGACAGCATCCTGGACCTTTACCGGCGTGGCGCCAGCGACAAGCTCGAAGTTCTCTGGGACACGCTGCACTCGCATCGCCATGGCGACACCGGTGAGGAGACCTGGAGCAAACTCGGCAAGCGCATCCGCCTCGTCCACGTCAAGGATGCTTACACCGCAACGCCGGAAAAGTTCGACTTCGCGCTGACCGGCGATGGCAATGTTCCGGTCAAGGGTTTCCTTGATCTGCTGGAGCGCGAAAACTACGACGGCTACGTCAATTTCGAGTGGGAGAAGGGCTGGCATCCCGAGATCGCCGATCCCGATGTTGCCATCCCGCATTTCGCGAACTTCATCGCTGACCGAAAGGGCAGAACGTGACTTCGCAGGCCAATACCGGCGTACTGTCTGTGGGCAAGCCGGCGCGGCAGACGCGCGGCGGCAGCCTCAAGGCCCAGCGTCGCAATCGCGCTTACCTGCTGATCGCCCCGGCCGTGATCCTGATCGCCCTGATGATGATCTACCCGATCGTCCAGACCATCTATTTTAGCTTCTCGAAGGTGCAGTTGCCGGCGCTGCGCACCACCTTTGTGGGCTTCGACAATTTCGTCCGCATCTTCAACGATCCAGAGACCGGGCCGCTGGTGCAGCGCACCTTGATCTGGATTATCGGGGGTGTGGCGCTGAAGATGGCGCTGGGTATGGCCGCGGCTTTGGTGTTCAACGCCAAGGTACGCGGCACGGTATGGATGCGCGTCCTTGTCATCCTGCCCTGGGCCATTCCCTCGGTGGTCGGCGCCAACCTCTGGCGCTGGATCGTCCAGACCGATTCCGGCGTCCTCAACCAGACGCTGCGCGCCTGGGGCCTCGATGGCTGGGCCCTCAACTGGTTGGGCAGCCCCGACACCGCCATGTTCACCGTCATCGTCGCCTATTCCTGGGGCGGCTTTGCCTTCGTCATGCTCTTGATCCTGGCGCGCCTGCAGGGCCTGCCCGAAGAGATCAACGAGGCGGCCCGCGTCGATGGCGCCAACTGGTGGCAGATCTTCCGCTACATCACGCTGCCCTCGCTTACCGGCGTGCTCGCAGTGGCGCTGATCCTCGAGATCGTCTCAGGCATCAACTCCTTCGACACGCTCATGATCATGACCGGCGGTGGCCCTGCCAACGCCACTCGAATCTGGGGCATCGACATCTACAAGACCGGCTTCACCGACTTCAACCTGGGCGGCGCCGCGGCGATGAGCGTGCTGATGTTTGCTGCCGTCATCGTCGTCTTCGTCATCTATGGCGGTGTCAACAGCCGCGTCACCCGCCGGCAGGGAGAGGTGTCATGAGTGTCGCCACCGCCGCCGCTCCGGCCGCGCAGAAATCCCGCAGCCGCGACACCACGCAGAAGACGCTGCGCACGGTGGGCAAGTATGTCCTGGTCTACGGCCTGGGCCTGTTCTTCGTGCTGTTCAGCACCCTGCCGCTGCTCTGGGGTGTCAGCACCGCGCTGAAGATCCCATCCGAGGTCTATGCCTTCCCGCCGACCTGGATTCCAAAGACCTTCACCTTCGAGAACTTTATCTCGGTGGTGCAGAACCAGAACCTGATCCGCGCCTTCTTCAATACGCTGATCATCGCCTCGGGCACCACACTCGTCGCGGTCCTTGTGGGTGTGCTCGGCGGCTATGGCTTTGCCCGCTACAAGTTCCCCGGTCGCAACGGGCTGCTCTGGGCGGTGCTGTTCACCAAGCTCTTCCCGCGCGTGGTGGTCATCGTCCCGTTCTTCGTCACTCTGCGCAACCTGCAGATGATGAACACGTATCAGGGTCTCATCCTCGTCTACTTGATGGTCACCTTCCCGGTGGCGATCTGGCTCCTGAAAGGCTTCTTCGACAAGATCCCGGTGGAGATCGAAGAGGCGGCCGTCATCGATGGTTGCAACCTGCCGCAGCTGCTCTGGCACGTCATCATCCCGATGTCGCGTCCGGCGCTGGTTGCGGTCGCCATGTACTCGTTCATTCTCGCTTGGAACGAGTTCCTCTTCGCCCTGGTCTTCACCAACGGGCTTGAACGCCGACCGCTCTCCATCGCACTGGCTTTCTTCATCGACGAGAACGGCATCCGTTGGGGGGAACTGATGGCCGCCTCCGTGGTCATGAGCCTGCCGGCCATCATCGTCTTCACTTTCGCTCAGAAACTTCTGGTGCGTGGCCTCTCCGACGGGGCGGTGAAGGGATGAACGACCGGACCGGACAAGTCGCCATCGTCACCGGCGCCAGCCTCGGCGTTGGCCTCGCCACCACTGCGGCGCTTGCTGCGCGCGGCATGGATGTCATCGCCGCCGCACGCGACCTGTCGCGCCTCGAAGCCGCGATCATGGGCCTCGATCCTGAGATCCGGCACCGCGTCAAAGCCGTTGCCTGCGATGTGCGCGAGGAGCGCCAGGTCAAGGCCACTGTCGATGCTGCCATCGAGCACTTCGGCCGCCTCGATGTCGTCGTCAACAGCGCCGGCGTCAGCATGAATGCCAAAACCCGGCTCGCCGATAGCAACTCTGCCGAGTGGCACAAGATCATCGACACCAACCTCACCGGCACTTACCTGATGTGCCGCGAGGCCTTGCGCCATCTCGAGAACGCGCCCGACGGCTACATTCTCAACGTGCAGTCGACCGGTGCCTATCGCGCCAGCCCAGGCGTCAGCCTCTACGCGGCGTCCAAGTTTGGAGTCCGCGCGTTGAGCGAAGCGCTGATCGAAGAGTACCGCAACTCCAACATCCGCCTCACTTCGGTCAGCCCCGGACCCATCGACACCAACATATGGTCGCACAAGCTTGAGCCGCCCTCGGCCGAGCGCCGCGCCCTCATGCTGCGGCCCTCCGACATCGCCGACATCTTCGTGTTCCTGCTCGAACGGCCGAGGCACATGCACATCCCCGATATCACCGTCACTCCCTGGACGGGCATCTGAGTTAGGCCAGACTATGCGTACAGTTTCCGTAGGCTTCATTGGAGCAGGCTTTTCGGCCCACCTCCATGTCGAAGGTTTGAAGAAGGTTTTCGGCGTCACCGTCCGCTTTGCCGGCGTCACCGCGACCCGGCCCGAGCGGGCGCAGGACTTTGCCAAGGCCCACGGCGTCGCCGAGATTTTCGCCACCTGGCAGGAACTGATCGCCTCACCCTCGATCGACGTGGTTTGCATCTGCGTCCCCAACGGCCTCCATGCCGAGATCTCCATCGCGGCGGCCAACGCCGGTAAGCATGTCATCTGCGAAAAACCGATGACCGGCGCCTTCGGCCCATCCACCCTCACCGGCGTCGCGCGCGCCCACGACGAGCGCGAGCGCGCCGTTACCTCCATCGGGCAGATCCGCGATGCCGTGCAGAAGGCCGGCGTGCTCTTTCTTTATGCCGAGAACTGGGTCTACGCCCCTGCCACCATCAAGACCAAGCGCCTGCTCGAAACCTCCAAAGGCGCGATCATCGATATCCGCGCGGAGGAAAGTCACTCGGGCTCCCACGCCCTCCGCTCCCGCCGTCGCGAGACCGCCGGCGGCGGCGCGCTGATGATGCTGGGCTCACACCCGATCGGCGCCGCGATCCATCTCAAGGACTACGAGTCCACCCTCACTAGCATCGATCCGGTCCGTGTCACCTCTGTCACCTGCGAGACCCGAGCCCTATACGACACGGATGTGGTCCGTCGCAGCGGCCACAGCTGGATCGTCTCCGACTGGCAGGATGTCGAGACCTGGGCCAACCTCGTCATGGCCTTCTCCGACGGCTCGCAGGCGGTCATCACCGCCTCCTTCGCCATGCTCGGCGGCGTTCGCAACACCTTCGAGGTCTACACCACCAACTCGGTCTATCGCGGCAACATGACGCCCAATGACGGGCTCTTGGTCTACTCGCCCGACAACACCGCCTTCGGCACCGAATATCTGCACGAAAAGATCGAGACCCGCACCGGCTGGATCACCGCCGCCCCGGACGAAGACTGGGTGCGCGGCTACCCGCAGGAAATGCAGGATTTCATGGAGGCCATCGCTACCGGCCGCGAGCCGGTCTCCGGCCTGCGTCTCGCCGCAGATGTCGTCGAGGTCATCTACGCCGCCTACCAGTCTGCCGAAGAAGGCCGACGCATCACCCTTGAACTCAATTAACGAAAAAACGCCCGGGAGGCCCCGCCGTGATTTACGAACTCAACCACTTTGGCATCGTCGTCAAAGATCTCAAGAAGTCGCTCGACTTCTATCAGGGCGTCATGGGCGGCCGCGTTGTCTACCATGGCTACATCCCGCCGACGAAAACCGACGTCGTCTACATCCTCATCACCGGCGGCCTCATCGAACTCCTCGCCCCCACCGATCCATCGCCTGAAACCGTCTTCGGCATCACCCACATCGCCTTCATGAGCGATGATCTCGACGCCGACTACGCCCGCCTCACCGGCCTCGGCTACAAGGGCTTCGTCGCCCCTAAGACCGCCGGCAGTGGTGTCGGGCGCCTGGCCTTCATCGGCGATCCGAACGGCGTCCGCATCGAGCTCATCCAGCGCGACGTGCCCATGCGCGAGAACCCGCCCAAGCACCCGGTGCTCCGCTCCTTCGATCACTTCTCGCTGCTCGCCAACGACCTCGACGGCGCGCTCAAGCTCTATCGCGACGCCATGGGGATGAAGGTGCTCAAGGAAATGACCGTCCCGCACGCCACCAACCCGTTGTCGATGGTCTACCTCAATTGGGACTACGACGTGCTCGAACTGCTGCACCGCCCGTCGCCCGACCCGGCCGCGGCCCTTTTCGGCCACTACGCCATGCGCGTCGACAATGTCGACGAGGCGCTGGCCTTCTTCAACGAGAAGGGCGTGCCTACCGAGCCCGGCTTCCCCAAGACCGCCGGCACCGTCATCGGCCGCATCGGCATGATCCGTGACCCCGATGGCGTCAAGATCGAGCTCGTCGACCGCGCCGACCTGCGTGACCTGCCGTGAAGTTCTCGCTCTTTACCGGCAACTGCCCGGAATGGACCCCGGCCGATGTCGCCAAGCACGCCGCGGCTCAGGGG
>JAEZKB010000138.1 GCA_023415605.1 Pseudomonadota bacterium
CTGCTGTCCGTCGCCTACGACACTTATCGTACGATCGATGAGCACGACGGCCGCCACAAACTCGTGGAACAGCTGGCGAGCACCAGCGACGCCTTTGCCGACCTGGTCGAGGCGGATACCGATTTCACCGGCGTCTCGGTTCGGGCCGCTGGCGCCATTGCACTAGCCGCGCTGATCGCCGGGCTCGCCTGGTGGCGCATGCCGAACGGGCAACGCCGGGCGCCGCTCGACTACACCGACCTCCTGGCCACAATTCCATTCGGCGTTGCGTGCTGGACGGCCGATGGCGAGCTCATCGCGTGTAACGAGCAATATCGGGCACGGCTCAACGTCACCGATCCACTGCCAGCCGGAGCGCCCTACCCGACTACGGTCAAGCAGCTGGCGCATGGCGGGTACATGCAGCTGCTGCGCGAAAACGAGAGCAACCGGCTGATCGAACTGCACCGCGAGGATGGCTCCTGCCTCCTCATCGACGAACGGCCGCTGGCGCAGGGCGGGTTCATCACGCTGATTTCGGACGTGACCGAAACGCGCCGCACAGACCAGCTGCTGGCGACGATCCGCGAGGAGCAACGTCTGCTTGCCCGTCGCTATCACGAAGAAAAACTCAAGGCCGAAGCGGCCAACCGCGCCAAGACAGCGTTCCTTGCACATCTCTCACACGACATCCGCACGCCCCTGAACCACATCATCGGCTTTGCCGAACTGATGCGGCAGCAGACTTATGGGCCGCTGGGGGACGACCGCTATCTCAACTATCTGGATGCCGTGAAAGGCTCGGGTGAGCGGCTGCTCTCCTACTTCGCCTCGATCCTTGAACTGGCGGAACTCGAAGCCGGACGCCGGCCGCTGCGGCTCGAACGGGTCAATGCCGACGAATTGCTGCTTACTGCGACCCGCCGCTTCTCGTCGCAGGCCAGCCAGGCCGGCATCGTGCTCCGCATCGGCAGCCGCTCGGAGGCGACGGTGCTGGCCGATCGCTTCTCGCTCGACCGGATGATAAACAACCTCGTCGAGAATGCCGTGCGCTTCACGCCGGCCGGCGGGCGCATCACGCTTGCCGCCTATGCGGCCGCGGATGGGGTGGTGCTGGAGATCACCGATACCGGCATCGGCATCTCGCCCGAGCGGCTGGAGACGCTGTCGCAGCCCTTTGCGTTCCGCGACGATGTGCTGACCCGCGAGCAGGCCGGCGCCGGGCTGGGCATCGCCATCGCCCGCGCCATTGCAGAGACGTCGGGCGGTCGTCTCGCCATCGACAGCCGCATCGGCCTGGGCACCACTGTCGCCATCTCGCTGCCGCTGCAGCCGGCGATGGACCTGCCGCAGGCGGTTGCCGCCTAGAGGGCCTTCGCCTTTTCGTACCAGCGCTCGGCGGCGGCGCTCACCTCAGCCCGCATCAAGGCGATGTCTTCGACCAGACGCCCAAAATTGGGTGTGTTGGTGCGCTGCGCCAGCAGCTCGCGGAACGCGTCGGTCCAGCCTTCGTCCTTGAACGGGTCCGAGAGGGCGGCACTCATCACTTGCAACACCGTCGCATAGAGGCCGTGGATCTCGGCCAGCCGTTCGCCCTCGGGCACGAGGCCAGTGTCGGCCAGCCGACGCAGCACTTCGGCAGTGTTGGCGTGGGGGCGATCGATCGTAGTGCGCGCGACCAGCTGTGCGGACTGGGCGATGAACTCGAGATCGACGAGCCCACCGGTGGCGAGCTTCAGATCGAAGGGGTGCCGCGCCGGGCGTTCACGCGCCATCAGCGCGCGCATGGAGACGACATCGTCGATGGTCTTGGGGACATCGCGCGGGCGGCCGAGGATTTCCTGGAGGACAGCCTCGACTTTCGCCTCCAGTCCGTCGTCGGCGACCATGACCCGGGCGCGGCTCAGGGCGAGGTGTTCCCAGGTCCAGGCGTTCTCGTGGTGATACTGGATGAAGCCGGGAAGGCTCGTTGCCAGCGGGCCGGCATTGCCGGATGGCCGGAGCCGCATGTCGGCTTCGTACAGCACGCCCTCGGAGGTGGGCGAAGTGACAGCCGCGACAAGGCGTTGGGTGAGGCGGGTGAAGTACTGATTCACCGCCAGCGGCTTTTCGCCATCGGACTCTTCGGCGCCGCCCTCGACGTCGTAGAGCATGATGAAGTCGAGGTCGGAGCTCGCCGTCATCTCCTGGCTTGCCATCTTGCCGAAGGCGAGCAGCGCCGCGCTGGCGCCGGGGATGGTGCCGTGCCGCCTGGCGAATTCGGCGCGTACCGCTGTGAAGAGATGAGTGAGCATGGTTTCGGCCAAGGCCGTGAACTGCTCCCCTGCCCGCTCGGCCGTCACCGACCCGGCGAGGAGGCCGGCGGCGATGAGAAATTTCTGCTCCTGCCCGATGATGCGGGCGCGGTCGATCAGCTCGGAGTAGTCGCGCGCCTCGTCGAGGAAGGCGGCGACCTTGTCGACCAGCAGTTTCCGCCGCCGCACTTCGTCGGCGAAGGCGGGATCGATCAACGCATCCATGACATGGGCCCGATGGATCACCGCGTCGGCCATGCGGGGAGACGAGGCCATCAGCGCAACGAGGAGGCTGCGCAGGTTGTCGTGCTGGCGGAGCAGCGCGAAGAGCTGCACGCCGCTCGGCAGCCGGCCGAGAAAATTGTCGAACCGGGCCATCGCCTCGTCGGCATTGCCGGCGCCCGCGATGGTCTTGAGCAGAGCCGGCAGCAATTCGGTAAGGTGGGCGCGAGCGGCGGCGGCTCGGGTCGCGGCATAGCCGCCATAGTGCCACTTGCGGATGGTGGCCGACACTTTCGCGGGTTCCTTGAAACCCATGTTCGAGAGCGTCTCGAGCGTGCCAGGATCGTCGTCGGAGCCGGTGAAGACGAGGTTGCCCTCGCCCGAGCCCAGCGTCTCGCCCTCGGTAAAGAGTTCAGAGTAATAGTTCACCACCAGAGTCAGCGCGTCGCGGTAACGCGTTTCGAACGCTGACAAATCCGGTTCGTCCATGAGCCGGGCGATGACGGCGACCTCCTCGGGTGTTTCGGGCATCACGTGGGTCTGTTCGTCGCGCAGCATCTGCAGCCGGTTCTCGACGGCGCGCAAAAACCAATAGGTCTCGGTCAAGTCGTCGCGGGTCTTCTCGCCGATCCAGTTGGCCGCGGCCAGGGCGGCGAGCGCCTCGGCAGTGGGACGCACGCGCAGGGTGCGGTCGCGGCCGCCAGCGATCAGCTGCTGGGTCTGGGTAAAAAACTCGATCTCACGAATGCCGCCGAGGCCGAGCTTCACATTGTGGCCTTCGACGCGGATGTCGCCGACATTCTTGGCGATGTTGATCTGGCGCTTCATCGCCTGGATATCGGCGATGGTGGCGAAGTCGAGATGGCGGCGCCAGACATAGGGCGCCAACTCCTCGAGGAAAGCCTCGCCCACCGCCTTGTCGCCGGCGCAGGGCCGCGCCTTGATCCAGGCGGCGCGCTCCCAGTTCTGGCCGCGGCTTTCGTAATAGGTCAGCGCCGCTTCGATGGAGAGCGCCACGGGGGTCGACCCAGGGTCCGGTCGCAGCCGCAGGTCGGTGCGAAAGACGTAGCCGTACTCGGTGCGGTCCTGCATCAGGCCGGCGAGACGCTGCACAATGCGGGTGTAGAAGCGCGTACACTCGTAAGGGTCGGCGAGCACCGCCTGCGACGGATCGAAAAAGGCAACGATGTCGATGTCGCTCGAATAGTTGAGCTCGCGGCCGCCATGCTTGCCCAGCGCGAAGATGGCGAGGCCCGACTTGGCTGCGTTCGCATGCTCGGCGCCGATATCGCCCTTCTCGCCGGCCTTGCGCATCAGGAAATCGAGGCCGGCATCGAGCGCGGCATCCGCCAGGTCGGAAAGAGCTGCCGTCGATCGCGCCGGAGTCCAGGCGCCTGTGACTTCTGCAGCCGCGGCGAGTAGCGCCACCTGCTCCTTGGCAGTGCGCAACTGCCGGGAAAGATCACCCTCCTCCAGCGCCGTCTTGCCGACGCCGCCACAGGCGGTCAGCACCTGGACCAAGGCCGCGTCCGGTTCGGCCAGCGCGGTGTGCAGCCAGTCGCCATGCGCAGGCATCAGGCCGGCGAGGTAAGGGGCGGAGTCGATCAGGGTCGAGAGCGAGACGGTCATGGCCGAGCAATAGCGGTATCCGCCTAAATGTCACTGGATTTCGGCGAAGGTCCGGCTATCTTCCGGCGCCCTCACAGCTTTTGCGAGTTCCTGCATGCGCCTCCGGACTGCCGCCCTTCTCGCCGCCCTCGTTCTTGCCGCCACCCCGGCCGCCGCTGCTTCGCTGGGCGGCATGGGCGCCGCCATCTTCGGCAACAGCTTCAACTTCGACAAAGCCAATCTCGACAAGGCTCCGGTCGGCGCCATCCAGGTGGGCAAGCAGAAGGTGACGCTGCAATCGACCAAGCTCCGGGACATCCAGAAGGCGTTCGGCGGCACGCTGCAGCAGGCCGGCGAGGGCTCGGGCCGCGCAGACTGGATCTGCTACGGCGCAGAGGGCGGCACCGTGTGGTTTCTTTCCAATGCGCTGGGCGGCTTCGAGTTCGTGATGATGGTCGCGGTCGAAGCCGGCAAGCCGTCCGCTGCCTGCGACCCGGCCCCGGCCAATTTTGCCTTCCCCGAATTCGGTATCCCCAGCATCGGCGCCACGACCGCCGACCTCAAGGCCGCTTTCGGCAAGGCGTCGGGCGGCAAGATCAGCTACCGCTCGGACCGGCCAGGCGGGTATGCGGATATCGCGCAGTATATCGGCTATGTGATCAAGGGCGGGAAAGTCGCGGGGATCGGCGTCGGGGAAACGAGCGTGCCCACGGCGCACTAGCGCACCCGGATCTACCCCGCCACCGGCAAGTCGATCACCGCTCGCACCCCTGGAGCGTTGTCCTCGATGCGGAACTCGCCCTTGTGCAGGCGCGCCACCGCAGCAACCAGCGACAGGCCCAGTCCGGAGCCCGGTTCGGTCCGGCTCTTTTCGAGGCGAACGAAGCGTTCGACCACGCGGCCGCGATCCTCGGGTGGGATGCCGGGGCCGTTGTCGCCCACCTCGATAAGGACGCGGTCGCCAGCAGTGCGGATGCCGACGGTGATGCGGCCCGCTTTGTCCTCGACGGGCTCATAGTATTTCAGGGCGTTCTCGACGAGATTGACCACCGCCTGTCCGATCAGCTCGCGGTTGGCCTTGATCCTGATGCCCTCGGTGACCTGGGTGTCGAGGGTGATCCCCTGGTCCTCGGCGACGGGGCCGTAGAGCTCGGCCATGTCTGCGACGACGGCACTCAAATCGACCTCGGCAAAGGCACCGGACGGGGCGCCAGCTTCGGCACGTGCGATCATCAGCAGGGCGTTGAAGGTCTTGATGAGCTGATCGCTCTCGGCAATCACCGTTTCGAGCGCCTCTCGCTGTTCCGCCTCGCCCTTGTTGTCGCGGAGCGCCGCCTCGGCACGATTGCGCATGCGGGTGAGCGGGGTCTTGAGGTCATGCGCGACATTGTCGGTGACTTCCTTGAGTCCCTGCATCAGCGCTTCGATGCGGTCGAGCATCTGATTGAGGTTCTGCGCCAGGCCGTCGAACTCGTCGTTGCGCTTGGTCACCGGCACGCGCTCGGACATGTTGCCGGACATGATCATGCGCGAGGTCGAGGCGATGCCGTCGATGCGGCGCAGCACGCGGACGGCAGTGAGGCCGCCGGCGATCAGCGAAAAGACCAGGATGCCGGCGACGCCGAGCAGGAAACTCTGGAAGATGATGGCAGTGAAGCCGCGGCGCTCGACTACGTCGCGGCCGACCACAAGGATGAGCCCGCTTTCGAGCTTCGCGGAGCGGACGACGGCGTTGCCCTCGCTCTTGTCCTCGGCGGCATCGTCGCCAGCGCGGACGCGGTCGTAGTTGAAGGAGAAGGTGCCCGGCTCCTGCAGCACATTGACCGGAAGGTCCGAGACATTGCCGGTGATCATCAGGCCGGTATCGGTGCCGATATAGTAGATGCCCGGGCCGGGCTGCCGTGACAACTGGTCGACCCGCAGGATGGAGGCACGGAAGCCGCGCTCGCGGTCGATGCGCTCGATCTGCGCCACCTCGCGATCGATCTCGCGAGCCTGCTGGTTCTGGATCTGGATGCTGGACTGGTAGGTGATCGCCGCCAGCAGCAGCACGGAGAAGACGACGAAAATGACGATGAACAGCGCCGTAAGGCGGAAGGTCGTCGTCCGCCAGAGCTGTACGATGCGGCTCACGGCTTACTCACGGATCATGTAGCCGGCGCCGCGGATGGTATGCAGCAGGGGGTTGGCAAAGCCTTTATCGATCTTGCCGCGCAGGCGGGACATGTGCACGTCGATAACGTTGGTCTGCGGGTCGAAATGATAGTCCCAGACATTTTCGAGCAGCATGGTGCGAGTCACCACCTTGCCGGCATTCTTCATCAGATATTCGAGGAGACGAAATTCGCGTGGCTGCAAGAGGATCGTCTCGCCCTCGCGCTCCACCTTGCGGCTCAGGCGGTCGAGGACGAGGCCACCAACCTCGAAGCTGGTCGCGGCTTCGGCCGGGCTCGAACGCCGGGCCAGCACTTCGATGCGGGCGAGCAGTTCGGTGAAGGCATAGGGCTTGACGAGATAATCGTCGCCGCCGGCGCGGAGGCCGGTTACCCGGTCGTCAACCTCGCCCAGGGCGGAGAGGATCAGCACCGGAGTCTTGTTGTCTTCTGCCCGAAGGCTCTCGATGATCGAGAGTCCATCGCGGCGCGGCAGCATGCGGTCGACGATCAGTACGTCGTAATCCATGCTCGAGGCCATGGCGTACCCGGTCTCGCCGTCGCTGGCGTGGTGGGTGACATGGCCGGACTCATCGAGTGCCTGGATCAGATAGCTGGCAGCTTCGCGGTCGTCCTCGATCAGCAGGATTTTCATGCAGCACCCTAAACGTGTGTGAAGGGATAGCGCCGTTCCGGTGAAGGCCGCAATCCTGCTGCCAAGACCCGGCTACGCGGAAGCCCGGAATACGCGGACGGGCTTCCGGACCACGGCCTTCGCCGGAACGTCGGAAAAATGCCGGCCCCGGAATTCCGGGACCGGCGAACGTCGGGAGACGTTAGTTGGTGGCGTCTTCGAGCGGCAGGCCGAGATAACGGACCTGGCCATTGCGCTCGGCCTTGATCAGGGCAGTCGAGCGGCCCGAGTCCTGAACGGCCTTGATGGCGTCTTCGAACTCACCGGCGGTAGCAACCGCCTTGTTGTCGACTTCGAGGATGGCGTCGCCGACGGCAAAGCCCTTCTCGGCAGCGACCGAACTCGGATCGATGTCCTGGATCAGCAGGCCTTCGCCATCAGCGTTGGGAACCAGAGTCACACCAACGCTGGAAGGCGCGGGAGCGGCCGGTTCTTCCGGCTGGGCCGGCTGCTGCTCTTCGGTGGCCGGAGCGGTCTCGTCGAGCTTGCCGAGCTTGACCTTCAGCGTTTCTTCCTTGCCATTGCGCCACAGGGTGAGCTCGACTTCGGTGTCGGGGTTCTTGCCGGCAATGGTGCGGGAGAGCGCCAGGGCATTGGCAATTTCCTGACCATCGACCTTGGTGATGATGTCGCCCGACTTGATCCCAGCGGCCTTGCCCGGGCCGCCTTCGGCCGGTTCGGTCACCAGGGCACCGCGGGCGCTGGGGAGACCAACGCTGTCGGCGATGTCGCGGCTGACGTCCTGAATGCCGACGCCCAGATAGCCGCGGGTAACGGTACCGTTGGAGATCAGCTGAGTCGCGACCTGCTGGACAATGTTGGAGGGAATCGCAAAGGCGATACCGACATTGCCGCCGTTAGGCGAGAAGATCGCGGTGTTCACGCCGACGACTTCGCCCTTGAGGTTGAAGGCCGGACCACCAGAGTTACCGGTGTTGACGGCCGCGTCGATCTGCAGGAAGTCGCCCTGAGCCGAACCGGCGATGTCGCGGCCGCGGGCCGAGACGATACCGGCGGTCACAGTGCCGCCCAGACCGAACGGGTTGCCGACGGCCACCACCCAGTCACCAACGCGCACGTCTTCGGCGGCGAAGTTGACGAAGGGCAGATCGGTCACGCCATCGACCTTGACCACGGCGAGGTCGGTGCGCTGGTCGGTGCCGACGACGGTGGCGGTCTTCTCGTCGCCGTTGTCGAAGACCACGGTCACCTTGCTGGCGTTTTCAACCACGTGGTTGTTGGTGACGAAGTAGCCATCAGCCGAGATGGCAAAGCCAGAACCGGCCGCCATGAACTTACGGGCCGGACCACGGTCGCCGCGCTCGCCACGGCCGGGACCACGGTCACCGGGCATGCCGAACTGGTTGCCGAACTGCTCGAGGAAGTCGCGCAGGTCGCCTTCCGGCAGATCGGGGAACTGGAAGTTGAACTCACGCCCGCCGCGCTGCAGGCTGCGGTTGGCCTCGTCGCCTTCGACGACGATCGACACCACGGCCGGCTTCACGGCTTCGACGAGGTCGGCGAAGCTGTTCGGAGTGGCTTCAGTAGGAAGCGTGATTTGCGCCGCCTGCTGGAACTGGGCGATGGCGCTCGGGCTCGAAGCCGCGAGGAAGGCCGTGCCGCCACCAACGCCGACGAGGATCGCAAGCGCCGAAGCCCCGATCCACTTACGGGTGCGAGAAAGAAAAGTTGAGCGCATTAATTGTTCTCCTATCGAACGTCTCTCAACGGATGGGTTCGATATGTGATGCCTGTCGCCTTTCCACACGGTGACGCGAACATTAAATGTTCGTAAGGCTAGGAATTGCTGGGGTTTGCCAGCGGGCAGCTCAGCCCGGAAACAGTGCCCCGCGCAGCAGGTCGAGGGCCACCAAGGTCAGGATGATCTTGAAGCCCCAGCGGAACGCGGACTCCGGCACCCGCACCAGCAGCTTGCTGCCGATCGCCGTGCCCCCGAAGCCGGCGATCACCATGGCAATGATCAGCGGCAGATACTGTGCAAAGGCGAAGCCCAGGAAGACGAAGACCACGACCTTGAAGACGTTCTGGAAGGTCATCAGCATGGCGTGCGTCGCCACCAGCTGCTGCCGGTCGGGGATACCCTTGAGGAACACCGAAACCAGCGGCCCAGTGGCGCCGACCAGCATCGACAAACCCGAGATGACGGCGCCGCCAATGAACTGCACTGCAGCACTCCGCCCCACGACCTTGGGCTGCGGCAGCCAGGTGGTGAACAGGACGAAGACGGCGATGATGATGGTGAACAGCCGCTCGGGCAGCAGCGTCGCGAACTGACCACCGACAATGGTGCCGATCACGGCGCCGGCCGCGATCCACTTCACGTAGCCCCACTGAATATGCGCCCGCTGCACAATGGCGCGACCGCCGTTCGAACCGAGCTGCACCGCCCCATGCACCGGCACCACCACCGCCGGAGGAAACACCAGCGCCAGCACCGCGATCATCAGGGTGCCGCCGCCGAGGCTGAAGGTGGCGGTGATGAGCGAGGTGACAAAGCTCAGCGCAATGAGCGCAAGCGCCATCCACAGATCGACATTGGCGGGGAGGAAATCGGCGAGGGTCACGGCAGGGAGTTAGGGGGTGAGTCTCCCGCGGCGGCAACTGTGCCCTACTTCTCGAGGGCCTCGAGTGCCTGCTTCTCGTCGTCGGTGAGTTCAGCCGAACCTGCCGCAGCCCGCTTCCGCCGGGCTGCGATGAAGACAGCCACGGCGCCGACGAGCAACACCACCGGAGCGGCGATCCAGAGCAGGATCGTATGCGGCGCGACCACCGGGTTGAGCAACACATATTCGCCGTAGCGATCGACGATGTACTGCACGGCCGCTGCGTCGGTATCTCCTGCCGTCAGGCGTTCGCGTACGATGATGCGGAGGTCGCGGGCGAGGTCGGCGTCGCTGTCATCGATGGACTGGTTCTGGCAGACAAGGCAGCGCAGATCTTCCGAGATGGCGCGA
The DNA here is from genome assembly GCA_023415605.1 of Pseudomonadota bacterium. Lineage (GTDB taxonomy): Bacteria > Pseudomonadota > Alphaproteobacteria > Rhizobiales > Devosiaceae > Devosia_A. The sequence goes on from JAEZKB010000138.1 coordinate 9,926, forward strand.
GCGCGCGCCTCCAGCGCCGGATCGGCGAGGATTTCGTCGGGGTTGACCGCGAAGGCGGGCCAGGCGGCCAGCAGTACCACCAGCGCGGCGAGAAACGCTCTCATTCGGCAGCCACCGGCTGCCTCTGCGCCGGGGTCGGGGCACCGACGCGCAGCCGGCGATAGGTCAGCGACAGGAAGCCTGCTCCCGCCATGATCACGGCGCCCAGCCAGATCAGCGTGACGAACGGCTTGTACCAGAGCCGCACCACCTGCGCCGAGCCCTGGGCGGGCTCGCCGAGCTGCAGATAGAGCTGGGAGAAGCCGTAGGTCTCGATCGCCGCCTCGGTGGTCGGCTGGCCACTGGCGGTGTAGATGCGCCGCTCGGGCAGCGGCTTGCGCGTGGCGCCGTCGGGCGCCGTGATGGTGAAGCGGCCCTCGTCGGACTGGTAGTTCGGGCCCATGACCTCTTCGAGTCCATCGAAGGTCACAGTGTAGCCGGCGATCTCCACGGACTGACCTTGGGTCATCGTGGTCACCACTTCGCTCTGCCAGGCCGAGGCCGCGACGATGCCGATCACTGTGACGCCCATGCCGAAATGGGCGATGGCGGTGGCCCAGGCGGTGCGCGGCAGGCCGAACAGGCGCTTGAGGCTGGTCATGAAATCGGTGCGGAAGAATTTGGCACGGTCGAACAGCTCGGCCAGTGCCCCAAACGAGACCCAGAAGCCGAGCAGGAGGCCGAGCGGCGCCAGCGACACGGTGCCGCCGCGCAGCGCGAAAAAGAGGATCGTCACGAACAGCGCCAGCCCCGCCACCCAGGCGAGCCGCTGCGCCACAGCGACGAAATCGGCCCTCTTCCAGGCGAGGAACGGCCCGAACGGCAGCAGCACCAGCAGCGGCGCCATGATCGCCCCAAAGGTGAGGTCAAAGAACGGCGCGCCGACCGAGATGGTCTGCCCCACCAGCGCATCGAGCAGCAGCGGATAGAGCGTGCCCACCAGCACCGCGACGGTCGCCGTCGCCAGCAGCAGGTTGTTGAGGATCAACGCCCCTTCCCGGCTCACCGGCGCAAAGAGCCCGCCGGCCCTGAGGCTCGAGGAACGGAAGGCAAAGAGGGCGAAGGCGCCGCCGATCACCGCGGCGAGCAGCCCCAGGATGACAAGGCCACGGGTCGGGTCGGCGGCGAAGGTGTGCACCGAGGTGAGGATGCCGGAGCGGACGAGGAAGGTGCCGAGCAGCGACAGCGAGAAGGTGATGATGCTCAGGAAGATCGTCCAGATCTTGAGCGCATTGCGCTTTTCCATCACCAGCGCCGAGTGCAGCAGCGCGGTGCCGGCGAGCCAGGGCATGAAGCTCGCGTTCTCAACCGGGTCCCAGAACCACCAGCCGCCCCAGCCCAGCTCGTAATAGGCCCAGTACGAGCCCATGGCGATGCCAAGCGTGAGGAAGGCCCAGGAGAACAGCGTCCAGGGCCGCACCCAGCGGGCCCAGGCGGCGTCGACGCGACCCGAGATCAGGGCGGCGATGGCGAAGGAAAAGCAGATCGAGAAGCCGACATAGCCGACGTAAAGCAGCGGCGGATGGATGGCTAGGCCGATATCCTGCAGCACCGGGTTGAGGTCGTTGCCCTGCAGGGGCGGCTCGGCGAGGCGGGCGAAAGGATTGGAGGTGAAGATCGCAAAGATCGCAAAGGCGGCCGTCAGCAGGCTCTGCGTGCCCAGCACCAGTGCCAGGAGGTCGCGCGGCAGGCGGCGGCCGAAAGCGGCGACAGCGGCGCCCATCATCACCAGGATCAGGATCCAGAGCAGCACCGAGCCTTCGTGATTGCCCCAGACACCGGTGATTTTGTAGAGCAGCGGCTTGTCCGAATAGGAATGCTCGACCGCGAGTTTCAGCGAAAAGTCGGACGTCACGAAGGCCTGGATCAGCGTGCCGAAGGCGGCCGCCACCAGCAGGAACTGCAGAATGGCGCCCTGCTGCAAATAGGCGGTCACCCGCTCGCCCGCACGCCAGAACGCCAGGCCGAGCACTGCCGACACGGCGGCGATCGCCGTGGCGAGGATCAGTGCAAAATGGCCCAGCTCGATAGACATCAGCCCCCCATAGCCGGGCTGGCGGCCGCCGAACCCGTGGCGGCAGTCCCGCTGGCCTCGCGCTGCCACTCGCCGCGCGCCTTGAGCTCTTCGACCAGTTCCTTTGGCATGTAGTTCTCGTCGTGCTTGGCGAGGATCCGGTTGGCGGTGAAGACGCCGTCCGCCCCCAGCGCCCCATCCGCCACCACGCCCTGCCCTTCGCGGAAGAGATCGGGCAGCAGGCCGACATAGTGCACCGCAAGTTCCGTCTCGCCGTCGGTGACGACGAAGTCGCTGGTTTCGCCGGTCTTGGTCCAGGTGCCGTCCTTGACCATGCCGCCGAGCCGGAACGCCGTGCCAGGCGCGACCGCGGCCTCCTTGGCCTGGCTGGGCGAATAGAAGAAGCTGATCTGGCCCGAGAGAGCGAAGAGAATCAGGCCCACGGCCACGGCGAGAACCGTGCCGAGCCCGGCAATGGTGGCGAGGCGCTTCTGCTTGCGGGTCAATTCGTCTCCTTGCTCACCAGCCCGTTGTCGGCGGCAAGCACGTCCAGTTCGGTGCGCATGGCAGCGTCGGGATATGCGGCGCGGGCGCGGTCGTAGTCCAGCTGGGCAGCTTCGGTATCGCCCAGCACCATGCGCGATCGCACCAGCCGGGTCCATTCCTCGATGCTGCCGCCGCTCTCATAGAGCCGCGTGGCGAGGCTTTCCACCATGCCGCGGATCGCCGCATCATCGAGCGTGGTCTCGGGCTGCACGTTGTTGAGCCCGTCAAGCGCCGCTGACAGGCCAGCTTTGGCCGATTCCAGCCAGGCGTCCTGCGGGGTGCCGAGCGCGATGATCTCGTTCCACTGCCGCACAGCGGTCTCGAAATCGCCGGCGCGGGTCGACTCGCTGGCGACATAGAAGCGCGAGCGGATGTGCTTGGGGTCGCGCGCCGCGGCGCTCTCGAACAGCTTGAGCGGTTCACCCGTCGCATCGCCCCCGGCCTGCATCATCAGGGCCTCGCCCAGATTGGTTTCGAGATCGGCGGTAGGGCCGGAAAGTTCGATGACCCGGCGATAGGCGTTGGCGGCATCTGCAAAACGCTGCTGCTGCATGTAAACCGGCGCAATCACCGCCCAGCCCCGCACATCGTCGGGAGTCTTCTGCAACTGCGCCTCGATGCGGGCGATGGCGTCGTCTAGGTCAATCTCGGGCGGCGGCGCCGGGCGCTCGGCCAGCGGCAGCGACGGCAGGCCGGGATTGCCGAGGAAGCTGTAGGTGCCAAAGGCAAGGAGCGCCGTGACCAGCAGGGCTACCGGCACCACCCATGGCCGGTTGACCCCGGCCGCCGGGCCGGCCTCGCCTCGGGAGCGGATCAATTCGCGCGCCAGTTCGCCTTTCGCGGCAACGCCCTCGGCCTCGCCCAGGCGACCGGCAGCGATGTCGCCTTCGATCTCCTTGAGCTGCAAGCGAAAATGCGCGGTCGTGGCATCATCCGCCCCGGCCGGCACTGCGTTGACCCGACGCCCCCCCGCCGCATAATACAGTGCGGCGCAGGCGATCGCGGTAGTGACGATTGCAAAGATCCAGAACAATTCAGACCCGGTGTTTCGCGGGGTGCATCTATAGGGGCAATTTGGCAGAAATGGCATTGCGATATGTCAATGTGTGATAGGCGCATTGCCGCAGCCAGTCCGGCCCGGAAATCCTGATTTATGGCCTTCGATTTCGCCATTTTCGGCTCGTCGCCGACTGCCCTGCTGCTCGGCGGCCTGCTGGCGACCACGCACAAGAAGTCGGTCTGCGTCATCGGCGAGGCCTGGTCGCCCTGGCCGCTGCCGCGCCGGTTCGATGCCGGATTTGTGATCGCCACACGGCCGCAGGCATGGGCGTTTCTGCGCGCCGGCTCGCACGAAACCATCAAGCTTATCAACAGTATCGGCAAGGGTCTTGTCGAACATGTTGATCCGGTGCTGATTGCCGAGACGCCGCAAAGCCTCGAGGCCTTGGCCCACTTGCGGTCCGTCGCCAGCGGCACGGGCTACGCCATGGAGCGCGTCGCCGACCGGACGCTCGCCGAACCGGCCGCTGCCTGGCGGCTGCGCGACATTCCGGTGCTGGTCCACGGCAAGGCCGAGCCAGCCATTTCGGCCTGGCTCGACAAATCCGGCGCCCGGCGCTGGCGGACGCAGGATGGCGATATCGCCATTCGCCGCGACGGGATGGTTAAGATCCGCAGTTTCGGCCGCGAATTCGAAGCCAGCCAAGCCGTCCTGGTCGACGATGCGGCCATCCTCCAGTGGTTGCCCGAGGCCGCTCGCGAGCGGCTGCTGCTGGTACCCGCCCGCACCGTGCTCACCGAGCCCGCCAAGCCTATCGCGGCGCCGATCGTGCGCTATCTCGACCGTCGCGTCACCCTCAGCCAGCGCGGCAAGTCCGGCGTCACCGCCATTGCCACCGGCGCTGGCGACTCGTCCGCCCGCATCGGTTCGACCCTCGCCCCACAGGCGCCGCTGCGCCGGGCGGGAGACGTCAACCACACACATGTGGAAACCGGCGACGGGGCGCCGCTCGTCGCCCACGGCACCGGCACTCGAACCCGCCTCATCGCCGGCTTGGGCGATGCCGGCGTGTTCTTTGCTCCTGCTCTCGCCCGCTTCCTCGCCGGTGTGGCGAGCGACGCCGAAGCAGCCTTCTTCACCGCGCATGACAGCGGCCGCGGCAATGCCCGGCAGCAGGTCGCCGATTTCAGCGTGGAGACCGCCTGATGGCGCAGGTGAACCGGCTGGCGGCCGATACGCCGCATGGCTTCGGCGGCGGCGCGCTCGACCGCAGCAAACCGCTGACCTTCCGTGTCGATGGGCGCAGCATCGAGGCTTTTGCCGGTGACACCGTACTTTCCGCCCTCCTCGCCAACGGGGTGGACACCATTGGCACACATGCCAACAACCCCATCGCCCTCGACGAGCGGGCGGCGCCGCGGCTCGCGCCACGCGGGCAACGGGACCTGGTGGCGCCCGCCGATCGCATTCCGGCCACTGCCGGCCTCGATCTCGTCTCGGGCGGCTCGAACGAGGCCTCCCGCGGCTTCCTCAGCAAGCTGCTCTCCGGCCTCTCCTCAAAATCCGGTCCGCTCGGCCTCAAACTCGACGACCTGTTGCCGGCGCCGTGGCTCGACCAGGCGCCCGAGGCTACCCTCGAAACCGATGTGCTGGTGGTCGGTGGCGGCGTCGCCGGTCTCTCCGCCGCTGCATCCGCAACGGGCACGGTGATCCTCGCCGAGCGCCGCACCTGGCTGGGCGGCGACGCCCGCTATTTCGGCACCACTGGCGACGAGGAAGCGCCGGAAAAGGCCATCGCCCGCCTCAGCGCTGGCCTTGCGGCTCAGGTGCTGCTCGGAACGGAAGTCTTCGCCCTCTCGGGCACGACCGCGCTCGCGCATCAGGTGCAGGTGGTCGACGGCAAATTGGTGGTGCGCGTGGTTGAAATTGCCGCCCACCGCGTCGTGCTTGCCACGGGGAGTTTCGAGCGGCTGCCGCTTTTTGCCGGCAATCGGCTCCCCGGCGTGGTCGCCGCCATCGCCGCCTTCCACCGCGCCGACCGGCACGGCGTCTGGCTGGGCAAACAGGCCCTGTTCTCGACGCCGAGCGGGCATGGCTACCGCCTCGCCCTCCTGGCCAAGGATGCCGGCATCAACGTGCAGCGCATTGCCGACACAAGACTGGGGCCGAACTCGCGCTTCATCGACTTCTGCAAGGCCAGCGGTGTCTCCTTCACCAACGGGCTCGTGCCGCAATCGGCAATGCAGGTCAAAGGCAAGTCCGGCGTCACCGTCAGCTTTGCTGTCGCCATCGAGGGCATCAAACAGGAGACAGCGCCCACCGAGACCGATCAGTTCGTCGCTGGCGGCGCGCTACAGCCCGACCTGTCGCTTTGGCTCCGTGCCGGTGGCCCTACCCAGTGGGACGGCACCCGGCTCGTGGCCTCGGGGGAGTTGCCTGGCGTCGCTTTGGCCGGCTCGGCCGCCGGCTATCGCGGCATCACCGCCTGCATCGCCAGTGGCAAGGCCGCCGCGACCGGCAAGCCGATGGCCATAGACGATCCCGATATCGACCCCATCTACGAGACGCCGGACGCCGCGACGCCAGTCGCCCCCGCCGTCGATCCGCGCCTCCCGGCCTACCTCGACCGCGGCCCGCTCTTAGCCGTCCGGCCCGCCGATCCCGAGCACTTCGCGCTGCCCTCGGCGCTCGGCCTCGGCGAACTCGCCGCCGCCGTGCAACTGGGCGCCATTCCGGCCGCCAGCGCCGGCGCGGTCGCAGCCGAACGTGGTGTCGCTGGCGCCGATATCGTCGATACCGGTTGGCGGGTGGCGCCGCCGGCCGCGTCCAGCGAACTCCCGGCCTTTCTCACCGGCCGCTTCGGCCCCAAGCCGCAGCTCTGCGTGGTGACCTCGGCCGATGCGCGCTATTTCGAGCGCGGCAGCCTCCTCTTCCTCAGCTCGGCTATCCAGGATCCTCAACAGGCGGTCGCGGTCATCGTCGGCCCTGCCCCCAATCGCGGTGTCGGTGGCCTCGCCCTCATCGAGCGGGACGCCAGCAAAGGCGAAACGCGCCTCTTCATCCGCGATGCCGGCAGCACCGTCGCGATCGACAGGATCGAAAAGGTGAAAGCCTAGCTGGCAACCGGCCGTGGGCGCTCGGCGCTTTCCTTGGCCTTGCGCAGGGTCTCGGCATATTCCGGGTTGAACCGCAGCTCGGCCATCTTGATGGCGGCGTCGAGCCGCGCCGAGGCGATCTTGTCGGCCGGGTTCTGGCGCAGGATGTCGAGGCCGCGCTGGATGTGCATTTCCAGCCCCTGCCCCACCTGATTCCAGGCCTGGTCGAAGATCGCGTTCACGCCGAGTGAATCGCGGGCGTCGCGCACCGCGGCCAGCACATAGACGCCGTTGAGGGCAATGAGGATCTGGTCGCTGTCGAGCCTGTCGCTGCCCTCGCGCCCCCGGCGCAGGGCCATGTTGACGCTGCCCGCCACATCGCGGAGCCGCGGCTCGACGCGTTCCGAGACAGCCTTGGTCAGCCCGGCGACGACCGTCGACCAGTGGCTGGCGCGGGCCAGCTCGAGATAGCCGTTCACGGCCCGGGCGAGGCGGTGGAAGCGATCGATGGCCCGACAGGTCAGGTCGATATCGGCATAGGCGGTGTTGTTGCCCAGGAGATGGATCTGGTTCTGCGCATGGGCCAACATGGCGTCGATCAGCGGCGCGAAGCCGGCGCGCTGGATCGCGGCCTCCTGCGGCGAGCCGGTGATGCGGATCACTGCGGCGGACAACTTGGACGGGTTGGCGACCTGCCCCACCGCCGCCATCATCAGCAGCGCAGCGACGGCCTGATCGTTGAGCGGCATGGATTGGAGCGCGAGTGCCAGGCCGGCCTCGTCCTGCATGCCGTTGGCGGCGCGGCCGAAAGCCTGTGCCTTTTCGAGCAGATGCCGACACTTGAGCGCGTTGAGGGCCATCGGCAGCCGGTTCCAGACGATCTCGCCGCCCAGTTGAGTCTTGAGCCGGCGCTCCGCTTCGTAGCTGGTGGGCACAGCGGCCAGCGCCTGCCGGGCCCGGCCGAGCAGCTCGGGCATCAGCGCATCGAGCGCCTGCTGGGCCTCGGCGCTATCCGGAACGTCGGCGGCGATCAGGTCGGGCGCAAGGTCGCGCGTCATCCAGGTCCAGATCGACACCGCGTGCTCACGCGACAAGGCGCCGTCGAACTCAAACGCCGATGGAGATTCGACGATGACACTGTCGATCAGGCCGAAGAACGGCCGACCGGGGCGTCTGCTGCGGGCAGACGGCGCGGGAGTGGCGGGGTTCAGAGGCTGTGCGCTTGCGGTCGGCATCGGCGATTCGGGTATCGAGACACTTGTGCCCCGAATCTACCCGCCCGGTAGTAAACAAAGCCTAGCGCCGGCCCGTCGCGCCGAACCGGCCAAGCCCGGTAAAAAGCCGGATCAGAGCCGATCAGCCCTGGTCGACCGACCAGCTGCCATCGGCGCTGCGGCAGGCGAGGCCCTTCTTGACGAAGTCCTTGCCGCCGACCTTCACCGTGTGGGTGAAATCGCGGCAGTCGATATTGTTGACCCGCACATAAGGCCCGACCATCACATTGCCGGAGGTACCCTTGTCACCCTGCCAGGCCCGCGGTGCGCCGGGGCGGCCGAACTGCAGCGCATTGTACTGCGCCCCCGAGGCCTGGGCCCGATCGTTCGAGGTCAATTGCGGAATGGCGCCGCCATCGACGAAGCTGCTGACATCGGTCAGTTGCTGCGCCGTCGCCACCTGCTGGGCCGGCGTCGGCAGGCTCGCGGTCTGCATCGTGGTGGTCATCTGCGGCTGCGCCAGGGTCGGGCCCTGCGCATACTGCGTCGTCGTGGGACCGGTTGAGCAACCGGCGAGCACGAGCACGCCCAGAATGGCTCCGGTGAGCGGGAAGGCACGAAGAGTCTGCTGCAGCATTGAAAGTCCCGGGAGGTGGCCGACGCCTTAGTTGTCTGCCTTTTGAGGCGAAAGTGCGGAAAGGGGCCGACCCAGTCCGACTTTGGCGCCCGGCAGGCGCAGCTCGGCCAAAACGCCGCCGAGCACGGAGCGCTTCAATTGCAGAGAGCCGCCATAGACGTCAACCAGCTCCTTGACGATATCCAGACCCAGGCCCGAGCCCGGCGTCTTTTCGTCGAGCCGCACGCCGCGGCGGAGCACCTTCTGCGCCTCTTCCTCGGTGAGGCCCGGCCCGTCATCCTCGATCTTGATGAGGAGGTTCGCCCCTGACGGGCTGCGCTCGGCGATCATCGAGACGCCGATCTGGCCCTTGGACCACTTGCAGGCATTGTCGAGCAGGTTGCCCGCCATTTCCTCGAGATCGCCCTCGTCACCCCGGAACCACGGGAGCGACGCATCCGGCCGCACCATGGCGATGGTGATCTTGGGGTTGAGCTTTTCCATCACCCGCACCAGCCGCAGCATGACATGGATGGCATCGGCCTTCTTGCCGACCACGGCGCTGCGGGCCGCGATCCGGGCCCGGTCGAGATAGGTCGAGACCAGTTGCTGCATCTTGTCGGACTCCGACAGCACCACCCGGGCCAGCGCCGAGTTGCCTTTTGCGGCGGTCGCCTCGTTGCGCAGCACCGCGATCGGCGTCTTGAGCCCATGGGCGAGGTTGCCCACCTGGTTGCGGGCGCGCTCGATGATCTGGGTGTTGGAGCGCAGCAGCTCGTTGACCTCTTCGGCCAGGGGCGCGATCTCGCGCGGATAGTCGCCGACGACCTTTTCGGCCTCGCCCTCACGGACCTTTTCGATGGCCTTGCCGAGCCGGCCGATGGGCCGCAGTGCCAGCCGCGCCACGATGCCCGACATGATGGCGAGCATGATGGCGACGGCCGAGAGCACGATCAGCGTCTGGCCGCGGAATTCGTCGACCAGCCCGAGGATTTCGTCAAGGCTGCCGGTGGTGGTGAACCGCAGCGGCGTGCCGTTGACGTTGGCCGCCTGTTCCACCACCCGCATGCGGGTGTCGAACTGGTCGGTCTGCACCGCCGTCCGCATGTTGGCCGCATCGAAATTCCCGGTCAGCTCAGGCAGCAGCATGCCGACCATCGAGCCGGAAATGTTGAGGATTTCGCCCTTGTCGTCACGAATGACCCAATACCAGCCGGAGGCCGGCCGCTCGAAGCGCGGGTCACCCAGCCGGATCGCCTCGCTCTTGGGGTCGCGGTTGATGAGCGTACGGTCGACCAGGGTCTCGATATGAAACTTCAGGGTTTCCGAGAGGGAATTGTCGAGCGCGCGCGAATAGAGCTCGGTCAGGAGGAACGCCGTGGCCAACAGGGCGACGATCAGCCACCCTGCCGAAAGCCAGAACAGCGATGCCGCGATCGAGCCCTTCTGCATGGTCGCTGGCGCCCCCGCGCCGCCCTCAATCCTCGAGGATCTGATAGCCGAGCCCGCGGACGGTCTGGATTACTTCCTCGGGCAGCTTCTTGCGCAGGCGGCCGACGAACACCTCGATGGTGTTGCTGTCACGGTCGAAATCCTGGTCATAGAGATGCTCGGTGAGTTCGGTGCGCGAGATCACTTTGCCCTTGTGGTGCATCAGGTAGCTCAGCAGCCGCAACTCGTGGCTCGTCAGCTTCACCGCATGGCCGTCGACGGTCACCTTGCCGGCCTTGACGTCGAGGCGCACCGGCCCGGCAGTGATCTCGTTGGAGGAGTGGCCGGCGGCGCGGCGCACCAGGGCGCGGAGCCGGGCGAGAATTTCTTCCATATGGAAGGGCTTGGCGACATAGTCGTCGGCGCCGGCATCGATGCCCTGCACCTTGTCGCTCCAGCGGTCGCGGGCGGTAAGCAGCAGCACCGGCATGGTGCGGCCGGCACGGCGCCATTCTTCCAACACCGAGAGGCCGTCCATGTGCGGCAGGCCGATATCGAGCACAACGGCGTCGTAGGGCTCGGTATCGCCGAGGAAATGCCCCTCCTCGCCGTCAAAGGCCACGTCCACCGCATAGCCGCCCTCGGTCAGGGCATCCTTGAGCTGACGATTGAGATTGGTATCGTCTTCCACGACGAGAATGCGCATTCTGAAAAGTCCCTCTCAAGGCGAATGCTACCGGTTACCGCCGAGCAGACCCTCCGCTCAGCACGGCAGACACTCGCTGTCCCAGTCTATTTCGACCCGTCCTCCGCATTCAAGGTGACGCTCTGGCTCTCCCCGTCGGAATCCATCATGTTGACGATGTAGTGGTCTTCACCATCCACATCGCACACCTGAACCGAAAGCGGACGTCCCCTGACCCCAGCCCGGTTCATGGCATCGGCCAACGGGGCGATGAGCCCCTGCGACAGCCGATCCTGGATATCCTGCTTGCTGAGGCAGGCATCACCCTGCGCCATAGCTGCCCCCGGCAAGCCAATGCCTGCCAGCAGCGCCATTGCCATGGCGGCGAGGATGTTCACGGTCGTTTTTCTCATGTGGCAAGATTATGAACGAACGCCTGAACGTTAGATGAACGTTCGTCAGGCCGTCCGTTTCGCTGGGTTTCAGGGTTCTCGTGCATATGGGGGCGCCCGCCGCGCAGGCAAGGCCGGCACGGGACACGAGATCGGGAACGACTTGCGCCGCCGAGGGGTTGAGCCCTTAGCCAACCCAAAAAGGAGGCCCATCATGGACCACAGCAATCACGTTCGCCTCAGCCCCACCGAGCTCACCCCGGCCGTGCTCGAAGGCGCCACTATCTACGACGCCGAAGACCATAAGGTCGGCACCGTCTCGCATGTCCACGGCTCGGGTGCCTCGAGCCAGGTCGTCCTCGATGTCGGCGGCTTCCTCGGCATCGGCGCCAAACCGGTCGCCGTCCCCGCCAGCCAGCTCGACTTCATGCGCGACGAAGACGGCGACGTGCATGCCTCGACCAGCTGGACCAAGGACCAGCTCGAGGCCATGCCCGAGCACAAGCATCATCACTAACTGACCTGCGGGCCGCCCATCGGGCGGCCATAGTCCCGTTTGCCCGGAGGGAGCCCGCGCCTGGCCGGGGTACAGGGGTGGTGTGCTCTTTCGCGATTTGTCCAGCGCCCGGCCTGCAGCCGGGCCTCCAGTTCCGCCAGCGCCCCCAGCGTCAGGCACAGCACCTTCTCCTCGCCCTCGATCACCGCGGCAATCTCGCCGCGCTGCGGGTTCGCCATAGCCCTTCCTCCAATTTGCAATTGTGTCGCGGGGCCGCTAATCAGCCCCGATCCAAGGGGAAAAAAGTGTCCGACGCGCTCGAAATCGTCCCGCCGACCCATCCGCTCCGCGGCCGCGTTTCGCCGCCGGGGTCGAAGTCGATCACCAATCGCGCGCTGCTGTTGGCCGCCCTCGCCAGGGGCACCAGCCGCCTCACCGGGGCTCTCAAGAGCGACGACACCGCCCGCATGGCCGAAGCCCTGACGGCCATGGGCGTCACCATCACCGAGCCCGACGCCACCACTTTCGTGGTGGAAAGCACCGGCAAGCTGCAGCAGCCCGCCGCCCCGCTCTTCCTCGGCAATGCCGGCACCGCGACGCGCTTCCTCACCGCCGCCGTGGCCCTGGTCGAGGGCGACGTCGTCGTCACCGGCGACGAGCACATGCAGAAGCGTCCAATCCAGCCGCTCGTCGACGCCCTGCGCCAGCTCGGTGTCGCGGCCGAGGCGCCCACCGGCTGCCCGCCGGTCACTGTCCATGGCACGGGCGACTTTCCCGGCACCGTGGTGACCCTCGATGCCGGCCTATCGTCGCAATATCTCTCGGCAGTGCTGATGCTGGCTGCCGGCGGCTCGCACCCGGTCGAGATCCGCCTCGCCGGCGACAATATCGGCGCCCGCGGCTATGTCGATCTCACCCTCGCCGGCATGTCGCACTTCGGCGCCCGCTACCAGCAGCTCTCGCCCGGCGCGTGGCGGGTCGAGGGCACCGGCTACACGGCGCGCGATTTCCACGTCGAGCCAGACGCCTCCGCCGCCACCTATCTCTGGGCCGCCGCGGTGCTGACCGGCGGCGACATCGACCTGGGCGTCCCCACTGCCGAGTTCACCCAGCCCGATGCCAAGGCGGCGGAAATCATCGCCAGCTTCCCCAACATGCCGGGGGTGATCGACGGCAGTCAGATGCAGGACGCCGTCCCAACCATGGCGGTGCTCGCCGCGTTCAACAACACGCCCGTCCGCTTCGTCGGCATCGCCAACCTGCGGGTCAAGGAGTGCGACCGCATCATGGCGCTCGACACCGAACTCAACCGCATCGTCCCCGGCCTTTCCGAGCAGGATGGCGACGACCTGGTCATCCACTCCGACCCCCGCCTCATGCAGGCCGCCGGCCGCAACGCCCGCACCGCCATCGAGACCTATGCCGACCACCGCATCGCCATGAGCTTCGCCCTCGCCGGCCTCAAGATCGGCGGCATCCGCATCCGCGACCCCAAGACGGTTGGCAAGACCTATCCCGGCTACTGGGACATGCTGCGCGGGTTGGGGGTCACCCTTAAGGACGCATAGGCCACGCGATCAAGTGGCGCTGAACCCCATCTCCCCCGCGCTCTCGAGCGCAATTTCGAACGTCACTTCCCCGGCGTGATCGGCTGAAAATTCCAGCGCCACGATCTGGAACGGGCCTTCGACTGTGCCGAAATCGGGCAGGATCAGCTGCCATTCGCGGATCGTCCCGGCAAAGAACAACTCCCGGATTTTCGCGTCCAGGTAGCCGCCATCGGCATTGGATCCGATCGACAGCGCCTTCTCCTCGCCGCGCTTCACATAGGCCGAGAACGCGTCCTTGTATTCGTCCTGCGCGATGGGCAGCCCGCCCTCGAGCTGCGGCCGGCTGCGGTCGAGCGCCAGCCGGTCCAGCGCCGCCTTGGCGTTGTCGAGCACGCTGTTGAGCCGCGCGACCTTCTCCTCGGTCAGCGCATCGGTCGAACCCCGCTTCTCGAGTTCGGCCAGGCGGCCGTCATTGGTGCGTTTGAACTCCTCGAAGGCGCCCATGAATTCGGCGAACATGCCGCCAATATCGCCGGGCGCCGCCGCCTTGATTTCCAGGCGGTCGGTCGAAACTTCCGTCATCATCATCCTCACTGCTTGATAAGTGAAATGGCTGCGTCGACCGCAGCCGCAAGGCCGGCGCCGCCGGCCGCAATCCGTGCCCGATCCAGCATCGGGAACGTCACGATCGAGATCTCCCAGAGATCGATCTGCCAGAGTTTGCGGTGGCCGCCCTTGCCCTCGCGGGTGGCGCGCACCGTGCGGAAGCCGATGGACAAGCCATCCACCGCCCGCCGCTCGATCAGCCGCCTGAGCGCATCGGCTCGCGGCACGCCCTGCACCAGCCGCCCCTCGACCCAGAGGCCGAAAGCGTCCTCGCGGATCGCCTCCCAGGTACCGACCGGCTCCTTGGGGTCGTGCTGGAACAGCATGCGCACCCCGCCCCTGCCCCGCTTGGCGAGACTCCGAGCGAACGCCCCCGGCATCACCACGTCGCCGCCCTCGTCGACAAGACCGAAGGCGCTGGCATAGCCGGCGAACCGACCCTCCGCGTCGATGGGAATCGGCTCCCTCATCGCTTCACCGGCGCCGGCGGGCGCGGCCGGGGGGGGGGGGGTGGGGGGGGG
>JAEZKB010000151.1 GCA_023415605.1 Pseudomonadota bacterium
GGCCGGCGCATAGTCGCGCCGGCACGGAAGTCGGACTAAAGCTGGAAGAATCCCCAGATGAACGGGGCTGCAAAGGCCAGCGAGATCAGCGCACCGCTTACGGCCCGCTCCATGGTCGTTTCCATTACCTGTACTCCACACACATCAGGTTTTACCAATTATGAGGGATAACCCATAACCGCGGCTTAACCATGGATCACGGGTTCGTCACCGCCGTGAGCCCGGCCAGCCAGCGTTCGGATGCGGAGAGAAAGAAGGGATCCTCAGTCAGTCCCGGTAGGCGGCACGCGCCGGCATTGGCGATGCCGGAGCGCCTGAGGAACGCGCGCTTGCCGTAGAAGATCGCAACCGGGATGGTTTGCATCGAGAACACCGCATAGGGCAACAGCGCCCGGTACAGGGCGGCGGCCCGGGCGAGATCGCCTGCTCGGACGGCATGGTAGATCATCAGCTGCACGTCGAGCGTTTCGGGTGCCGGGATCATGCCGGCGCAACCGGCGACGAGATTGTCGACCAGCTCCAGCCCGCCACGGCCGTTGAACGTCGCCATTTCGGGCGGCAGCTGGTCGAGGAAGCGCTTGACCATCACCACCGGACCCTCGCCCTTCATCAGCGAGAAGTTTGGGTGGCGGCGCCTCAATTCAGTGACCTCCGCCGGCTCGAGACCGATGCCGAGATATTCCGGAGCGTTCTGGATGCCCACATCGCCCGGCACCTCGGCAAAAACACGCGAAAACGTCTCGAGCAGGTCGACCTGCGCCACCGGCGGCGGCTGGAAGATGACATAGCTCGCGCCGATCGCCCGCGCGGCGAGCGCCTCGCCGATCATGGCATTGGCGTCCGGCGCCTTGATGGTGACGAGCAGCGGCACCCGCGCTCCAATCTCCTCCGCAGCCCAGGCGGTAAGCCTGGCCTTCTCCTCGACGGTGAGCGCTCCGACTTCGGTGATCAACCCCAGCATCGCAATGCCCTGGCAGCCGGTGGCGAGACACCAGCGCACCTGCGCCCGGAACGCGGCCTCGTCTAGCCGGTCGTGCTCGTCGAAAAAGGCGTAGAGCATCGGCCAGATGCCGTGCGGCTTGGTCATCGGGGGTATCTCCTCGGATCGAGCGGGATGCTATCGCAGCCGACGCTGCCGACTAGCCCGCCATCGGTCGTATTCGGCTGTGGCTCTAGGGGTTGCGATAGCCCCATCGGCTCCATACCTTACTGGGGCATTTCTTGCGCGCCCGCTGTGGCTGGCTGCATCGCCAGGCGTCGCGCGCCTCCTGGGATTCTAGACATGACCTTCGATACCAATTTACCCTCCATCGTGGCGGTTCGCGCCCACATCCCCGAAGACGCCTTCACCGCCAGTGGCCTCGGCATCCTGCGCGAGGGCAGCGGCGTGGTGATCGGCGAGGAGGGGCTTGTGCTCACCATCGGCTATCTCATCACGGAGGCCGACGAAGTCTGGCTCACCCGACAGGATGGGCAGGTCTTTGCCGCCCACGTCGTCGGCTACGACCAGGCCACCGGCTTCGGCCTTGTGCAGGCGATGGGTGACCTCGGCCTGCCGGCGCTGGAATTCGGCGAGTCCGGCGCCGCCGAGATCGGCGATCCGGTGATCTTTGCCGACGGGACCGGCCGCACGGTGCGCTCGACCATCGTCGCCAAGCAGGAATTCGCCGGCTATTGGGAATACCTGCTCGACGAGGCCATCTTCATCGCGCCGGCACATCCTTCCTGGGGTGGTGCGGCGCTGATCGACGCCGAGGGCAAGCTGCTCGGCGTGGGCTCGCTGCGGCTGCAGATGTCGCGGGACGGGCAGGTGGCCGACATCAACATGGTCGTCCCCATCGACCTCCTGCCGCCGATCCTCGACGATCTTTTGACCCGGGGTGCCGTTGATGCTCCGCCGCGCCCATGGCTCGGCGTGTTCTCAGCCGAGAGCGATGGCGACGTGGTGGTGATGAGCGTCGCCGAAGGCGGCCCGGCGGCAAAAGCCGGCCTGCAGCAGGGCGATATCATCTCGGACATCCGCGATGGGGAAGTCGACGGCCTTGCCGACTTCTATCGGAAGGTCTGGGGTTCTGGCGAAGCCGGCGCCGAAGTACCGATGCGCATTGTCCGCGATGGCCGCGAGAACTGGGTCCGTATCAAGTCGGCGGACCGCAACAGCTTCCTCAAGAAGCCACAGCTGCAGTAACTAGAACTTGTAGCCGAGCTTGAAGCCGACGGCGTTGAAGCCGGGGTTGGTGGCGCCGCAGGTCTTGGCGTGCGAGCCGTGCTCGAGGTTGACGCTGGCCGTGAGGTTTTCGGTCAGGTCGATGCCGAATGTGCCGGAGAGATAAAGCAGCGCGCGGCAGCCATAGGCACGCCGGCCCGGCGGGGCGTTGTCGAGATAGCCATTGTGGACGGTGGCGCCAGCGGTGAACTCAAACCACAACGGGTCAATGATCGGCGCATGCCAGTTGAGGCCGCCCCAGAGCCAACTGTCCTCGCCGGAGAGGCTGAAGGTACCACCCGCAACGGGACGGAAGTCGCCGTAAAGGTTGAGCACATTGAGGTCCACGCCACCAAAGACCGCCTCGACGCTGAGCTTGTGGAGCCGGTCGAGCGGCACGACTCCGGGAAGGATCAGCACGCTCTCGTTGAGTTCAACACCCTCGAACGCGGCCCCGACGCGCAGTTCGGAAAGGATCGGGTCGTTGAGTGTGACTGGCTTCCAGAAAGTCTCCTGCGCCTGGACCTGAACAAGGCTCCCAAAGACAACAACCAGACCTGCGATAAAGCGCTTCAGCACTGCCCCACACATCCCACACACCCCACGAATACGTCCAAACCTCCTGGCGCATGTTTGGTTCCAATGGCCGCGGTTGAGCCACATGACTTTTCGTCGCAGGGCGCCGCAGGCTGGATATTGTTGCGGTTTTGCCCTATTTCCCGCCCATGATCACTGACCTCGCCAAAGCCCGCCGCTTCTCCGTCGCTCCGATGATGGATTGGACCGACAGGCACTGCCGTTACCTGCATCGGGTGCTCTCGCGGCACGCACTGCTGTTCACCGAAATGGTGACCAGCGCGGCGGTGGTGCATGGCAAGCGCGAGCAGCTACTGGGCTTCGATCCCGTCGAACAGCCGGTGGCTTTGCAGCTTGGCGGGTCGGACCCGGCCGAGCTGGCGGAGGCCACGCGTATCGGCGCCGCCTATGGCTATGCCGAGATCAACCTCAATGTCGGCTGCCCATCCGACCGGGTGCAGTCGGGGCGCTTCGGCGCTTGCCTGATGGCCGAACCCGACCTCGTCGCCGCGTGCGTCCGCGCCATGCGGGCGGCCACAGATGTGCCGGTGACGGTCAAGTGCCGCATCGGCATCGACGACCAGGACACCGAGCAGAGCCTCGACCGCTTTGCCGACCTGATGGTGGAGGCTGGCGTCGACGCGCTTTACGTCCATGCGCGAAAAGCCTGGCTCAAGGGTTTGTCGCCGAAGGAAAATCGGACGATCCCGCCGCTTGATTATCCACGCGTCTATCGCCTCGCCGAACGGCTCGATGTGCCGCTGTACATTAATGGCGGGATCGAAGACCTCGAGCAGGCGCGCGAGCATTTGAAGCACACCGATGGCGTGATGCTCGGTCGCGCCGCCTATCACGACCCCTCGCTGCTGGCTCGCGTCGATGCCGAGTTCTTTGGCGATGCGCCCAAACCCTTTGACCTCAAAGCCGTGCTCGAGGCCATGGCAGACTATGCCGACGTACAGGTGGGGCAGGGCGTGCGCGTCAACGCCGTAACACGGCACATGCTGGGCCTCGCGAATGGGATGCGCGGCGCACGGCTGTTCCGGCAAATTCTCTCGGTCGAGGCCTGCAAACGGGGCGCCGGCCCCGAGGTCATCCGCCAGGCTTGGGATGCGGTGGCCGACCAGCGCGAACTGGCGGCGGCCTAGTCGGTCAGTTCGAGAGAATTGCCGCTGACGGAATAGCGGGTCAGCGTGCGGAGGAAGGTCATTCCGAGGAGGCTCTGTTCCAGCGCTCCCTCCTCGGCGACGAAGGCGCGTATGCGGTTGCGAACGATGCCGCCCACTTCGACGCGATCCAACGTGACCTGCGCTGCCCTGCCAGTGCCGTTGGCCGTCTGCACGGGCGTGCTGTAGCGCAGGCTTGCCACATCGATGCCGGCGGCTTCTGCATCGCGCCGGGTCAGCACTACGGCGCTGGCGCCGGTGTCGAATGTCGTGGCGATGTCCGCGCCGTTGATGGTGGCGGTGATCTGATAGTGGCCGTCCCGACCAACGCGAAAGGTGGCCGTGCCGCGCTCCGCATCGACGGTGGCTGTGCCGGGAACGACTTCACCGAGCACCCGCGCCGCCACGTCCTGGAAGTCGTCGCGGTAGGTGTAGCCGACGATCACCACGCCGAAGATGCCGGCCCAGAGGATGAGGCTCGAGACCATCTGCGACAGGCGCATGCGCCGGCTGACCAGCGAACTGGCGATCAGCACCACCATGATGACGAGCGGCAGCATCTGCCCGGTCTGGCTCTCGCTGAGCCCGACCAGCTTGCCCGCATCGGACGAAATGAGCAGCGCCAGACCGACCGAGATCAGCAGGGCGAAGCCGACGAACAGCATTGGGTGGTCCCCTCGTTGCGCACTATCAGC
Organism: Pseudomonadota bacterium; assembly: GCA_023415605.1. GTDB lineage: Bacteria > Pseudomonadota > Alphaproteobacteria > Rhizobiales > Devosiaceae > Devosia_A. The sequence continues at coordinate 4,644 of JAEZKB010000151.1, forward strand.
ATAAGGGGATTTCTTTGCGGCAATTCAAGTGCCCGAGGTGGGCCTATGACGCAAGGCCATCCCTGGCGATCTCGGATGCGCACGGGCCAGACCGTCGGCGCCACCTCAGGCGAAGGCCACCAGCACGCCGATCACGGCAAGCTCAACCAGCGCCAGCAGCGCGCCGATCAGGTCGCCGGTCTGGCCCCCTACCAGCCGCCGACAGAGGACCGTCCAGCCGATAGCGACGAGCCCGGCCGCCAGAACAGCCAGGATAATCGCGAGAAAGCTCGCAGCCGGCGCCCCGAAGACAAAGCCGATGACGACGGCCATGCCCATGCCAATGCCGAAGACGCGCTTGCTGACCCTGCCGGCTGCCGCCGAGGCCCCATCCAGCCGGGCAGGGAGCAGTTCCACTGTGAGCCAAAGCGAGAACGAGCGCGAGAGCACCATCGCCGCCATCCAGATGCCGCCGGCAACGAGCGGATGGAACGCCGCCACCGAGCCTAGCGCGGTGATCCGTGCCGCCAACAGCAGCACGATCGCGCAGACGCCGTAGGTGCCGTGCCGGCTGTCCTTCATGATCTCGAGCCGGCGCTCGATATTCTGGCCACCGAAGAGCCCGTCCATCGAGTCGGCCAGCGCATCCTCAGCCATGGCCCCCGTGACGATTACCCCGGCGATGACGCCCAGTGTCGCTGCGAAGAACGGCGGCAGCGACAGCCACACGCCACCCATCATCACCAGCACCGGAATGAGGCCGATCAGCACGCTGGCAAAGGGCAGAGCGAGCGCGATGCGCGACAGGTTAGGCAATTCGTGCGGGCGATCCCCGGTAGGCAGCCGCGAAAAGAAGCGCAGCGCCATGACGATATCATCGGCCAGACGCGCCCCGACCTCGATCGGACCATGATTGTCCTGCCGGGGCGGAACCGGCCGGTGGTCGTTACCCTCGCGGTCTTGGCTCAATTGCAATGCACTCGGATTCGGTGGAGAAGGCCCGGCATGTAACATGCACCTTGTCGGTCAGCCGACATCGCATTGCAACTCCGGAGCTGCCATGGCCTCGCCCTACGCCGATATCCTCGACCTCCTCAAGATCGTGCCGCCGGGCGACGAAGTCGCGGTGCTGGCGGTGCAGGGGCGCGACGCCACTCTGACCAAGCCACCGGGTTCGCTGGGCGAACTCGAGCGGCTTGTGGAGTTTCTGGCGCGCTGGCAGGGCAAGTCCAAGCCGACGCTCGACAACCCGATGGTAGCGATTTTTGCTGGCAACCACGGCGTCACCGACCAGGGTGTCTCCGCCTTCCCGCGCGAGGTGACAGCGCAGATGGTCGCCAACTTCACCAATGGCGGCGCCGCCATCAGTCAGATCTGCGCGCTGCACGGAATCAACCTGCGCGTCTTCGAGCTGGCGCTGGAACTGCCCACCGGCGACATCACCAAGGCTGCCGCCATGGACGACAAGATGTGCGCTGCCACGATCGCCTATGGCATGGAGGCGATCGCCGGGAAGCCAGACCTCATCGCCATCGGAGAAATGGGCATCGGCAACACCACTGTCGCCGCCGCCATCTACGCCGCGCTCTATGGCGGCACCGGCGCCGACTGGGTCGGTCGCGGCACCGGCGTCGACGACGCCGGCCTTGCCCGCAAGGCCGATGCCGTCGACCGCGCTCTGGCGCTGCACAAGGATGCGCTGGGCGACCCGCTCGCCATTCTCGCCCGCCTCGGCGGCCGTGAGATTGCCGCCATGCTTGGCGCCATCATCGCTACGCGCGCCCAGAAGGTTCCTGTGATCGTTGACGGCTTCGTCGCCACCTCGGCCGCCGCGATCGCCCATGCAGTGAACCCGGCCAGCATCGACCATTGCCTCTTCGGCCACGTCTCGGCCGAGCACGCTCATGCCCAAGCGCTGGGACTCATGGGCAGGAGCCCGCTCCTCAACCTCGGCATGCGCCTGGGGGAAGGCTCGGGCGCTGCTCTGGCAGCGGTCTTGGCGAAGACCGCCCTCCACCTCCACTACAACATGGCTACGTTCGAAAGCGCGGCGGTGAGTGGCAAGGAGAGCTGAGCTCAGCCGACTTCCGAGTAAATCTCGAGCTTGTTCTTCTTTTCCACGACGGGGGCGAGCGCATCCATGACGCGGGCGCGCGGGAAGGTGGCGATCACCTCGGTGCCGAACCGCAGCTTCGAGAACAGGTCGAAGCGGCCCTGGTGCAGTTCCATGATCTTCTGGACGATCGGCAGTCCAAGGCCGGCACCCTGCTCGGCCGTTTTCTGCGCCAGGCTGCCTTGACCGAAAGAGGAGAGCACCGTTTCGATCTCGTCCTCGGGGATACCCGGCCCGTTATCGCGGACGGAGACCATCTGCCCGCCATCGGCGCTGCGCGCGACCGAGAGGATGATCTTGCCCGATTGCGGTGTGAACTTCACTGCGTTCGAGAGCAGGTTCAGCACCACCTGACGGATGGCGCGCTCGTCGCCCCAGAGCTTGGCCAGGTTGTCGTCGGCGTTGAAGACAAGGTCGATGTTCTTGGCCTTGGCGCGGATCTCCACCATGCGACGGCAATCGTCGGCGATGTCGATGAGCGACACGACCTCCTCGTTGAGGTCGTACTTGCCCGCCTCGATACGCGAGAGGTCGAGCAGTTCGTTGATGAGGTTGAGCAGGTGCTGGCCGGAGCGGTGGATGTCGCCGGCATATTCCTTGTACTGCGGCACCTGGTGCGGCCCGAGCAGTTCAGACTTCAGCACTTCGGAAAAGCCGATGATGGCGTTGAGCGGCGTTCTGAGCTCGTGGCTCATGGTTGCGAGGAACTGGCTCTTGGCGATGTTGGCCTGTTCGGCATGGCGGCGCGCCTCGTCCGACATGTGCCGGGCCTCTTCAAGTTCGAGGATCAGCGCGTCCTTTTCGGCCTGGTGCACCACGGTCTCGAGTTCGGAGCGGTGCAACTGCTTGGCAAGATAAACGAAGAAGATCTCGCCGCCCACGATCACCGCCGCCAGCGACCAGTTGAGCAGTCCACCTTGGACGATGAGGTTGATCGACACCGTTGCCGTCGCCGGCAGCGTCGCCATCAGCGTGGCGCCGGGCAGGGTGCGGGTCGAGGTCGAGTTGGCCGCGATGCCGACCAGCACCATGGCGAACATCACCACTGAAAGGCTGGGGTCATCCGAGACCAGCGTGAACAGCGACAACATCGACCAGGCGATGCCGTAGACCGTCTCGGCAGCAATGAAGCTCGCCGTCCATTGCGCCGGATTGAACTTGCTGCGGTTGGCCCGCTTGAACCGCCGGCAGAGCAGCACCACCACCAGGTTGGCGGCGATCACAACGCCCACCCATGCCACGGCCGCCACTGGGCCGACGAAGAGGGAGGCAAAGAGCGCCAGGATCAGCATCAGCGCCGGCAGCGCCAGCACGCCTGAGATGCGGGAGTCCGCATACTCGTCCAGCAGCTCGAAGTCGAAGCTGGCACGCGTTCCGGACGACGAGGTGAGTTTCTGGCGGGCCTCGAAGACAGTGTTCCGCGAGTTGCGTCGCAACTCACGTCCCATCTGTGCGCGCACATCGCCGTCAGTGGCGGGCGTTGGAGGCATTACGCGGGGTACTCGAACTCGTTACAGGGCTATTCGAGGGTACAAACGGCCCTCGCTACGCTAGCTATGCGGATGCTATGCGGATCGTGGTTAAGAGGGAGTCAATTTGTGCCCGCCAAGCGGCCGCGATTTGAACGGATAGACTCCATGCCCAAATGGACCCGCCGCGGCAATGCTTTGGTCCCGCGCTGGCGCTCGTTGGTCCCGACTATCGCGGGTATCGCGCTGCTGGTTCTGGCCGCGCTGGTCGCCGCCTGGCTCGACCCGCTGCCGCCGCGCTTTTCAGGTACGGCACGAGCGTCTGACGGCGACAGCCTAGTACTGCAGGGCGATCGCGTCCGGCTACTCGCCATCGACGCCCCCGAACTCGATCAGATCTGCTGGGATGCCGTGGGCGGCGAATGGCGCTGCGGCCGTGCGGCCCGCGAGGAGCTGTCCGGCCGCCTCGCTGCGGGGCCGGTCGAGTGCCAGCCGCAAGGCACGGACAAATACGGACGCACATTGGCGCGGTGCTCGGTCGCCGGCGCCGATCTCGGCGCTCACATGGTGACGCGTGGGCTGGCGCTCGCAACCGAGGGCTATGGTGCGGAGGAAGCGAGCGCTAGGCGCGACCGGCTGGGGCTTTGGCAGGGTCGTTTCGTCGACCCCAAAACCTGGCGCGACGAGGGACCCTCGGGTGATCCCGGGCCGGGTTTGCTTGAAGCTGTCTGGACTTGGTTCAGGGAGTTGACAGGCGCAAGAACATTGCGTTGAAGTGGCCGATGCGGCGGCGTATTTGCGCGAAACTCTAAAATTGTTCCAAGTTTCGCAATCAATTTCCTTAGGGGGCTATCATCGCTTTAGACAAGATCGACCGCAAGATCCTTGCGCTCTTGCAGAAGGATGCAACCACGCCTGTCGCTGAAATCGGCCGCAAGGTGGGGCTCAGCACTACCCCCTGCTGGCGGCGCATTCAGAAGATGGAAGAAGACGGCGTCATCAGGGGCCGCGTCGCCGTGCTCGACCCCGCCAAGATCAATGCCGGCGTCACCGTGTTCGTTTCGGTCAAGACCAATGAGCACAACGAAGCCTGGATGCGGAAGTTCTCGGCGGTGGTCGAGGACTTCACCGAGGTCGTCGAGTTCTACCGGATGAGTGGTGACGTCGATTATCTGCTGCGCGTCGTCGTGCCGGATATCGCCGCTTACGACGCTTTCTATAAAAAGCTGATTTCCAAGATCAATCTGACCGACGTCAGCTCGTCCTTCGCCATGGGCCAGATCAAGTACACGACGGCTCTGCCGCTCGAGTTCGTCAACGTCACGGACGACGAGAAGTAAGATGCCGATTGCCCGCGATCGCCTGCAGTATCTCTTCGGTCTGCAGGGCCGCGGCATCGGCCTCTACAGTCGCAAGGACGAACAGCGCGATGGCTATGTCGTCGAAACGCTGGACCTCCTCATCGAGGGCAAGCACGTCCGCGGCTTCCTGACTCGTCCAACCACGCCCGGCAAGCATCCGGCCATCCTCTATGGCCACTCGCATGGTGGCCGCTACGACATCGGCGCGGCCGAACTGCTCGAAGGGCGCGAATACCTGCTTGATCCGCTCGGCCCGGTCTTTGCCAAGGCCGGTTACGTGACGCTCTGCATCGACATGCCGGTTTTCGGGCAGCGCGCAACCATTTCCGAAAGCGCCTATGCCAAGGCGCTGCTCTGGCGCGACAAGTCCTTGATCTGCGAAATGCTGGCCGACCACCAGGCAGCGCTGACCTGGCTGCTGGCCCGCGACGATGTCGATCATACCCGCGTCGGCGCCTTTGGCATCTCGATGGGCTGCACGCTGAGCTACTGGCTCGCCGCCGTCGACGAGCGAATAACCGCCGTCGCCCACCTCTGCTGCTTTGCCGACCTGCGCACCATGATCGAGACCGGTGCTCATGATGGCCACGGCATCTATCTGGTCGTTCCGGGACTCCTCGACGAAGCCGATGCCGGTGCCATCGGCGCGCTGATTGCCCCGCGCCCGCAGCTGGTCTGTATCGGTGAAGCCGACAAGCTCACCCCGATCCCCGCCTTCGAAATGGCTTGGCACGAGATGGCCCAGTCCTATGCCGGCGAGGACACGCTATACCTCGTCCGTGAACCTGGTGTCGGTCATCAGGAAACCCCCAACATGCGCAAGGCCACGCTGGCTTTTTTCGAGAAGTACCTGAAGGGCAGCTGAGGGCTTGGCGCTCCTATAGCACCAGTTCCCTCTCCACGCCGATCGCCTCCAAGAAATCGCGGTCGTGGCTGACCACCAGCAAGGCCCCATCGTACTGCCGCAGGCCGGCCTCGACTGCCGCGATGGCATGGATGTCGAGATGGTTGGTGGGCTCGTCCAGGATCAGCAATTCGGGTGGCGTATCCGAACCAATGGTAGTAGCAAGCGCCGCCCGCAGCATCTCGCCGCCGCTCAGTGATCCGGCAATTTGCAGCGCTGCGTCGGCCCGGAACATCATCCGCGCAAGAGCGGCCCGACAGTCGTTCTCCGTCGCTGCCGGATTGAGCCGCTTGAAATTGTCGCGGATCGACAGGGCAGGGTCGAGCAGGCTCACCTGTTGGTCGAGCATGGCGTGTTTGGGCGTGATCCGCACAGTGCCATCCGTGGGCGTCAGCGCACCGGTCAGCAGCCGGAGCAGGGTAGTCTTGCCCGAGCCGTTGGGACCCGTGATCGCCACCCGCTCAGGCCCCACCACTTTGACATCGACGCCTTTGATGATCCCTTGCCCGTCCGGTCCCCCGAAAAGCCCGGATGCTTCCAGCACTGTGCGGCCGGCGGGCAAGTCGGTGGGCATCAGGGTGACGCTGAGCGGCGTCAGGATCTCGATCTCCGCCCGCGCTGCCGCCGCATCGGCCTCAGCTCCCGCGGTCAGTCGGTCGGCGAGTTGTGCCTTGGCGCCCGTGGTCACTTCGGCTTTGCGCTTCATGCCTCCCAGGATGATCTTCGGGATGCCGCCCCTTGCCGCCATCTTCTTTCCCGCGGCGTTGCGCTGCTCCTGCCGCTCGCGCTGCTGCTGCGCCTTGCGCTCGGTTTCTTTGAGGGTGCGCTCGGCATGGTCGAGCCGATGCTCGGCGGCGGCGAGTTCCGTCGCCTTGCGCTCGTCATAAGCATCCCAGTTGCCGCCGTAGGTCCTGGCCCCCAGCGTCGTCAGTTCGACGATCGCATCCATCTCACGCAGCAGCGCCCGGTCGTGGCTCACGACGATGGCGCCGCCACGCCATTTGCGCAGCATCTCTGCCACGGCAGCGCGGCCCTCACTATCGAGATTGTTGGTCGGCTCGTCGAGCAGGATCATGTCCGGGTCGGCAAAGAGCAATGCCGCGAGTTGCACCCGAGTCCGCTGTCCGCCGCTCAGCGTCGCGAGCGGCCGATCCGGTTCGAGATCAAGGCCGACGGTGTCGAGCGCCGTGGCCATGCGGCTGGGCAAGGTCCAGTCGGCTTCCAGCACGTCCTCGTCGCTACCTGTCCCGGTTTCGACCCGGTTTAGCCGGGCAAGATCGTCACGAATGCCGAACTGGTCGGCGACGGTACCATCCTCCACCTGCACCAATTGGCGGAGCATTCCGACGCGGTCCGGCTTTGAGATTCTGCCGCTCAGCGGCTGCAGTTCACCCGATACAAGGCGCAGGATGGTCGTCTTGCCGGTGCCGTTACGGCCGACGAGACCGGTCCGCTTTGGACCGAAGGTGAGATCAAGGTCTGAGAAGAGACGCGTGCCGTCAGGCGTCGCGTAGGCAACCGAAGTGAGTATGACGGGCGAGGGCATAAACGGAATCCAGATGATCGATCGGAGTGAAGAGATCGGTCGACTGGATTTCCATCGGGCACCTGCCTGTGGGGTTGCGATGCCCGGAACATAGGCATCGAGGCCGTGCTGTCAAGTTCGGGAGGCTCAGCCCCCGGTCACGCTCATGTGCCGCCCAAGCGCACCGGCGACGGGCACACCGCGCTCGAGCATGAAATCGTGGCCCTTGGGTTTCAGCAGCATAGCGCGGTCGAGCGCTTCCTCTAGCGCGTCCGGTCCGCCGTCACGCAGGGCGGCGCGCAGGTCGACCATGTCGTCCTGTCCCAAGCAGAGATAAAGCTGGCCGGTTGCCGTCAGCCTTACACGGTTACAACTCTCGCAGAAATTATGACTCATCGGCGTAATGAAGCCGAGCAAGCCATTGGTTTCTTTGACGAAGTCATATCTCGCTGGGCCCCCGGTGCGGTGATCGGCCGGCTCCAACGTGAACTGCTTTCTGAGGCGATCGCGCAATTCCCGCAACGGCAGGTAGTTCTCGACCCGGTCGAGTTCCACATCCCCAAGCGGCATGCCCTCGATCAGCGTCAGACCAAAGCCGCGGTCATGTGCCCAGACCAGCATGTCGGGGATCTCGTGGTCGTTGACCCCGCGCATCGCCACCATGTTGATCTTGATCTTGAGCCCGGCGTCCACTGCAGCGTCGATGCCGTCGAGCACATCCACCATTCGGCCCCGCCGGGTGATGGCGGCGAACTTGGCTCCGTCCAGCGTATCGAGCGAGACATTGATCCGCTTGACCCCGGCCTTCGCCAGTCCCGCCGCATGCCGTCGCAACTGGCTGCCATTGGTGGTGACGGTCAGTTCTTCGAGACCCTGGCCCAGATGGCCACCGATGGTGTTGACCAACTCCATGATGTCGCGCCGCACCAGCGGCTCGCCGCCCGTCAGCCGCACCTTCTTGACCCCGCGCCGCACGAAAGCGGCGACGATGGTCTCGATCTCTTCAAAGCTCAGGACCTCCTTCTTGGGCAGGAAGGTCATGTGCTCGGACATGCAGTAGGTGCAGCGAAAATCGCAGCGGTCGGTCACCGAGACGCGGAGATAGGTAATCGCCCGGCCGTAGCGATCGATCAGCCGGCCGATCGGCTCGAGATTGGACTGCGACAAAAGGGTGGTCGTCATCGGTTCATTCATAGCCGCAGACTGCGGAAACAGAAAGGCCGGTCGCTGATGGACCGGCCTGACAGAAGTTCATGAACTTGGCGACGATCAGCTTACTGGTTGACGACGACCAAAGCGCCGACTTTCACGCGTTCGTAGAGGTCGGTGATATCGTCATTGGTGAGGCGGATGCAGCCCGAAGACACGGCCTGACCGATGGTCCAGGGCTCCGAAGTGCCGTGGATACGGTACAGCGTCGAGCCGATGTAGAGGGCGCGGGCGCCCAGCGGATTGTTCGGGCCGCCCGGCATATAGGCCGGCAGGTCCGGCACGCGCTTGCGCATGGCAGCCGGCGGGGTCCAGCCCGGCCACTCGGCCGTGCGGGTAATGCGGTGCTGACCCGACCAGCGGAAGCCGTCACGGCCGACGCCGATGCCGTACTTCATCGCCTTCCCATCGGGCAGAACAAGGTAGAGCCGGCGTTCGCTGGTCTCGACCACGATGGTCCCCGGCTTGTACTTGGTCGCGTACTCGACCACTTCCTTCTTGATGGAGCTGCCCTTCTTGCCGCCACCGCCGGCGACCTGGTCGCTCCACATATGGGTTTCTTCGTTGAATTCGCGCGCCGTGACCGGTGCGGTCGAGGTGAAGGCCAAAAGGGCCGCCACGACGACAACGAGGACATTCTTCAAGCTTTTCATGTTCAGGACTGCGCCTCTGGAAATCGAGCCACCACCCGGACACCGGGCGGGAAACATGAGCGCTGCATAACTAATTTAGGCGTCACGCAAAAGTCTCCTCGCCATGTTTTGACCACAGGTAGGGCAAGGCGGCCTCTTTTTGTTGCCGCAAGGCGACATATTGTCGTTCACCAACGCGTGAACGTCCCGGTTGACAAGGGTTTTGTCGCTCTCTAGCAGGACCCGAATTGGTCGGGAGGGCCCATGAGCGAAGATCAGAAGCGAATCGCGGCCGCCAGGGCGCTCGAAGAGGTTCGGCCCGGTATGAAGCTCGGACTTGGGACGGGCTCCACGGCCCGCCATTTCGTGGACCTGCTCGGTGAGAGGGTGGCGGCTGGGCTGGAGGTCATCTGCATCCCGACCTCGGAAGTGACCGCCGCCCAGGCAAAAGAACTCAACATCCCGCTGACCGACCTGGAAACGATGCCACGACTGGATCTCACCGTCGATGGCGCCGATGAGATCGGACCCGGCCTGTCGCTCATCAAAGGCGGTGGGGGCGCGCTCCTGCGTGAGAAGATCGTGGCAGCGGCATCCGATCGGATGATCGCAATCGCCGACGCTTCCAAGATCGTCGATCCGCTCGGCCGCTATCCGCTGCCGATAGAGGTCAACCCGTTCGGCCTCGGCGCCACGCGCGTGATGGTCGAGAGCGTCATGAAAGAGCAGGGCGCCGAGGGGGGGCTGACACTCCGCACGAAAGCCGATGGTGACCCGTTCGTAACAGATGGCGGTCACTACATCCTGGATGCTTTATTTGGCCGCATTCTTTCGCCAGAAGCCCTGTCGCGGGCGCTGCTGGACATTCCTGGCGTGGTGGAGCACGGGCTGTTCCTGGGGATGTGCAAGCGCGCCTATGTCGCGGGAGCGGGCGGCGTCACGGTAATTGATGCGTGACGGCAGACCGGTTTTCGGGCAAGAACGGGGTGGAATTCCAACGATGGATATCAATGCAATGAAGTTTCTGAGCAAGCGCCTGTCGCTGCTGATCGCGGCGCTCCTCGCTTTCACCATGGCCGCATCGGCCGTGCCGGCTGCCGCCCAGGAAATCTCGCCGGAACACCTCGCGCTCGCCCGCAAATATGTCGACCTGACCGATAAAGCGAACATCTATGAAGCGGCGCTGATCAAGACTGCCATCGATACGATGAGCACCATCACCGCGCAGAACCCAGAACTGGTGGAGCCGACCGATAAGGCCATCACCACCACGTTGGAAGAATACAAGGGCAAGAAGGGCGACCTGATGGACCAGTTCGCCCGCGTCTACGCGCTCAATTTCTCGATGGAAGAAATGGGCGAGATCGTTGCCTTCTATGAGTCGCCCGTCGGCCAGAAGCTCACCAATGCGAATGCCAACCTCAACGAGGGCATGCAGACGATCATGGGCATCTTCGAGGCCAACCTTAAGCGCGAGTTCTTCGCCAAGGTCCGCGCCGAGCTCAAGGCTGCTGGGTTCGACACCTAATCGAAACTCGCAGATCTGCCATCCCGAGACCCCGCCTTGTGCGGGGTCTTTTGTTTGATGCTAGAAGCTTGCCGGTTCTCTGAGGAGTTTCGACGTGTCCGACCAGTACGATCTCGTGGTTATCGGCGCCGGTTCGGGCGGCGTGCGCGCGGCCCGCATGGCCGCCACCTATGGCGCTAAGGTCGCCATCATCGAAGAATACCGGATCGGCGGCACGTGCGTGATCCGCGGCTGCGTACCCAAGAAACTCTTCGTCTATGCCTCGCGCTTTTCCGACATGTACGAGATCGCTGGCAGCTTTGGGTGGACGGTGAACGCCACCTTCGACTGGCCGACGCTCGTCGCCAATAAGGACAAGGAGATTGCCCGCCTCGAGGCGGCCTATGTCGCGGGGCTGGAAAAGCCCGGCGTCGAGATCATCCGCGACCGTGGTGTGATCACTGACCCCAATAGCGTCAAGCTCGTCAAAGACGGCCGGGAGCTCTCGACCCGCTATATCCTTGTCGCCACTGGCGCCCATCCGCACATCCCGGACATTCCGGGCAAGGAACTGGGCATTACATCCAACGAGGCTTTCCATCTCGAAAAGCTTCCGCACTCGATCCTGATCGAGGGAGGCGGCTATATCGCGCTTGAGTTTGCGACGATCTTCGCCGGTCTCGGAGTCCACACCACCCTGGTCTATCGCGGCGACTGCATCCTGCGCGGTTTCGACGAAGACTTGCGTAAGGGCCTCGAGGCGGGCCTCATCGACCGCGGTATCAAGATCATTTATCAGACGACCATCACTTCGCTGCGCCGGCACGGGGACGATATTCTCGCCAGCTTCAGCGACGAGGTCGAGGCGCCCTTCGGTGCGGTGATGTTCGCGACCGGCCGCAGGGCCAATGTCAAAGGCTTTGGTCTCGAAGAACTGGGCGTGCGGCTCACGCCAGGCGGCGCCATCGAGGTTGACAAGTATTCGCAGACCTCAATTCCCTCGATCTATGCCGTTGGCGACGTCACCGGTCGGGCCCAGCTGACGCCGGTCGCAATCCGCGAGGGCGCCGCCTTCGCCGCAACGGTCTTCAACGACAACCCTACCGCTGTCGATCATTCACTGATCGGTACCGCCGTCTTCGCCGAGCCCGAAGTCGCAACTATCGGCCTCACCGAGGCCGAGGCCGCCACGCATGGCGACATCGACGTCTACATCGCCCGTTTCCGCCCGATGATGATCACCCTTTCTACGCAGACCCAGCGGATGATCCTTAAGCTCATCACCGAAGCCAATGGCGGCAAGGTGTTAGGCCTCCACATCCTCGGACCCGACGCCGGCGAACTCGTGCAGATGGCGGCCATACCCATGGGCATGAACGCCACCAAGGTGGACTTCGACCGCGCCATGGCCATGCACCCCACTGCAGCCGAAGAGCTCGTGACGATGAAAGCGCCGAGCTACATCTATCGCGGCGGGGTGAAGCAGTAGGCGAGTTCACCCTCCCGCCACTTCCGGCTTGGCTTTGCGGCTGTGGGTTGGTAGACCGCCGCTCCTATGGTTGGAGCGCGTGATGCCATGAGCAACTGGACCCCGCAGAGCTGGAGAGACAAGCCGATCTCGCAAGTGCCGGTCTATCCGGATGCAGAAAAGCTCGTGGCGGCGGAGGCGCAACTGGCCAAGTTCCCGCCGCTAGTGTTCGCCGGCGAGGCACGCGAACTCAAGCACTCGCTGGCCGAAGTCGCGCAGGGCAGGGCTTTCTTGCTACAGGGCGGCGATTGCGCAGAGAGCTTTGCCGAGCACGGGGCCGATCACATCCGCGACTTTTTCCGTGTCTTCTTGCAGATGGCGGTGGTGCTGACCCATGGCGCCAGCAAGCCGGTGGTGAAAGTCGGGCGGATTGCCGGCCAGTTCGCCAAGCCGCGCTCGTCCGACACCGAGACGATCGATGGCGTCACGCTGCCGAGCTACCGCGGCGACATCATCAATGACATCGGCTTCACGGAAGCGGCCCGCGTTCCCGATCCTGAGCGGCTCCTTCTCGCCTATCGCCAATCGGCGGCGACGCTCAACCTTCTCCGTGCCTTTGCGTCGGGCGGCTATGCGGATCTGACCCGCGTTCACGAATGGACGATGGGCTTCATGAAGGGGTCGCAGGCCTATCCGCGCTTCGAGGAACTGGCGACCAAGATCGACGACGCCATCGACTTCATGCGGGCCCTCGGCCTCACGCCCGACAACACGCCGTCGCTGCGCGAGACCAAGTTCTATACCAGCCACGAAGCGCTGCTACTGGGCTATGAGGAGGCGCTGACCCGCCGCGACTCCATCACAGGCGACTTCTACGCTACTTCCGGCCATATGCTCTGGATCGGTGACCGCACCCGCCAGCCGGATGCGGCGCATGTCGAGTACTTCTCGGGCATCAAGAACCCCATCGGCATCAAGTGTGGCCCCAGCCTCGGCAGCGACGACCTGCTGAAGCTCCTCGATCGGCTGAACCCCACTGACGAACCCGGCCGCATCACGCTGATCGGCCGCTTCGGCTCGGACAAGATCAACGATCACCTGCCACGCCTCATCGAAACGGTGCAGAAGGCCGGGCGCTCGGTGGTCTGGACGTCCGATCCGATGCACGGCAACACCGTCAAGGCTTCGTCCGGCTACAAGACCCGACCCTTCGATCGCATCCTCTCCGAGGTACAGGCCTTCTTCGCCATTCATCGCGCGATGGGTACCTATGCCGGTGGTATCCACATTGAGATGACGGGCGACGACGTGACCGAGTGCACCGGTGGCGGCGTGGCGGCGATCACCGAGGCCGGCCTGCAGGATCGCTACCACACCTATTGCGATCCTCGGCTCAACGCCTCCCAGGCGCTCGAACTAGCCTTCCTCGTGGCCGAGGAAGTGCGGGCACAGCGGCCCGACCGTGGAATGCGCGCCGCCGGCTGAAGACCTCGCTAAGGGCTTGATTGCACTGGCTTAGACAATCATTAACCCTAACGGAGCATAAACAACCTCACGTGTTCGCGTTGCTTGTGAGGTCGTCATGTTGCGTTCGGTTTCTCTGCTCGCATTGGCCGTGGGGCTTGGCCTCGCCTCTCCCGTATTGGCTGCCGACTGGCAGTGGGAAGACAGCGGCATGCGCGACAGCTACCCCGATGATTGGAAGCTCGAGGAAGAGAACCCGATCGCGGTCGAGGCCGGTGTTCGCTACTGGTATTCAATGGGCCAGCACGACATGCAGGTCATCGGTGATACATATTCTTCGCGCGACACCAGCCACATCATAGAAGGCGTGCTGCGTGTCGAAGAGCCGGCGACGGGCTGGTACGGCAAGGCCAATGGTGGCTATTCGGCGGTCATCAGCAACGATTTCACCACCCCGACGCGCTCGATGCATCTCGACTCCGGTGAAATCCGCTACTGGGGTGGAGATGTGGGCTGGCGTGCGCTCGGCAACGAGACGCTGAGCTCAGGTGGCTTTCTTGGTTATCAATACTGGAATGATAGCCCGGACATGTGGCGCGAGAACTTTACGGGCGGCCTGCAAAGCGTACCCAACAAGCTCGAGTACCACATGCTCCGTCTCGGTCTCACCACCAAGGCAGTATTCGGCGAGCATTTCGAGATTGAGGGTGAGATCGCCGCGGTCCCTTACGCCATGATTAAGGGGCAGTACGGCGCCTTCGTTCATCCGACATATGATCCCGGTGTCACGCCCGCTTCGCCAGGCAACCTCAGCGGTTGGCTGTATGGCGCCACCGGCGAAGTCATGGCCCGCTTCCGCCCCGATGAGAACTGGAGCATCGGCCTAGGTGGCCGCGCCTGGTACCTTACCGGCCAGGCAGATTTCACATTCCAATCGACTGCGAACAACTGGATCACCAAGACGCAGCAGTTTTCGACCTTCCGCTACGGCCTGCTTGGGGAAGTCAGCTACAAGTTCTAGGGGAACTTCCGGTGCTTCCGCGCCTTGCCCTCGTTGAGGTGAGCCGCTAAGTCTTGCCGCGGTTTTCAACCGAGCAAGGGCCTTCCAGTGACCGACCGACTTCGCATCGCGCTGGCGCAGCTCAACCCCATGGTCGGCGCGCTTGCTGCCAATCTGGAGCTCGGCAAGAAGACTCTCGCGGAGGCGAGTGCCGCCCAGGCGGACATCCTTCTTTTTTCTGAGCTCTTCATCACCGGCTACTTCCCAGACGACCTGCTGTTCAAGCCTCGCTTCGTCGCCGATGCCATGGCCGCGGCCGAGGACTTTGCCCGCGCCACGGCAGGCACCGGGGTCACCGCCATCATGCCGACCGTCTGGCAGGATGGGGGCAAACTCTTCAATGCCGTGTTGGTTTGCGAAAACGGCGAAGTCATCGCCCGCCGCTATAAGCGCGAACTGCCCAATGACGACATCTTCTATGAAAGACGTTATTTCGAGCGCGCTGAGCTGCAGGAGCCGGTGACCATCAAGGGCGTGTCGATCGGCATCCCGATCTGTGAGGACGTCTGGCACCCCGAAGTCTGTGCCCACCTCGTCGATAACGGCGCGCGCATGCTACTCTGCCCCAACGGTTCGCCCTATTGGCGCAACAAGCAGGCCACTCGTTATAAGTTGGTGCGCGACCGGGTCGCCGAAGACAATGTGCCGATGCTCTACCTCAACCAAGTCGGCGGGCAGGATGAACTCGTCTACGACGGCGCCAGCTTTGCCATCGAACCAGGGGCTCGGCTAGTCGTCCAAGGCAAGAGTTTCGAGCCCGAACTCCTGATCTCCAACTGGCAGCGGACGCCGGACGGTTGGCGCTGCACCGATCCGCACGTGGAGCCGCTTTCGTCCGTCGATGAGGCGCCGTGGCGTGCCTGCGTGCTGGGCCTGCGCGACTATGTGAAAAAGAACGGCTTCAAGCACGTGCTGCTCGGCCTTTCGGGCGGCATCGACAGTGCGGTGGTGGCAGCGATGGCCGTGGACGCTCTCGGGGCCGAAAACGTCCACTGCCTCATGCTGCCATATCGCTATACGTCCAGGGAAAGTCTGGTCGATGCCGAAGACTGTGCTCGCCGCCTCGGGGTGAAGTACGATGTCGTCTCCATCGGCGATCCGGTCGAGGCGGCGTTGGCCGAACTCGCGCCGGTCTTTGGCGACAAGCCCCAGGACCTGACCGAGGAGAACATCCAGTCGCGCATGCGCGGCGTCTACCTGATGGCGGTCTCCAACAAGCACGGTGGGCTGCTGCTGACGACCGGCAACAAGTCTGAAATGGCTGTTGGCTACGCGACCATCTATGGCGACATGAATGGCGGCTTCAACCCGATCAAGGACATGCTGAAAATGCGTGTCTACGAACTTGCCGATTGGCGCAATCACAACCGGCCGGCCGATTGCCTTGGTCCGGAGGGCGAAGTCATCACCCAGAACATCATCGACAAGGCGCCTTCGGCCGAACTGCGTCCCAACCAGACCGACCAGGACTCACTGCCGCCATACCCCATCCTCGACGAAATCCTCACCGGCATTGTCGAGCAGGAGCTGTCGCTGGCTGAAGTGGTCGAGAAGGGACAGGGTCGTTTTGACCTAGCCCTGGTGCAGCGCATCGAGCGGCTGGTGAATATCGCGGAATACAAACGACGCCAGTCCGCGCCGGGTGTGAAGATCACACGCAAAGCGTTCGGCCTCGGCCGCCGCTACCCGATCACCAATGGCTATCGCGACACCAACATCGAAGCTGGCGGCACGCATAAAGTCGACCGCAAGGGCGTACAGTGACCACTCCCATTGTCCGCTACGCACCGTCACCGACCGGCCGGTTGCATTTGGGCAATGCCCGGCCGATGCTGCTCAACTGGCTCTTCGCCCAGGCCCGGTCCGGTGACTACATCCTGCGCCTCGATGATACCGATACGGCCCGCTCCACGGAGGAGTTCGCCCGCGGGATCGAGGAAGATCTGGCCTGGCTTGGCATCGTGCCTTCGGGGAAGATACGCCAGTCGGACCGTACAGCGCTTTACGATGCTGCCCGCGACCGGCTGATCGCTGCGGGCCGGCTCTATCCGGCCTACGAGACTGAAGACGAACTCGACCGAAAGCGGGCTCGCGCCCGCGCATTGGGCAAGCCGCCGATCTATGACCGGTCTGCGCTGAGCCTTTCGCCCGAGCAAAAGGCCAAGTACGAGGCCGAAGGCCGAAAGCCACACTGGCGCTTCAAGCTTGACGGCAAACCGGTCGAGTTCGAGGACATGATCAAGGGCCCGCAGACGGTCAATACCGCCTCGATGTCGGACCCCGTTCTGATCCGCGCCGACGGGTCCTACCTCTATACGCTGCCCTCCGTTGTGGACGATATCGACCTGGGCATCACCCACGTCATCCGTGGCGAGGACCACGTCTCCAATACCGGCACGCAGATCGAGATTTTCGAGGCGCTGGGCGGCCCCGTCCCCTTCTTCGCCCACCACAACCTGCTCACCGGCGCGGAAGGCGAAGGGCTCTCCAAGCGACTGGGTTCGCTGTCACTCAGTGATCTGCGCGAGGCGGGCTACGAGCCGCTCGCGGTGGCGCTTGTGGCCGTCCTGACCGGCACCAGCCTTGCCGTCGAGCCGTACCCTGATCTCACTGCCGCCGGGCAGGCGCTCGATCTCTCGATGATTTCGCATGGACCGGCGCGTTTCGACCCGGCCGAGATGGATACCCTCAATGCCCGTATCCTCCACGCCATGCCCTACGACATTGCCAAGCCACGGCTGGAGCCGCTGGGCCTCGCCAATGAGCCGCTTTGGCTGGCGCTTCGTGAGAACCTCGAAAAGTTCAACGATATCGTCGATTTGGCGCACCTTGTGCATGGTCCGGTGGAACCCGTCATCGCGGACGAAGACCGCGACTTCATCGCCACGGCCCGCGATATGCTCCCCGCTGAACCTTGGGATCTCGGCACTTGGGCGCTGTGGACCAACGCGCTCAAGGAGAAGACTGGGCGCAAGGGCAAAGCCCTCTTCCTGCCGCTACGCCTGGCACTGACCGGGCGAAATGACGGCCCGGAACTCAGGTCCCTGTTGCCGCTGATGGGGCGTAAGGCGTCTCTGGACCGACTACTCTGACGCGCTTGTCGCCGAACTGAACGATACGCATGGGCTCCGAGGTGGCCACCGGCGCCACCGGAACCGGCCTGGGAGTCTCCCCCGGTGCAGCCGGACGGCGGCGGGGCAGGGGTACGCTCACGAACATCGAGGTGTCCAAGGCCACGGTGGTGATCTGCGTCTGCTGACCGCGTGGATCGCGCCGCGGTAACGGGAAGTCGACGCCATTGTAGCTGACCATTGCGCGCGCCGACCCGTCTTCGCCGCCCACGACGCTGATGGTGCCATATGCGGTGGTCGACTTGCAGCTGGCTGTCTTGTCGATTTCGGTCCGGAACCTGAAGGCGTTCGGAAGCGCCGTATAAGGCTCGCCATAAGTGTTGATCATCTGCTCAACCTCCTGGCCGGGGTTGTCGTAGTAGTAGAGATCGACATCCAAGGTTGGACATTGCTGACGGCAGGCGTCGAGGTCGTTCTGCAGATAGTCGGTGAGCGTCGAATAGCTGATCGGCCAATAAAAGCCGTCAGACTTGCGGACGCAAAGCGTGCGCACGGTGTGATAGCTGCCATAGCCGTCGAATTCATCGCCGCGCAGCCCGCCTTCGCCATCGAAGGATTCTGCCAGCGAGTCGAACAACTGGTCGAAGAGATTGCCGCGACGGCCGCCGCCTCGGCCGGCAACGACCTCGCCGTTGCGGTCAAAGATGCGTGCCCGTGAACCGCCGCCGCAGTTAAAGCGCGCCATCTCCTGCAGAATGGCCTCGCGCTGCTGCGCGATGGCATTGCCGGTATCCATGGTGCGCGAGAAATTTGCCACCTCTTCGCGGCCTTGCGTGATCTCACGTGCCAAGGCGCGGCATTCGCGGGTCAGCTGGCGCCCGGCTTTAGCATCGTCGTTGCAGCCGTTGCGAACATAAGCGCTTTCGTTGCGCTGCACTTGTCGCTGCATCGCTCGGGCCGAGCCAGCCCCCTCCTGCGCTGCCTGATAGGCGCGGTTCCGCTCCAGCGTCTCCAGCGTGGCCTGCAGTTGCCCGCAACTGGCCGATTGCGCGAAGGCGGCCGAAATGTCGATGGCGAGCATCGCTAGCCCCGCAATAGTCAGCAGGAGCAGGCGAGCGGCGATTTTCGACACGTAAGGCATGGAGACCCCTGACATCTGGTCCCGATCTAGCGGTCCATTGCGCCCAAAGCGAGACCCGATGGCGATTGTGACACATGTTCTAGCACATCGCGACGATCCGTTAAGGCTGAGTTCCGTCGCCAGATCACCCACCTGTGAGCGTTGAGCCCAGTGTTCGTGATAGACCGTCGCCGGTTTTCGCGGCTAGCCTCCTCTTTGTGGAAATCACAAGCCCGGAGAACAGCTTGGCGATCCACGAGACGGACAGGCAACCCCTAGGATTACCCCGATGTCCCTTCCCAGACTCGCAGTCTTTTTTGCAGCCGGCGCCCTTTTCGCCGGCATCGCCGCCAGTGCCATCGCGCAGGATGCGGCCACTCCCGACTTCACAGCCATGTCGCATGAAGAACTGGTCAAGGCCCGCCAGGATGCCATGAAGGAAGATGGCGGCCTATTGCGCCAAGCCGGTGGCCTGAGCGGTGCCGAGGCCGTTGCGGCGGCGGATACGCTGATCCGCAACTATACCAACTTGCCCCATATGTTCCCCGAAGGCTCCAATGTCGGCGACTCCAAAGCGCTGCCCGTAATCTGGCAGGACTTTGAGACGTTTACCGGGATCTTTGCCAAGGGTCTCCAGGGCGCCAACGATATGAAGGCCGCCGCCGAAGCCGGCGATGCCGCCGCCTATGCCGCCGCATTGCAGGTTATCGGTGGCACCTGTGGCGAATGCCACCAGAAGTTCCGCAGCTAGTGACCTCCGCTGCGTGATCAGAGGGCGGTCCTCGCGGCCGCCCTTTTCTTTTGCCTTGGCTAAGCCGGGTGCTATGTCTGAGCCGGGGCTACATCCGAGGGACCAATGACTAGATTGCCTGCCGCTGCCGCCTTGCTCGGCCTTCTTATGACAGCGCCAGTTTCGGCCCAGGTCTCCGATACCGCACCGTTTCTCGGTGCGTGCAACGCGGCCGGATCGGAGGCGTTTGGCCTTGCGGATGCCGCGCAGGCTACTGCCTTCTGCGATTGTCTCGCCAAAGGTCTCTCCAGCCGCCCGCAGGCCGATCTCGATGTCCTTGCTGCCGACCTCAGGGGGGAAAGCACCGAGGCAACCCACACCGCCCATGGCAATTACGAAGCGGTGGAGGAAGCGGCGCGGGATGTGGTCGACAGCTGCCTCGCCGATGTCACCGCTGCGGCCGCACCCGCCGCCGATCCCAGCCACATCGTCCCTGACATGGCCGGCTTCGACGCCAATTGCCGTGCGAGCACCAGGCTCAAGGATTACCTCGCGGGCGCGCCCAAGGGTGCCGATGCCGCGCTGGACGCCACTTGCACATGCGTCTCGGCGGCGCTCGCCAGCCAGTTCTCGCAGCCCGTTGTCGATTTCCTCGGCGAACAACTCGCTGCTGCCGATCCCAGCGCCGGCGCAGCCGCCGCAACGCCCGAGCAGGACGCCGCCGGCCAGGCCGCCGAACAGGCGATGGCCCAGTGCCTGGGATCAGCTGCATCCTGATCACCAGCACCCCTTGCTTTCCACAGGGTTTGCGAGCAGATTGCGCGCCATGAAAACCACGGCGCGCACTGCGTTCACTATCTGCTGCATTATTATCCGCTAACACTCGTCGGCGGCGCGGTTTTCTTCATCCTGACACTCTAGACCCGAAGAGCCCCGCTGCCAGCGCCGATCCGTCTGGGCTAGCTGGATTTTGCTTGGGGAAGAGGTCATGGACGTCATTTTGCGGCTCTACAACACGCTGACGCGCGAGAAGTCGGCGTTCGAACCGATCGATCGCAACAACGTCCGCATGTATGTCTGCGGCCCCACGGTCTACGACTATGCCCATATCGGAAATGCCCGCCCGGCCATCGTCTTCGACGTGCTCTACCGGCTGCTGCGCCATGTTTATGGCGCCGACCATGTCACCTATGTCCGCAACATTACGGACGTCGACGACAAGATCAACGCTCGCGCCGCCCGCGATTTCCCCAACTTGCCGCTCAACGACGCCATCCGGCAGGTAACGGAGAAGACTGCCAACCAGTATTTCCACGACACCGCTGAACTTGGCTGTCTCGAACCGACTATCCAGCCGCGCGCCACCGAGAATATTGCCGAGATGCAGACGCTGATCAAATCGCTGATCAAGCGCAGCCACGCCTATGAGGCGGCGGGCGAAGTGCTGTTCGACGTCAATTCCATGCCCGACTACGGCAAGCTCTCGGGTCGCAATCTCGAAGACAATCTGGCTGGCGCCCGCATCGCCGTGGATGCGCACAAGAAGAATGCCGCCGACTTCGTGCTCTGGAAGCAGTCGAGTCCGGAAGAACCAGGCTGGGAGAGTCCTTGGGGCAGGGGCCGCCCCGGCTGGCACATCGAGTGCTCGGCCATGTCCGAGCGCTACCTCGGCCAGGTGTTCGACATCCACGCTGGCGGCCTCGACCTCATCTTCCCGCACCACGAGAACGAAATCGCTGAGTCCCGCTGCGCCCACGGCGCCCACACCATGGCCAATGTCTGGCTGCACAACGGCTTCCTGCAGGTCGAGGGCAAGAAGATGTCCAAGTCCGAGGGCAACTTCGTCACTATCCATGAACTGCTGGAGACCGAGAAGTTCGGCGGACGAAAATGGCCGGGCGATGTCCTGCGGCTCGCCATGCTGATGACTCACTATCGAGAGCCAATCGACTTCTCGGTGGCGCGGCTCGAAGAGGCGGAAGCAAAACTCCGCGACTGGCAGAAGACCGCTGCCAAATCCACTCGGCCCGCCGAGCCCGATGCGTCGGTGATCGAGGCGTTGTCCGACGACCTCAACTTCCACCGCGCCTCGGTCGCCATGGACGCCATCGCACGAAAAGCCAACCGCGGCACGGACACGGCCGCCGATTGCCTGGCCGCGACACTGGGGTTCTTCGGCTTTACCCGCGACAGCCTGCGCAAGGAAGACACCGCCGGTGTGGATACGGCAGCAATCGACAAAGCCGTGGCCGAACGCCTCGAGGCCTTCAAGGTCAAGGATTTCGCCAAGGCCGACGCCATCCGCGCCGAAATGCTGACACAAGGTGTCCAACTCATGGACTACAAGACCGAGACAGGCGAACGCGCCACTCGCTGGGAAATCAAGCGCTAGCGTTCGCGCCACCAAGGAGGACTTGATCATGAGCCATCTGGACCACGTCGCCATCTCCACCGCCGATTACGCCGTCTCGCTTGCTTTCTACGAGAAGGCGCTGGCGCCGCTCGGCATCAAGACGCACATGAAATTCGAGGGTGAGGACGGCAATGTCGCCGGTCTAGGCTCTGACAACCCCTTTCTCTGGATCGGCGACGGCGGCAAGTTGAGTGGCGGCCGTGTCCACATCGCTCTGTCCGCGAAGAATCACGCCGAGGTCGATGCTTTCTATGCCGCGGCCATCGCTGCCGGTGGCAAGGACAATGGCCCGCCGGGCCTCCGCCCGCACTACCATGCGACCTACTACGCGGCCTTCGTCTTCGATCCGGACGGCCACAATATCGAGGCTGTGTGCCATGCCCCCGAGTGAGACGCCGCTGCTGACCGGTGGCTGCCAGTGCGGCGCCGTGCGCTTCCGCGCCGGCTCGCTCGGCCGCGCCACCATCTGCCACTGCCGCATGTGTCAAAAAGCGTTCGGCAGCTTCTTCGGTCCGCTCGTCACCGGTCATGGTGTGGTCTGGACGCGGGGCGAGCCCAAGAGGTTCCGCAGCTCTAACAACGTCGTGCGTGGCTTCTGCGGCGATTGCGGCACGCCGCTGACCTATGAGGTGGACGACATGGTGGGCAGCGTCGAACTCGCTATTGGCGCATTTGACGATCCGACCGTGGCGCCGCCGGTCCTGCAGGTGAACCCGCATGACAAGCTGCCGTTCTTTTCGGGCCTCGTGGTGCTGCCTACCCGGCACGAGGGCGAGTCTCCCGAAAACGATGCTTTCCTCGCCGCAGTGGTGAGTTACCAGCACCCGGACCACGACACCGAGACCTGGCCGCCCGAAGAGGTCTCGCGGTGAGTGAATTCCGCACGTTCTACCCCGAGATCGAGCCCTATGCCTCGGGCTGGCTCGATGTCGGCGATGGCCATCAGATTTACTGGGAGCGCATTGGTACGCCCGGCGCCAAGCCCGCGGTCTATCTCCACGGCGGCCCCGGCGGCGGGATGTCTCCGAGCCAGCGCCGCGTCTTTGATCCGGCCCGGTATGACGCGCTGCTTTTCGATCAGCGCGGCTGCGGAAAATCGAAACCCTTCGCCTCGCTCGACAACAACACGACCTGGGACCTTGTCGCCGACATCGAAAAGCTGCGCGAGATGGTCGGCGTCGAGCAGTGGCTGGTTTTCGGCGGCTCCTGGGGCTCCACCCTGGCACTGGCCTATGCCCAGACGCACCCGCAGCGGGTTACCGAACTGGTGCTGCGCGGCATCATCACGCTGCGGCGCGGGGAACTCGAATGGTATTACCAGCACGGCGCCTCGCTGCTCTTTCCCGACAAGTTCGAGCGTTTTGTCTCGGTGATTCCCGAGGCTGAGCGCGGCGACCTGATGGCGGCCTATCGCAAGCGCCTCCTTGATCCGGATCGGGAGGTCCGATTGAAGGCCGCGGCCGAGTGGGCGCGCTGGGAAGGTGAGACCATCACCCTGCGGCCCGATCCTGCCGTCAGCACCGCTTTCTACGATCCCGAATATGCGCTGGCCTTCGCCCGCATCGAGAATCACTATTTCGTCCACCAAGGCTGGCTGGACGAAGGACAGTTGATCGCCAACGCCAGCAAGCTGCGCGACATCCCTGCCGTCATCGTCCAGGGCCGCTACGATATTGCCTGCCCGGCGCAGACTGCTTGGGACCTGCACAAGGCCTGGCCGGAAGCCGAGTTCATCCTCGTCGAGGGTGAAGGGCATTCGCTGAGCCAGCCCGGCCTGCTGCATCACCTGATCATCGCCGCCGACCGCTTTGCAGGGAGTGAGTTCGTATGACCGACGACAGCTATCGCTTCCGTGAATATTCGGGCGGTTGCCAGTGCGGCGCAGTGCGCTTTCATGCGACGCAGCTGCATGACAATCCGCATGTCTGCTACTGCCGCATGTGCCAGAAGGCCTTTGGCAGCCTGTTCGCGCCACTGGTGGGCGTCCGTCGCGAGCATCTGACGTGGACACGCGGCACGCCCGCCATCTTCAGCAGTTCGGCTCAGGTCCACCGCGGCTTCTGCCGCGATTGCGGCACGCCGCTGTTCTGGGAGTATCTCAAAGGCGACCGCGTTTCGCTCAGTATCGGCTCGTTCGATACGCCGCACCTGATCCCGATCCTGTTTCAGCTCGGGAAGGAAAGCCGACATCCATCGATCATCGACATAGCAGGCGCCAAGCTGCTCGGTACCACCGAGGAGGAGGATGCCGAGCAGATCCCCGGGATCCGTGCCAGTAACCACCAGCACCCCGATCACGACACGGACGTCTGGGAGGTCTACCGTGGCTGAGGTCCGTCTGTCCGGCGGTTGCCAGTGCGGTGCAGTGCGCTTCGCGGCCACTGCAGCGCCCGATAACGTTCATGTCTGCCACTGTCGCATGTGCCAGAAGGCAGTAGGCGGTCCCTTTGCTGTAATCTGCCCAGTACTCAAGACCGAGTTCCACGTAACCCGCGGCACCATCAGCTGGTTCAAGAGTTCGGAACTGGCGAACCGTGGCTTCTGCAAGGACTGCGGCACGCCGCTGATCTTCGATTATCCGTGGGCGCTTGACATCGGGGTCATGGCCGGTGCCTTTGACGAGCCCGACCGCGTGCCGCCGGTCGTCCAGTACGGCAATGAGAGCCGGGTAAGCTGGTACAGTCATCTCGCGGACCTCCCCGGCGACACTGCGACCTATTCTGTCGATCCCGACGGTTTGCTTCCGCGCATCAAGGCTTCCAACCGCCAGCACCCCGATCACGATACGGCCGAGTGGCCACCCCGTAACTGAGTACAACAATGCCCAAGGAACGCCTCTACCTCTTCGATACCACGCTTCGCGACGGCGCCCAGACCGCCGGGATCGAGTTCTCGCTCGAGGACAAGATCTCCATTGCGGCGCTGCTCGAGGAGATTGGGGTCGACTATGTCGAAGGCGGCTTCCCCGGCGCCAACGTGATCGACGATCAGTTCTTTTCCGAGAAGCGAACGACGCGTGCCAAATTCACCGCCTTTGGCATGACCAAGCGCTCCGGCCGCTCAGTTGGCAACGATCCGGGCGTTCAGGCCGTCATCAACGCTAGCTCGGACGCCGCCTGCTATGTCGGCAAAGCCTCTGCGCATCAGGTGGAGCTGACCCTCGGTATCTCGCTTGAGGAAAATCTCAAGAGCCTCGCCGAAACCGTCGCGGCCACAGTCTCCGCCGGTAAGGAGGCGCTGGTCGATTGCGAGCACTTCTTCGATGGCTACAAGGACAACCCGCAATACGCGCTGGAGTTTGTCCAGACCGCGCTCTCAGCCGGGGCCCGCTGGGTCGTGCTCTGCGACACTAATGGCGGCACCATGCCGTCCGAAGTTGAGGAGATCGTTGGTGCGGTCCTGAAGGTTGCGCCCGGTGATCGCCTCGGCATCCATGCCCATGACGACACCGGTCAGGCCGTCGCTAATTCGCTGGCCGCGGTTCGCGCCGGCGTGCGCCAGATCCAAGGCACGCTCAACGGCATCGGCGAGCGCTGCGGCAACGCCAACCTCGTCACCATCATCCCGACCTTGATGCTGAAGCCGGTGTTCGCCGACAGGTTCGAGACCGGCGTCACCGCCGAACAGTTGACGCATCTCACTCAGGTGTCGCGCGCGTTCGACGAAATCCTCAACCGCGCCCCGGCCCGGCAGTCGCCCTATGTCGGCGCCTCGGCCTTCGCCACCAAGGCTGGCATTCATGCCTCGGCGCTGCTCAAGGATTTCTCCACCTATGAACATGTAACGCCCGAAAGCGTGGGCAACGAGCGTTCGATCATGGTCAGCCAGCAGGCTGGCAAATCCAACCTGTTGACCGCGCTCAAGCGCCACGGCATCGAGATCGGCAAGGATGATCCGCGTCTCGAAAAATTACTGCGCACCGTCAAGGAGCGCGAAGCGCGCGGCTATTCCTATGATGGCGCCGATGCCAGCTTCGCCATCCTGGCCCGGGATGTGCTCGGCACGCTGCCAACCTTCTTCGAGGTCGAGAGCTACCGCGCCAGCGTCGAACGCCGCCACAATGCACGTGGTGAGGAGATCACCGTCACCGAGGCCGTGGTGAAGATCGTTGTCGATGGCGAACGGCTGATGTCGGTGGCCGAGGGCAACGGCCCGGTCAACGCCCTCGACCTCGCCATGCGCAAGGATCTGGGCAAGTACTCCGACCGCATCGGCGATCTAGAACTCGTCGATTTCAAGGTCCGTATCCTCGACGGCGGCACGGGCGCGGTCACCCGTGTACTCGTCGAGAGCCGCGATGGCACCGGCGAGCGCTGGTACACGATCGGCGTTTCCCCCAACATCATTGATGCCTCATTCGAGGCACTTTATGAATCCATTACCTATAAGCTGATGAAGACGGAGGCAGGAGCCTCGGCGGCCTGACCAGCGCTTCCCGCTCCAAGTCCTCGAGGGGTAGGTTGGCGCGTGGCATCGTCTCGGCAGACGATCTGGATCACTTTCGCGGCGGCGGCGGGAACACTCGTCGTCGTCATTGCCGTGCTCGCCGGCCCCAGCATCCTGCACTGCAGTGCCGCCACCGAGGGTCTTTTCGCGTGTTTGCGCGGCGAGGTGGTCGAGGCCGGATTGATGCCGGGCGAAGCGCCGCCCGCCGAGGCCGTCATTGCCGTTCCGGGCGAAACAGTACCGACCCCGGCAGAGCCGGCGGCACCGCCCGGGCCGGATCTTGACCTGATCCGAGCCGAGCCCGATGGCCACATCATCGTCGCCGGATCGGCGGAACCCGGCCTGGAGGTGGAGGTCTTTGCCAACGGCGACCTGGTCGGCAAGGTGATGGCCGAGGCCAGCGGCGACTGGGTGTTGGTACCCGATCACCCGCTTGCCGTGGGCACCGCCGAGATCACCGTCGGTATCGCCGGCTCCAATGCCCGCTCTCCCCACAGCTTCACGGTGGTGATCCCCGAGGACAAGGTGTCGGCCCCGGTCATCACCCCTTCTGCCCCTCCACCCGCTGCAGCGCCGCCAGCTGTCGAAGCTGAGCCTAAGCTGGCACCGGTGGCCGAGCCCATTCCAGTTGCTCCCGCAGCCGAGCCGGAAGCGGCACCGCAGGCAGCGGCGCCGGAACGCACTGCTCCTGTACCGCCGCCAATTGAGCAGCCAATGGAGACTGCCGACGCCGAGCCGCGCTCGCCTGTTCCGGCTCCACCGGCAGAAGTGACCCCAATTCCATCGGCCCCGGCCACCATCGACGCGATCGAGATCGATGGCGGCGCAAATTTCTTCGCTGGAGCAGGGCCGGATGGGGCAACCGTTCGGCTTTACGTGCAGGACAAGTTCATCGCCGCGGCCACGGTCGAGGGCGGCCGCTGGCTGGTCGAGGCCGCGGGGGCGCTGACCCTGCCGGTGCAGCGCGTCCGCGTCGATGTCGTCAAGCCGCAGGAGGGGAAGGTCTCGGCCAGCGCCGAGGTGAACTTCGTCATCGATGTGCCGCCGCCGCCTGCGCCAGAGCTTACCCTCGACGGTACCGGCTCGGGCGTGGCCGCACCGGCCAATTCGGCGGCCGGGAACGTGACGTTTGCACCACAAGTTGAATCTCGACTTGAGCTCGACCCTACGATCCCCACGCTTCGCGCGCTGCCCTCGGTGGCGCCAGAAATGATGCGCTTCGCCTCGGGCAAGGCCATCATCCGCCGGGGCGAAACGCTCTGGGCCATCGCCGCCCGGGTCTACGGCAACGGCAAATTCTTCGAGCGCATCGTTGAGGCCAATGAGGAGTTGCGGCGTAATCCGGAGCGCATTTTCCCCGGCCAGGTGTTCGATCTCCCCAAACTGTCGGACGCACCGGTGAACTAGCCGTGCGGGCAGGCTTGCTTCGCCCCAAAACTTCTTCTATCGCTGTTCAACGATGAACGAGCTGTCGATGCAGGACGAAGATCTGGCCAATGTGATGCGCGCACTGGGACACCCGGTGCGGCTGAGCATTTTGCGCATCCTCGCCGAAAAGCAGGCCAGCGCCTGCTGCTGCACCGACGTGACCCAGTGCCTGCCGCTGGCCCAATCCACCGTCAGCCAGCACATCAAGGTGCTCCTCGACGCCGGCCTGGTCGAGCGCGAGGCCCGGGGCACACGAAACTGCTATACCCTGCGTGAGGATCGCCTGCGTGATCTGGGCGCAGCCACGTCCGGTCTCTTCTCCGGCCTCGTTTCTGAAATCACCTCTGCTCCGGTCCGGATCGCAGAGCCAGCCTGATTGGGCGCCCGAACATGGCCGACAAGCAAACCGTCAATGCTGACGAAGGCAATCTATTGCGCACGGTGCGCAATCTCTGGGTCTATATGTGGCCCAAGGATCGCGCCGACCTGAAGCTGCGCGTGGTGCTTGCCATCGGCGCGCTGCTGGTCTCCAAGGTTGCCACCACCTTCATTCCCTTCGCCTACAAGGGCATCATCGACAGCCTCGATGGCGCCACCAATGGCGACAACACGCTGATCCTCGGCCTGGCCGTGCCGGTCGTGCTCGTCCTCGCCTATGCCATCGGCAACATCATCGATGCCGGCTTCCAACAATTGCGCGACGTGCTCTTTGCTTCGGTGGGCCAGCACGCGGTGCGCAAGCTCGCCTACCAGACCTTCCAGCACCTGCATAAGCTCTCGCTCCGCTTCCACCTGGCGCGGCGCACCGGCGGCCTTTCCCGCGTCATCGAGCGCGGCACCAAGGGCATCGAGACGATCGTCCGGTTCACGATGCTCAATACCGCGCCCACGCTGGTCGAGTTCGTCATCACCGGCGTCATCTTCATTGTCATGTTCGGCGCCACTTATCTCGGTGTGCTGATCGTCACGATCTGGCTCTATCTGTGGTTCACCATCAAGGCGTCTAACTGGCGGATCGCCATTCGCCGCGACATGAACGACAGCGACACCGATGCCAACTCCAAGGCCATCGACAGCCTCCTCAACTTCGAGACGGTGAAGTACTTCACCAACGAGGAGATGGAGGCCCGCCGCTTCGACAAGTCGATGGAAACTTACGAGCGCTCGGCCATCCGCATCTGGTCCTCGCTCGGCGTCCTCAACTTCGGCCAGGCGCTGATCTTTTACGTCGGCGTTGCCATCATCGGGATGCTGGCGGTCTACGGCGTACTCAACAACCAGCTGACGCTGGGCGACTTCGTGCTGCTCAACACCTTCCTGATGCAGATCTACCGGCCGCTAAACTTCATCGGCTTCGTCTATCGCGAGATCCGGCAGGGCCTGACGGACATCGAAGAGATGTTCAAGCTGCTCGACCGCGATCCCGAGATCGAGGACAAGCCGGGCGCCAAGCCATTGGAGATCACCGGTCCGGTGATCCGCTTCGAGGATGTGAAGTTCCATTACGACGCCGACCGCCCGATCCTCAAGGGCGTCAGCTTCGAAATCCCAGCCGGCAAGACCATTGCGGTGGTCGGCCCGTCGGGAGCCGGCAAGTCCACGATTTCCCGGCTGCTCTATCGCTTCTACGACGTCATCGAGGGCCGCATCACCATCGACGGGCAAGACTTGCGAGACATCACGCAGCAGAGCCTTCGCTCGGCCATCGGCATGGTCCCGCAGGACACGGTCCTCTTCAATGATACCATTGAGTACAATGTCCGTTACGGCCGGCCCGATGCGACCATCGAGGAGGTCAAGCGAGCTGCCGAGCTGGCGCAGATCGGCCAGTTCATCGAGAAGCTGCCCAAGGGCTATGAGACCCCGGTCGGGGAGCGCGGCTTGAAGCTTTCGGGTGGCGAGAAGCAGCGCGTTGCCATCGCTCGCACCATTCTGAAGGGCCCGCCGATCCTTATCCTCGATGAGGCGACCTCGGCGCTCGATAGCAAGACCGAGGAAGACATCAAGTCGGCCCTCGATCTGGTCTCTGCTAACCGCACGACGCTGGTCATCGCGCACCGCCTCTCGACGGTGGTCAATGCTGACGAGATCATCGTGCTGCGCGATGGCCAGATTGCCGAACGCGGCACCCATGCCGGCCTGCTCGCTCAGGACGGGCTCTACGCCCAGATGTGGAACCGCCAGCGCGAAGCCTCCGAAGCGGAAGAACGTATCCGCCAGGTGGCCAATGATCCGCTAGTGAAGCGGGGCGTGCCCGCGGCGGAGTAGGCCGATACTCACATTGTCCAGCGCACACTGATGCACCGGCCGGGCGTGACCCTCCGGGGATGAGAAAGAGCGTGACGGGCCCGGAGGCGGATGCCGCCTCTGGTGTGAATAAGTACGAGACGACAACCGCCTCCGGGTTGCTGGGGTTTCCGGCATTGTCCCGCGCGTCGGGAGGGGGGCGATCCTGTCTCCCCAAGGTTAACCTCCGTGCGCTTGGCCCAGCGGTTCGGGACGACTCCCCTCCGCCTCCCAGCAGTCTCCCCGCAAGCGTTTGTCGCGCTTCCCGTCCACCGCGGGGTTGATGGGGATCATTCTACGAGACATGCAGAGCGCGGGGATAAGCAGAGCGAAGATTCGTGTAAGAGGCTGAGCCCGCAGCTCATTCACCACACTATACACATCCTC
The DNA here is from genome assembly GCA_023415605.1 of Pseudomonadota bacterium. GTDB lineage: Bacteria > Pseudomonadota > Alphaproteobacteria > Rhizobiales > Devosiaceae > Devosia_A. The sequence goes on from JAEZKB010000151.1 coordinate 35,216, forward strand.
GATTGTCATCCCTGCGAAAGCAGGGACTCACCCATCCGTCGGAGTGGAGGAGAGATGGGTCGCGGGTCGGAGCCCGGATGACGGCCGGTGGGGTCTAGGTGCGATACGTGCTCTTGTGGGCGGAGCACTGCGCTATGACAGCGGGACAGTGTGGCTGTGCAGCCATTCCTCCAGCACATCCTTGCGGAAAGTGCCTGCTTCGAGATGACTGTAGATGAACTGCTCCAGCTCTTCGTTGCTGGCCGCAACGTCGATGCCGTTCATGCCTAGAAAAAGTTCGAGACAAGCATAGGCTACCCGCTTGTTGCCATCCACGAAACCATGGTTCATCGCCATGCTTTCCCAAAGTGCGGCGGCCTCTTCGATGAGGTCGGTATAATAGCCGGTCTGGGGCCGCAGCAACGCGGACTCGATCAGACCAAGATCTCTCACACCTTCCGCGCCGCCAAACGCCTCCAGAAGCACCTCATGGATCCGAAGCACTTCGTCGATCGTCAGGTAAAAGGGCATCCCCCTACCGCGCGAGCGCCTCATAGAGTGATTTGCGACGCTCTATGCTCTTGGCCAGCAGTTGCTCCACGAGAGGCCGCACCTTCGGCTGGGTCTCGCCTTCCGTCAGTGCCGCGTACTGCTCGGGTGACAGCATGACGCCGACATCACGGCCGTTCTTCTGGATTCGAACAGGCTCCGTCCGTGCCATTTCGAGGAGTTGCCCGAATTTGTTTTTGGCGTCGGTAGCGGTCATTTGGGCCATGCTCAACTCCTCAGCTAGATTAGCTAAAATAGTCAATCAACCGTGCATCCGCAAGCGCGTCAAACAAAAAGGCCCGCGATCGCTCGCGGGCCTTGGTGCATTCCGTCGAGGCGGGGGCCTATTCGGCGGCCTGCCGTGAGACGATGGTGACGCCGTCCTGTTCGGTTTCGACCAGGCCGTTGCCGTCCTTGGTCATGTACTTGGCGGCCGAGTTGGCGTCTGCCGGGATCTCGATCGTGGCGCCTTCCGGCGTCACCGCAGTGCGGCGGCGCGGCAGGATCTTGCCGATGAAGTTCCCCACGGCACCGAACAGGCGCTTGAACGAAGCACCGATGACATGGGGCGCGGTGAGCATCACCGGCACCATGACCAAGGTCAGCGCGGTCGAGACGAAGAGGCCCGAGACCAGCGCCGCCGACAGGTGGACGAACCACGAACCGGCGAGACCGCCTACGACCACCTCGCGGCGGATGAAGTCGAACTCGATGTTCAGCGCCATCGGGATTACGCCGAGCGCCGTCACCGTCGCGGTGAGCAGCACCGGCCGCACACGCTGGCTGGCGGTGATCAGCATCGCCTTGATCGGCTCGACATGGTCATCGCGGCGGTAGTGGTTGTAGGTGTCGATCAGCACGATGCCGTTCTTCACCACGATACCGGCCAGCGCCACGATACCCAAACCGGTCATGATTGCCGAGAAGCTCATGCCGGTGACCAGCATGCCGAGCAGCACGCCCGCCAGGGACATGATCACCGTCGTGAGCGTCACAACCACCTGGTAGAAGCTGTTGTACTCGAGCAGCAGGATCAGGAAGATCAGGAACATGGCCGCACCGAACGCCGAGACGATGAAGGCGTTGGTGTCGTCCACCTGCTCGGCCGCACCGCCAAAGACGATGTCGACGCTCGCAGGCCACTCCTGCGTCTTTTCCCATTCCTGCACCTGGGCGATCTTCTGGTCAGCAGGAACCCCCGGTTCGAGGTTCGCGGCGACATTCATCGAATAGACGCCGTTCCGCCGGGTGATGTTGGCGACCTTGGGCACGGCCTTGCGCTCGATGAAGTTGCTCACCGGGATCAGCCCCTGAGCCGTCACGATCTTGAGGGAATCGAGCGTATCGAAGGTCCGCTCCTCCAGCGGCAGGCGAACGCGGATATCGAGTTCGTCGGTCGCATCGTCCGGCCGGTAGGTGCCGAGCTTGACGCCCGAAGTCACCAGCTGGACGTAGGGGCTGAGCTCACGCACGCCGATGCCGTACTTGGCCGCTTCGACGCGGTCGATCGTCACCTGCCAGTCGATACCGGGGGAGGGGCGGCCATCTTCGACGTCGATGGTCTGCCCGAGCTCGTTCTCGACATAGTTGCGCAGCTTGGTCACCGCCGGCACGAGGTCGGCATAGTTGGTCGACTCGACGCGCAGGTTGATCGCCTTGCCGGCCGGGGGGCCGTTTTCCTGTGCGGCGATCTGCACCTGCAGGCCCGAAATGTCGGCAACGCGCTCGCGGATCTGCTGGAAGATTTCCTCGGCCTTGATGCGCTCGTTCCACGGCATCAGCTGCAGATTGAACTGGCCGATCGTGTCTGGCGGGCCACCCGACGACATCATGGCGTTTCCGCCGCTGCCGGCGAAGGTCATGATGACGTCCTGGACACCCTGGACCTGGAGGATCTCGTTTTCGACTTCGACCAGCAGGTCACGGATTTCCGTCGGCGAGTAGTTGCCGCGGGCCACGACATTGACCGTGCCGTATTCGGGCTCGGACGCCGGGAAGGCTTCCGTACCGGTCGGGTTCATGCCGTAGGCGACGAAGCAGCCGATGACGAGGCCGAAGCCGACCGTCAGCGTGATGATCGGGTGACGGATCAGCACCTGCAGCACACGGATGTAACCGCCGGTGAAACCCTTGACCTTCTTCACGTCGAACTTGTCGGGATACATGACGACGTCCGCGGCTTCCTTGGCCTTGGGGTCGACATGGGTCGAGGCAATGATCGCGCCGATGATCGGCATGAACACCAGCGCCGAGAGCAGCGAGGCACACATCACCACGATCACGATGATCGGCAGGTAGCTCATGAACTTGCCGATGATGCCCGGCCAGAACAGCAGCGGCACGAAGGCGCCCAGCGTCGTGAAGGTGGCCGAAACCACCGGCACGAACATCTTGCGCGCCGCAAGGATGAAGGCCTCCTTCTTGGGCACGCCTTCCTGCAGCTTTCGTTCGGCGTATTCGACGACCACGATCGGGTCGTCAACGAGCACGCCCACCGCCAGCACCAGGCCGAACATGATCATCATGTTGATGGTCATGCCGAGCATCTGCACGACGAGGAACGCGATCATGAACGAGATCGGGATCGAGGTACCGATCATCAGCGCCGGACGGATGCCGAGGGTGGCGACGCAGGTGATCATCACCAACGCCACCGCGGTCAGCACCGCCGCTTCGAGCGAACGGAACAGCGCTTTGGTGGAGTCGGCATAATCGATCAGGAAGCTGTGCTGGATCGCCGACGGCCAGTTGGCCGTGAAGGCTTCCGTGCGGGCGCGCACTTCATCCGAGATCTGGATGATGTTGGTGCCCAGCTCCTTGATCACGCCCAGCGTGATGGCCTGCTGGCCGTTCACATGGGCGTATTCGGTCGCGTCCTTGAAGGTTCGGGTGATAGTCGCCACGTCGCCGAAGGTCACGACGGTGTTGCCGTCGGTCTTGAGCGGCAGGTTGTAGACGTCCTCGGCCGTGGTGATCAGGCCGGGGACCTCGACGTTGAACGAACCGTTGCCGGTGTCGAGCGTACCGCCGGGGACCACCATGTTGTTCTTGGCGAGCGCATCGAAGAGCTGGCTCGCGGTGAGGTTATAGGCCTCGAGCCGGTTGGTATCGATGGTCACCGCCAGCATTTCGTCGCGCGAACCCGAAAGGCTCACGCTCTGCACGCTCGGGATCTTTTCGAGTTCGTCCTGCAGGTCCTTGGCGCGCTGCACCAGGGTGCGCTCCGGCACATCGCCGTAGATGGCGACTGAAATGGTCGGAATGCTGTTGAACGAGATTTCGTTGACCGTCGGCTCCATCGCGTCGTCCGGCAGTTCGGCCGAGACGCCGTCGAGCTTGGCGCGAATGTCCGACAGGGCCTTGTCCTTGTCGGCATTGACGTTGAACTCGAGGAACACCGAGGCGTGGCCGGTGCTCGAGGTGGAGGTGTAGTTCTCCAGCCCGTCGATATCCTTGACCCGGTCCTCGATCGGCTTGGCCAGGAGGCGCTCCGCGTCATAGGGCGAAACGCCGGTCTGGGTGACCGAAACGTAGAAATAGGGGATGTCGATGGCCGGGAAGCTCTCCTTGGGCAGCGAGGTGTAAGCCCCGAAGCCGGCAATGAGCAGCAGTGCCATTACCGTCAGGACAACCCGCGGCATGCGCAGGATGCGTTCGAGAAAGTCCATCATGATTGCACGCCCTCAGCCTTGGCTTCCTTGGCCGCATCGGCAGCCGACACGTTAGTCGCTTTGACGGTCTGGCCGGGAACCACGAATTCCTGGCCGACGGTGATCACATCCACCGTCGGGGGCAGGCCAGTGACCCACACGCCCTCGCGGCTGTCCATGACGATGGTAACGGGATAGAACGCCACCTTGCTGTCCGCGCCCACGGCACGAACACCCAGCACGCCGTCATCGTCGAGCGTCAGCACCGACTGCGGCAGCAGGTGTGCCGGCGCGGTGCCGAGATTGACCACGGCCGTCGCGGTGATGCCGTCGCGTACCTTGCCATCGGCATTGGGGATCTCGATCTCGGCGGCGAACGAGCGGGTGGCGTCATCGGCCACCGACGAAATGTAGCTCACCTTGCCCTCGATTGAGGTGCCGGTGATGGTCTTGACCGTCGCCGGCAGGCCGATCTTGGCATATTCGATCCGGGCCTCGGGGACCTGGGTCTTGAACAGCATCGGGTCGAGCTGGACGATGGTGGCGCACGGTGCGGTCGGGCCGGCCATGCTGCCGACCTGCGCCAGCGGATCCTGCACGACGCCGGAGATCGTCGCCTTGACGTCGGTGCGGCCGAGTTCGGTGCGGGCATTGTCGAGGCCAACCTGCGCCTGCTTGAGCGCCGTCTCGAGCTGCAGCCCGCTATTGGCGGGCGCGAGGCCCTGCTTGCGCAGCTGGGCATTGGCCTCATAAGCCGTCTGGGCGGTGGCGACGGCAGCTTCAGCCTGCGCCACAGCAGCCTCGCGGTCGCCCTTGTCGAGGCGGCAGAGCACGTCGCCGACGGAAACCGTCTGGCCCTTTTCGACCAGGACTTCCTCGACCGTGCCCTGGGTCTGCGGAACGACGCTCACCAGCGTCTTGGCCGACGTGCGGCCACGCAGCGGCACTTCGATCGACATCGGCTGGACCGTGTAGGTCACGGTCCGCACCGACTGCAGCGGCGCCGAGGCACCGGTGGCTTCAGCCACGCGTTCGGCAATAGTCAGGTGCGGGTCGGGGCCGTCACCATGATGTTCGGTGTTGCCGTGATCGGCATTCTTGTCGAGCAGGGCGATGATCGGCTTTTCGCCCTTGCCCGGTCCATTGCCGCCCGCAACGAACGTGCCGGTGGCAAGCCAGGCGCCGGCGCCAAGAACAATAAGGCCTGCCACTCCATATGAGTAGATCGCACGCATTTGTCTGAAACCCTCTATTCCGCAGCCGCCGCCGACCCGGAATCCGGTCGCGCCAGCGCAATCAGTTCGCCCCTGCGGGCCTGGATGTAGTCGTGGGCAGCCTGCATACAAGTCCGCCCATAATCGATGACCCAGGTGTCCCCCGGGTGTGAGTGGTCCTTCTTGAGCCGGTCGAAATCGGCGAGGACATCCTTGAGCTGCGCGAGCCGCTCAGTGAGTCGCTGCTCGACCAGCGAGGCCGGCAGTTCCGACGCAAAGCGCAGGAACAGCAGGAACTCGCTGCGGAATTCGTCATCCCCCAGCTTTTCGAACAGCGAGTTGATGAAGGCGGTACGGCCGGCCTCGGTGATCGCGTAGATCTTCTTGGCCGGCTTGCCTTCCTGCATCTCGACCCGGCTGGTCACCAGCCCGTCGACCTCGAGCTTGGCGAGCGCCGGATAGATCGAGCCGAAGCTGGCGTCGATGAAATAGGAGTATTCCCCTTCCACCGAGAGCTTGCGGATCTCATATCCTGTGGCCTCACCATCGTAGAGAATGGCGAGGCAGATGGTACGGACGTTCATTCTGGCCTATCGGGTCGACATATATTGGACGAGCATATGCTGGCCCTATATAGGCACGCCAGTGGCACCGCAATAGAGGCAAGGACAGTATTTTTGCGAGTCAGCCATGCGCTTTCCGCATGGTTGAAAGACCCTCAACAACTGCAGATAGCACGCCCGCTAGGCGAGCAGTCGTTGCATCTCTGCAAGGGCGCGTTGCGCCAGGTCGTTGTCTGCGGCGGCCACGAAGAAGCCATTGAGGAACTTCCGCTCCGGGTGGCCACAGCTCAGCGGCGTACCGTCGAGGTTGAGCACCACGCCGCCAGCGGCCTCTAGCACGGCCTGACCGGCGGCCGTGTCCCATTCCGAGGTTGGGGTAAAGCGCGGGTAAAGCTGCGCTTTCCCTTCGGCCAGCAGGCAGAACTTCAGCGACGAACCGACCGACACGTCCTCGGCGACATTCATCGTGTCGCAAAGTGCGGCCAGCGCCGCATGCCCATGCGAGCGGCTGGCGACGATCTTGAGGGGAGGGGCATGGTCGACGCTGATCCGTCGCGCCCCGGTTACGGCTCCATCGACCACCCGGCCAGCCATGGCGCCGCTCTCGGCGGTCCAGAAGATGTCGCCGGTCACCGGCGCCAGCACGACGCCGGAAACCGGCCGCCCGGCCTCGGTGAGCGCGATGTTGACCGTGAACTCGCCGTTGCGCTTCAGGAATTCCTTGGTGCCATCGAGGGGGTCGACCACGAAGAAGCGCTGTCCCAGCTCCGGGATGTTGCCGGCCGCCACGCTCTCTTCGCCCAGTACGGGAATGCCGAGCGGCGCCAGCAGTTCGAGGATCACGGCCTCGGCCCGGCCATCGGCCTCCGTCACCGGCGAGCCATCGGCCTTGCTCTCGGCCGTGAGCGGGCGCGAATAGACGTCGAGGATCACCTCGGCAGCGGCGATCGCCGCCTTGAGCATGGTGTCGATGATCATGAGATGACGACGTCCAGTCCGAGGTCGAGTGGTGGCGCCGCCATGGTGATCTGGCTGGTCGAGATGTAGTCGACCCCGGTCTCGGCGATTGACCGGACCCGGTCGAGCTTCACCCCGCCCGAGGCTTCGAGCCTGGCCCGGCCTTTGTTGAGCTCCACCGCGTGGCGCAGCGTGTGATTGTCCATGTTGTCGAGCAGCACGATCGTGGCACCCGCCTCCAGCACTTCGGCCAACTGCTCGAGGTTGACCACCTCGATCTCGATGGCAACGAGATGCCCGGCAAACTCGCGCGCCGCCTTGTATGCCTTCCCGGCGCTGCCTGCGACCGCGATGTGGTTGTCCTTGATCAGGATGGCGTCATCGAGCGCAAAGCGATGGTTCGAACCGCCGCC
>JAEZKB010000158.1 GCA_023415605.1 Pseudomonadota bacterium
CGGACGACATTTGCGGGGGGGGCGCCGCCGGTTGCGGCGATGTTCGCCATTCTCAGCAAGCTCGGCGTCTATGTGGTGCTGCGCCTCACCTCGCTGTTCTTCGGCGAGGGCGACGGAGCAACGGCGAATTTTGGCGACCTGGTGCTGCAGTATGGCGGGCTCGCAACCATTGTCTTCGGGACCTTCGGTGTACTTGCTTCGCAGGGCGTGGCACGCATTGCCTGTTTCAGCGTGCTGGTGTCGTCGGGCACGACGCTCGCGGTCTTCGGCTACAGCGATGCCGGCGTGACCGCCGGCGCGCTCTACTATCTGGTGAGCTCGACGCTGGGGCTCGCCTGCCTGTTTCTCCTCATCGAACTCGTGGAACGCGGCCGCTCGGCCGGTGACGACGTGCTCGCCATCACGCTCGAGGCCTATGGCGACGACGAGGAGCTGCAGCACGAGCAGGAGGTCGGCACCGCCACCCCCGGCGCCTTCGCGGCGCTTGGCGTCGCCTTCATCTGCTGCGCCATTCTCATCGCCGGCCTGCCACCACTTTCCGGGTTCCTGGGCAAGTTCGCGATGATCGCCGCCATGCTCGATCTGGGCGGCGACGCGGGTATCCCGGCTGGCGTGTGGACGATGATCGCTGTGCTGATCGTGTCGGGTCTGGCGGCGACCATCGCGCTCATGCGCAACGGCATCAACACCTTCTGGGTGTCGCTCGAGGGCGTCATCCCCGCCATCCGCTGGGTCGAGGTCGTGCCCATTGTGGTGCTGCTCGGGCTGGGCATCGTGATGACCATCTATGCGCAGCCGGTAATGAGCTTCATGGCAACCGCGGCGGATGCGCTCTATGATCGCGGCGAATATCTGCAGGCGGTGCTCGGCGAGGCTGGTGCGGGAGTTCGGCCATGAGAGCGCTGAACCGTCCACTCGTCTGGCTGGGACTTCTCGCCATGTGGCTGCTGCTCAATGGCAGCCTCGCGCCGGGGCAGATCCTTCTGGGCATTATCGTCGCGACCGTGGCCTGCTGGGCCGCGCTGCCGCTGGTGCCGCCCAAATCGAGGGTGAGCCATATCGGCACGATCTTCGTGCTGCTCGGTGCGGTGATCAAGGAAGTCGTCAAATCCAACATCGCGGTGCTCGGCCTGGTGCTCACCGGCCGGACCGCCCGCTCGGCCTTCGTTGATATTCCGCTCGAGCTCACCGACGAAAACGGCCTCGCCATTCTCGCCTGCATCGTCACCGCGACGCCGGGCAGTGCCTGGATCGAGCACAATTCGGCGCGAAAGGTCGTCACCATCCACGTGCTCGACACCCCCGACCCCGATACCTGGGCGGCGGACTTCAAGCGCTCCTTCGAACAACGACTGGTGGAGATCCTGCAATGACGCTCTCGCTGATCGACTGGATCTATCTGGCGGCGCAGTTCCTCCTGGCGCTGGCCATGACCGCCGGCTGCTGGCGGATGCTGCAAGGCCCGCGCGCGCAGGACCGGGTGTTGGCGCTCGACAGTGTCTATCTCACCGGCATGCTGCTTCTGGTCACCTTCGGTATCCGCTCGGGGAGTCTGATCTACTTCGAGGTCGCACTTGTGCTGGGGGCGCTGAGCTTCGTCTCGACGCTGGCCCTGGGGAAATTCCTGATGCGCGGCGAGGTGATCGAATGAATGCGATCCCCGACTGGCTGCAGCTCGTCATTGCGTTGATCGTACTCGCCGGCGCCGCCGTGACCTTCATCGGCACGGTGGGGCTCGTCCGCTGGGCGACCTTCTATCAGCGAATCCACGCGCCGACGCTCGGCAGCAGCCTCGGCGCAGCGCTCATCCTCCTCGCCTCGTCGCTGTATTCGAGCTTCGCGCTCGGGCGGCCGGTGCTGCATGAGGTGATCGTGTTGATCTTCATCCTCATCACCACGCCGGTGACGCTGATGCTGCTCGCCCGCGCCGCGATCTACCGCGACCGCTCGGAGGGTAGTCCGGACGTGCCGGTGCCGCCGCCACCCGGCGAACCGCCTAGTCCTTGAGCCAGAGCGGGAAGTCGAGCTCGTAGGCAGTGCCGTTGTCGAAGCTATGGGTCGAGGTGGCGCCAATCTGGCGCTCGAGGCTTTTCACCAGCCGGCGGCCCATGCCCGCGCTCTTGGCCTCGGGATCGAAACCGACGCCGTTGTCGCGGATGATCAGCTTGCCGCGCCCGTCGCCCGCCAGCCGCACGGCGATGTCGATGCGGGCGTCGTGACGGTCGTCGGGCCAGGCGTGCTTGATGGCATTGGCAACCGCCTCGTTGACGATAAGTGCGAGCGGCTGCGCCAGTTCGCGGTCGATTTCGATGCTGGGCACGTCGAAAGTGACCTCCACCGGCCGGGCGAAGCTGTCCTTGATTCCGGCGAGGAGCCGCGGCAGGAACTCACTGAGATCGATCCGCACCATATGCTCGGACCGATACATCTGCTCGTGCACCGCCACCATGGCGGCGACGCGCCCTTCGAGCACCCGCTTGGTCTCGTCGGGGATAGGCTGGAAGCTCAGGAGCGAGAGTACCTGCTGCAGGTTGTTCTTCACCCGATGGTGGATTTCGCGCAGCAGCACTTCCTTCTCCGCCGAGGCGGTGGCGAGCGCCATCTGCGAGCGCACCGTCCAGAGGGCGAAGATGCCCAACCCGATCAGCCCCGGAATGCTGAAGGCGATCAGCACGCCGACGGTCTGCCAGAAACTTTCGAGCGCCTCGGATTGTCCGATCGAAGCGACCGCCACCAGCGGATAGCCCGGCACGCGGCGGAAACCGACGATGCGGTGAACGCCATCGGTCGGCGACTCGGCGAAATAGGTGCCCTCGTCGGCCTTTTGCAGATAGTCGGTGAAGAGCACATAGTTCGACAGATCCTGCGTATCGGCCGGGACCGGTGAGCGGGTTACCAGCATGCCGTCGGAGCGAATCAGCCCGAGCGTGGATTCCGGCCCCAGATCGAGGCCCACGCGCAGCCGATCGAGGAAATCGGCCGGGATGATGACGACAGCGGCGCCGACGAAGCCCTGCTGCCGTTCAATGCGCTTGGCGATGGCGATCACCGGGTCGCCCGCACTGCGCGATACCATCAGCGGCGAAACCCGGAAGCTGTCCCCATCTTTGACGCCCTTGAAATAATCGCGGTCGGCGACGGAGAAATCGTTCGGCAGGCCGGTATTGCTGAGCCGCGGCGTGCCATCGGCATCGATAATCCAGGCCCGCACATTGGCCGGCAGGTTGGCGACGGCCTCGTCGAGTTGCTCCACCGCCGTGCTGTTGCTGTCGTTGAGGGTGTCGCCGATGGCGATGTCCATGCGGCGCAGCGCCTGGTAGCTGCCTTCAATCAGCAACGCCGCGTTGGCCGCCACCACCTGCGAGAACGCCTTGGCCCGGGTTTCTGCCCGGCTGATGCTATCCATATAGGACTGCACCAGAACCCAGGTGACCAGCACGACGAAGCAGGCAAGACAGGCGACGGCGAACACCACCGTGGCCCGCACCGGCGCCAGCTTCTTACCCATATTATCGGCCGCTTCCGCCACGACATTCCCCCGCCGGGCAGGTGCCTAGGCTGAGGCCGACCCTAGCGGGGCCCGTCGCAACCGGCCACAACAAATTTTAACGAGGATTTGAACGATCCGGGGCCGCCGCGAAGCCAAAATCCTGCCCCTCTTGAAATGGGCTTTTGACCGCCTAAATCGTCTCTCGCCGGCGCCAAAGGCCGGCATTGTCCGGGCAGTGCCGCGGCCTGCCCCGTAACTATGTTGCTCCAAGGAGGATGTAGCTATGAGGACGATCGACGACCTCGACCAAGACTATCTGACCGACAGCGACCCAAGCGACCGCGATCTGATCGGTTATTCCCGCCCCCACGATATCGCCAATGACCATGCGCTGCCGGTGAGCCGCCGGCGCGAACTGCTGGCCTTCTGGGCCTCCGACATTCACGCCGTCGCCGGTGCCCCGGCATTACGGAGCTACGACTTCGGCGTCGCCGTGAGCATCGACGAGATTTTCGAGGCGCTGAAGTCGCTGGACGATCAGTACGACCTGCCGCCGCCGCGCGCCGGCCAGGGCGGCCAGGTGGCGGCCTGAGGGAGGGTGTGATGTTCCAGACCACCCAACCGGGCCTTACCGGCTTTCCAGAGCCGCTGTTCGACTGGGAACCCGATGCCGAGCGCCTCGCGCGCGAAGTGCGCAGCGCCGAGCTCAAGGGACAGCGCGACGAGCTGACCTTGGCCGAAATCGAGTGCAGCATGGATCTCATCGATGCCGAACTCTCGAGCCGGCGCCGCCAGGCGAGGCATGCCGCCGAGCCGGATGCCAAGACGCGCGAACTGACGGCGATCCGGGGCCGGCTCTCCGCCCTTGCCGGCCGCCTCCATCGACTGCCGGGCTGATCCACCGCAAAAAGAGGGCAAGCTCCGCGAGGAGCCTGCCCGCAGGCGGCCGGGGCGGCCGACCAAGAAGCCTGAAGCTTAGGCAAGGCGCCGACGAGGCGAACTTACAAATGGTAGTCGCGCGCCGGGGCGGAACCGGTTGGTCCGAGGCGTATTGAATCGGCATGATCTGTTTCGAGGAGCCCC
>JAEZKB010000256.1 GCA_023415605.1 Pseudomonadota bacterium
CCCCCCCAACCACGCCCCCCCCCCCCGCGGGCCCGGGCAGATGCGGAGAGTGCGGTGCGCGCCCGGCGCTAGCCGGCCGCGGCGGCCTCGGTTGCCCCCTGTGCCGCGGCGCCGCGCTCGAGCAGCAGCCGGTTGTAGGCGTTGATATAGGCGCGGGCCGAAGCCACCAGCGTGTCGGGCTCGGCGGCGTTGCCGGAGACGATCCGGCCGTTCATCTCGAGCCGCACATGCGCGCTCGCCTGCGCGTCGGTGCCGCCGGTGACGCCGTCGATGGCGTAGAGCACGAGGTGCGGGTCCTTGCCGACCGCCTTCTTGATGGCGTTGAAGATCGCGTCGACCGAGCCGGTGCCGTCGTAGCTCGCCGAGACTTCAGTGCCGTCGATGCTCAGCGTCATGTCGCAGCGATGTACGCCGCCGGTCTTGGAGACCACCTCCATGTCGACCAGCTTGATGCGGTCATCGACCGAGCCGGCTTCGTCATCGACCAGCGCGACGATATCGGCATCGTAGATGTGCTTCTTGCGGTCGGCCAAATCCTTGAAGCGGACGAATGCCTCCTGAAAGGCATTGTCGCCCAGGTCGTAGCCCAGTTCCTTCAACTTATCCTTGAAGGCGGCGCGGCCCGAATGCTTGCCCATGACCAGGGTGGTTTCCTTGATGCCGACCGAGGCCGGTGTCATGATCTCGTAGGTCTGGGCGTTCTTGAGCATGCCGTCCTGATGGATGCCGCTCTCGTGCGCGAAGGCATTCTTGCCTACGATTGCCTTGTTGTACTGGACAGGGAAATTGGCGGCAGCCGAGACAATCTTGCTGGCGCGGCTGAGATGCGTCGATTCGATCTCAGTGTGGTACGGCATGGCATCGGCACGGGTCTTCAATGCCATGACGATTTCTTCCAGCGCCGCATTGCCGGCGCGTTCGCCCAGCCCGTTGATGGTGCATTCGACCTGACGCGCTCCGCCGCGGACGGCGGCCAGCGAGTTGGCGACAGCCAGGCCCAGGTCGTTGTGGCAGTGGGCCGAAAAGATCACCTTGTCGGCGCCCGGCACGCGCTCGATGATCGAGCGGAACATGGCTTCGTGCTCTTCGGGCACCGCATAGCCCACCGTGTCGGGCAGGTTGATGGTCGTGGCGCCGGCCTTGATCGCCAGTTCGACGCAACGCGCCAGGTAGTCGATCGGCGTGCGGGTGGCGTCCATCGCGCTCCACTCGACATTATCGATGAGGTTGCGCGCTTGGGAGACCGTGGCGGTGATGATCTCCAGCACCTGCTCCTCGGTCTTTTTCATCTGGTGGGCCAGATGGATCGGCGAGGTGGACACAAAGGTGTGGATGCGGCCGCGCCGGGCATGGCGCACGGCTTCACCGGCGCGGGCGATATCGGCCGGGATGGCGCGGGCGAGGCCGGCGACCACGGCATTCTTGACGTGCTTGGCGACGGCCACCACGGCATCGAAGTCGCCGTTCGAGGCAATCGGGAAGCCCGCTTCGATGATATCGACGCCCATCTCGTCGAGGGTCTCGGCAACCTGCAGCTTCTCTTCCAGCGTCATGGTGGCGCCGGGGCTTTGCTCGCCGTCGCGCAGCGTCGTGTCGAAGATGTAGACGCGGTCTTTGTTGGTATCGACAGTCATTTTCTCGTTTTCCTATCGGGCGGCCGGGGTCGAAAACGACCTACGCGACCGGACAAATCTTGTTCGGTTTCTTGCGCGCTATCCCCTGACCACCCGCTCGCTTTCCGAGCTGCCGGTTATCAGGGGCTGATAAGAAGGAGAAGCAGAGCGGCCGGAAGCAGCAGCAACGCAGCAGCGATCAGAAGCCGGTTTTCCCGGGCCTTCTGTTCGGCAACTGCGATGGCGATGGCGCGCTTGCGCTGCATGGCGAAAATCCGATTGCGGCAGAGATACTGGCGCAAATTCTCGCGCCGCACAAGCCGTTGCGGGCCAATTTGACGAATCCGACGCTATAGCTTTCGGCGGTATTGCACCTCGAGTAGCAGACCCTCCGGTCCGGTGACGAAGAACTGGCCGATCTCGGTCTCCGGGATACCGGCCAGCTTCCACGGATAACCCGAGGCTTCGAGCCGGGCCTTGATGGTCTCGTAGTCGTAGACCCCGAAGGCGATGTGATTGATCATGCCCTGCGGGAAGTCGCGGTCGCGCTCGACGATGGAGAGATGGATGGCCGGCTGGCCATCCACGTAGATCCAGTGACCCGGAAAATCGAAGGGCGGCCGAAACCCTTCGTTGGCGCCGATCACCTCTTCGAAGAACCGCACCATGCGCGGCCCATCGACGACGTGAATATTGATGTGGTCGAGTCTGGGCATCAGCCGAACGCCAGAACGGCGGACAGGACAATACCGACCAGCGCCGCCGCCGCGACAAGGCGGCCGGTGCGGACGCGGGCCGTGGCGGCCGCGTCCCCTGCCCGCATCTTCCTCGCCGAGATCGCGGAAACGACGACGCCGCCTGCCAGCGCCACGAGGAACAGCATCTTCACCCAGAACCAGTGGCTGATGCCGTCGAAGCCGTCATACCGCACCCAGAGCATCAGCGGCCCGGAGATGACCGCGACAATGATGCCGTAGTGACCGAACTGCGTCAGCAGCCGATTGGTGGCGGGGGCCACGCTGCCCCCACCCATCATGCCGAGCAGCGGCAGGAAGGCGGCGGAGACCAGCATCAAGCCAAGGAAATGCGCAAAGAGCAGCGCAGCGAAGAGGAAGTCCAAGGCATGATCCTAATTGAAGGCGAAGACCGCCGCGAGGATGACCAAGGCGAAACTGAGCGCGGTCAACTGGCCGAACATCTTGGATTTGCGCGGCGCATCCGGCCCCCCCGCCTTCTGCGTGCGCTCGTTGAGCACAATGAAGACGATCATGGCGACGATCCCCGCCATCTTCACCCAGAACCAGGCGTTTGGCACGACCCAGTTCCACTTGAGCCAGAGCACCAGCACGCCGGTGACCAGCAGCGTTCCCATCGCCGCCTTGCCGACTTTGGAGAGGCGCAAGGCCACATCCATGAGATTGCTGCGCACCTCAGGCGAGGCTGTCGCCATCTTTGCCCCGATGATCGGCATGACCACCGAATTGGCTCCACCGGCGACAAAGGCCACGATGTGGACGAAGAACAGCAGCAAGCCGAGAATGTAAAGAATATCCATAGGTAAGCCCTCCAGCGATCCCTGCGAGGGACTGTAGCGGAGCGGGAGAGTCGGGACTAGCCACGCCCCCATCCTTCAACAAACTCGGAATGAGGACCACGAGGAGATTTGTGAGGGGACCGGGTCCGTTAGTCCTCGAAGTCTAGAACACCCTCGCCGAGCACCACCGCGTGCCCGCCAATGCCACCGTGCGTGAGCTTGCCGCCGGCCTTGCGGTACTGCACCGAGATGCGGCTCGGGCGGCCCATTTCGAGGCCCTGGCGCAGGGTGAGTTCGGTCTGTCCGTCCTGGCCGTGTTCGGCCAGAAGCCCGATCAGCGCCGCAGCGGCCGCGCCGGTAGCCGGATCTTCGCCTAGCCCCATTCCGGGCGCGAACATGCGCGCAGCGAACTGGTTGTCCGGCTCGTTCGGCGTCTCGGTAAAGACATAGACCGAGCTATGGCCAAGCGGGAACACCTCGCCCCATCCGCGCCGCTCGGGCTTGACCTTGCGCAGTGCGGCGGCGTCGCGCACCGGCACCAGATAGAACAGCACGCCAGCCGAATACACTGCGGGCATGTATCGTCCGCAGCCGATCTCATCGGGCGAAAGACCCAAGGCTTCGGCAAGCTTTGCCGAATCGGGCGACTGCCCCGCGGGCGCCGGCAATTGCGGCAGCGCGAAGCGGGCGAAGGCCCCACGCTTGTGTACCTGCTCTATGACGCAGGTGATGAGCCCAACCTGCTCTTCGATGCGCACGGCAGTTGATCGCGTCTGCAGGCCCAGCACCACTGCCGCGCCAACCGTCGGGTGGCCGGCGAAAGGCAGTTCCACTGTCGGAGTAAAAATCCGCACACAGGCCGAGTGCTTGTCCTGGCGCGGCTTGCAGATGAAGATCGTCTCGGAGAGGTTGAACTCGCCGGCAATGGCCTGCATCTGGTCGTCGAGCAAGTGATCGGCCTTGAGGACTACGGCGAGCGGATTGCCCTTCAGCCGTTCGGTCGTAAAGACATCAAGTAGCAGGTAATTGAGTTTCATTTGACGCTCCAATGCCCAAGGCTGTTGCGGCCTTGGGCGCGGACTGTCAAGCACCCGTATGTCAGCAGAATTGCCTAAGCTTTCGGCAAGGCGAATTCTTTCTTATCGAGCCCCAGTTCGTCGCAGAGCGCCTCGACGGCGACGCCATGGTCGTCGCGTTCGTGCAAGCCCGAGATGGTGATGCAGCCGATCATGCCGGCGCCCTTGACGCGGATCGGAAAACCGCCGCCAGCGAGCACATAATTCTCGTTGTCGAGACCGCGGCGCGGCAGGAAATGATCAACGCCTGATTTGTTCTCCAGCACCACGCGATAGGAACTCTTCGAGACCCGCTGCACTAGGTTGTATTTGCGGCGCACCCAGTGCTGGTTGTCGCCGGTGGTCGATGGCAGCGCCATATAGAACAGCGGGCGGTCCCAGGTGCGGATGTCGCAGACGAGGCCGAGCTTGTCGGCAATTCCCCGCTCGCGGACGCGCGAACCGAGCGAAAAGGCGATGTGCTCGTCGAAGCTCGGGAAGATCAGCCCCTGCTCCTGCGCAATGATCTGCCTGATGTCGTCTTCCCGGGCCATAACGCTACTCCTGAGTTTGGCGCCCTCCTAGCACAGGCCTCAGGCGGCCGGCAGCATCCATTGCTGTGCATCGAGCCCAAGCACGGCGCAAACCGCGGCCACGCCATAACCATGGTCGTCGCGCTCAGGCAGGCCCGACACGGCGATGGCACCGACAAAGCCTATGCCCTTGACGTGGATCGGGAAGGCGCCACCGGCGATGGCGTAGGTCGACGGGTCGGCAGCCCAGCTCGGCTCCAGCAGCCGCGGCTTGTCGCCGCGTTCGAGCACCAGCCGGTAGCTAGACTTATGCAGCAGCCGTACCGTGCCCACCTTGCGCTCGGCCCAGATGGTGTTGTGCGACGACGCGCCTTTGGTAAGGCCGCTCAGCAGCGTCCGGTCCCACAGATAGACGCCATAGGCGATGCCCTTGCCCGCCGCGTTCGCGGCATCGCGGATATGGCTGCCGATGGCAAAGGCCGTGTCCTCGTCGAAGCGCTCGAAGGCGAGCCCCTGCTCCTGGGCAATGATCTGCTGGATGTCGCTCTCGGCGCTCATGGACGGCCCTCCTCCCGGCTAGGCCGTCTTAGCGATCATTTGGCGGCGAGGCTAGCCGCCATGCGCCGCCTGCCAGGCATCGATCAGCGGCTGCCGGCTGGGTGGCTGACCAGGGAAGTTCGGCGCCGACGGGTCGATCACGGCCCAGGGCGCACGGCTCTGGGTCCAGATGGCGCCGATCGGTTCGATCCAGGCGATATCGTCGAGCGTCCC
Organism: Pseudomonadota bacterium; assembly: GCA_023415605.1. Taxonomy (GTDB): domain Bacteria; phylum Pseudomonadota; class Alphaproteobacteria; order Rhizobiales; family Devosiaceae; genus Devosia_A. Next base: position 5,507 of record JAEZKB010000256.1, read on the forward strand.
CGGTTTGACGATGAGGTATTCCGGCGTCGCCAGCGGCACGTTCCAGATTTTCGTGCCGCAGTCGCGGCAGCCCATCATCCGCACCGTCCGGCCGCTGTCAGCGCGTTTGTCGAAGCCATGCAGCTCGCCGCTGATGAGTTCACCGTCTTCGGCGCGGATCACCATCGAGAGCGTATGCGTAGTACCCGAGAACCGCTGGCAGTCCTTGCAATGGCAGGCATAGACGGCGAGCGGCGCGGCGTTGAGCCGATAGCGCACGGCGCCGCACTGGCATCTGCCCTCGACCGGGAACTCTGGCAACGCGCGGGGCATGTTCATCTCTCCTAGCAAAACCCTAACGAGGCATTCAGACGCCATTCAGGGCGGCGGCATCATAAGCCGCGTCACTCTTGGCGGCGACGCCAAAATCCCAAAGAAAGGACGACTGACATGAGCATGATCTCCAGCCTCTTCCGCCGCTCTGAACGGCGCCGGACCTATGCCGACCTGCTGCAGCTCGACGACCATCTGCTGCGCGACATCGGTCTTTCGCGTGGCGATGTCCGCCAGTTGATGACCGGCCGTGGCGCTCCGTCGCGAGCCGTCGCGCATGAATAAAGCCTCGGCTTCGATAGACAAATCGACTGAGCGAACCTGAAGGGCTCCGCGCACACAGCCGGAGCCCTTCCTGATTCTGGGGGGACAAAAAAGGGGCCAGTAGGCCCCTTCTCTCTTTTCCGAACGCCGGCGTTCCGCCGGAGGCGACTCTGCCCGCGTCAGTCGCCCGCCGACAGGGGTAGGGTTCTGATCGAGAATCTCGCGTCCTTGGCTTCGTACCGGCTCTGGCATCGCGCGAAGGCCGGACAGGCCGGCCCCTTGCAGCCCACCGGCGCGGCGATGGCGACCGCGGGGGAAACGTCAGGCCGAACGCGGTCAATGTGAAGCACGGTGCCCATCACGCCACCGCCGCGTGTTCGAACAGCGATTCGATCGTCTGCCGATCCGGGTGGGCAAAGCGGTCGTCCGAGAGCGAACCGAGCATGTTGCCGAGCACGCGGTGGATGGTCTTGCCCGACGTTGCTGCCAGATGGCCGGAGATGATGGAAGACGGATCGAGCTGGCGGATGTCGCCGAGCAGTTGTCCCAGCCGGGTCTTGTCGACCATGCCTAGCCACGGCGCATCGATGCCGGCCCACATGGTCATGCCGTCGCGCAACGTGCCTTCGGGAATGGCGTCAGTCTCCTCGTAGGGTGCATCGAGCAGCGCCCCGAACGAATCCACCGAGAACAGCACGCGGGTCTTGGTGTCGAAAAAGCCGGTGGTCTCGGGCGCGTCATAGGTCGGTGGCTTGAGCAGCACCAGTTCGCGGTCACCGAGGTCGAGCCGCTGACCATGGTCCATCGGGACGAGCCGACTCATGTCGAAGCCTTCGCGAAGGCCCATCTTGGCCGCACCGAGCCCGGGGAGGACGACCTTGGCGTTTGGCGCCAGCGCCATCACCGTCTCGAGGTTGCCGATGTGGTCCAGATCGGTGTGGCTCACGAAGATCCACTTGAGGTCCACTGGATCGATCACCTTCTGCAGCTCCTCGATGAACTGGTCACGGAAGGCGACGCCGCTGGTATCCACCAGGATCGGATCCTTGGCATGGATGAAGTGGGCATTGGCCGGCAGAATGCCGAGCGGCCCGATCGGGAAGAACCCGGTGAAGGTGGTGGTATCGGGCGCCGACTTCTTGGCGCCTATGAAGGTTGGAAAGTCCATATTCAGCTCCTCTGGAGTCTCGTTTCATTTCGGAGTACACGTATGTGCAATCGAATATGAACCACAGCTGAATGGATGCACACGGGTGTGCATTGAATAGATGACCAGAACATACAAGAAGAACAAGCGCGCCGAGAACGAGGGCGAAACCCGGGACCGCATCGTTGCGGCCGCGCTCGCCCTGCACACTGAAGTCGGACCCAACCGCACGACGGTGAGCATGATTGCCGAGCGGGCCGGCGTGCAGCGGCACACCGTTTATGCGCACCTGCCGGACGAGCGCGCGATCCTAATGGCCTGCTCGGGCTTGCACGTTCAAAGGGCTCCCCTGCCCTCGCCCGACCTGTGGGCGGAACTGAACGATCCGGACGCGCGGCTCCGTGTGGCTTTGACCGCGCTCTACACCTGGTTCGAGCGCAATGAGGCCGTAACAGGCGCGGTGTTGCGGGACGCCGAACAGAATGCGGTTCTGGCCGAGGTCTCGGCCCTCCGCTTCGGCGAACCGCTAGGCGCGGTCTTCATGTCCCTCGCCGGTGGATTGGGCGCCGGGGCCACGGCCGCGCTGAGGCTCGCGCTGAGCTACTACACCTGGCGCACGCTGGTCCGCGAAGCCGGGATGAGCACAGCAGACGCGATCGCCCTGATGGTCCGCACCGTGGACGCTGCCGACACGGCTTGATTCCGGCAGCTGGCTCTGCCTAGCTCCCCCGACTTCCGGGGATTTCAGCCATGCTTCGACTCGTAGCCACTGCCGCCCTTCTCCTCCTTGCTACGCCGGCGCTGGCAGATACCGTCGTCACCATCGAGAATCGTGGCACGCATGTGCTGACCGCCATCAACAGTTTTCCGCTCGACGCGGATGGCGAACCTGTCGAGGACAATCTCGGCGGGCTGGAAGAGGACGAGGTCCCGCCCCGCACCAGAGGGACGCTGCCGCTTTCCGGCGACTGCGGCAAGGTCATCCTGTTTCTCCGCCTCGCCGATCAGGGCGGCGCTGACGACCTCGAGTTCCGCGTCGACACCTGCGCTTCGAAACACTTCGTCCTCAGCGACTGATGGAAGAGATTACTGCGCAGCAGTTGCAGCCGATGCTTGCCGAACTTGGCCTCGCGCCGGTCCGGGAGATCACCCGGTTTGAGGGCGGCACGGCAGCGGTCTATCGGCTCGACCTCACGGACGGCATGCGGTTGGTGCTCAAGACATTCGACGGCGACCATCTGCTGCCGCGCAAGGATCAGTTTGCCGCCGGACTGCTTGCGGATACCGACATCGTCCCGACGCGCTACCTGACGGTCGACGAAAGCCTCACCCACCTGCCCGTCCGTTTCGCGCTGACCACCTATGTCGAAGGGCAACGCGCGCAGCTCTTCGCCGGGCATCCGGACTATCCCAGCATCATGCGACAGCTCGGAGCGCTGGCAAGACACCTCCACACCATCCGGCTGCCGGCCTTTGGCGGCATCCCCGCTGAGGGCGGCGTGGCTCCACACCCCGACAACGTCACCTGTATGAGCCGCTACGTCGGCGACAGCTTCGAGCGCTTCCTCGACCATGGCGGCGACCCGGCCATGGCCTCGACATTGCGCGGCTTGATCGAGCGCGATTTCGACGCCGTGGTCCCCCATAGCGCCCCAGCCGTCTTCGCCCATAGCGACCTGCAGCCACACAATATTCTCGTCGTCGAACGCGACGGCAGACTGCAACTCAGCGGCCTGATCGATTTCGGCAATGTGCGGGCCGAGAGCGCGGTGATGGACTTGGCCAAGTGCATCTTCTGCACCGAGCACGATACGCCCGGCAGCACTGCCGCCATCCTCGAGGGTTACGGCCCGATCGATCACCCCGAGCCCGCCAAGGCCCTCGCCTTCTATATCACCCTCCACCGCCTCACGATGTGGTCGTGGCTCCGGAAAATCGGCACACTGCCGATCGCCGACGCGCCGAGCGACATCATCGACGCCTTGCGAGTGACCGCGGCCGCATCGGCCTGAAACGAAGAAGGGCCCCGTAGGGCCCTCCGAACTCTCGCAAGAACCAGTGGCCCGCTGGCCTCAGTTCTTGCTCTTGTCGACCAGAGCGCCGGCCTTGATCCAGGGCATCATGCCGCGCAGCTTTTCGCCAACGGCTTCGATCTGGTGTTCGTCGGCGAGGCGGCGCGTGGCCTTGAAGCGCGAAGCGCCGCCCTTGTATTCCTGCATCCACTCGGAGGTGAACTTGCCCGACTGGATGTCGTGCAGCACGCGCTTCATCTCGGCCTTGGTCTCCGAGGTGATGATGCGCGGACCAGAGACATACTCGCCCCACTCGGCGGTGTTCGAGATCGAGTAGTTCATGTTGGCGATGCCGCCCTGGTAGATCAGGTCGACGATCAACTTCACTTCGTGAAGGCACTCGAAATAGGCCATTTCCGGAGCATAGCCGGCTTCCACCAGCGTCTCGAACCCGGCGCGGATGAGTTCGACGAGGCCGCCGCAGAGCACGACCTGCTCACCGAAAAGATCGGTCTCGCATTCCTCGCGGAAGTTGGTCTCAATGATGCCCGAGCGGCCACCGCCGACGCCCGAGGCGTAGGCCAGCGCGATGTCCTGGGCGTTGCCCGAAGCGTCCTGGTGGACGGCGATGAGGCAGGGCACGCCGCCACCCTTCTGGTATTCGCCGCGCACGGTGTGGCCCGGGCCCTTGGGCGCGATCATGATCACGTCCACGGTCTTTTTCGGTTCGATCAGGATGAAGTGTACGTTGAGGCCGTGCGCAAAGGCGATCGCGGCACCGTCACGGATGTTGGGCTCGATGTCCTTCTTGTAGATGTCGGCCTGCAGTTCGTCCGGCGTCAGCATCATGATGACATCGGCCCAAGCCGAAGCCTCGGCGACGGACATGACCTTGAGGCCTTCACCTTCGGCCTTCTTGGCCGAAGGCGAACCCGGACGCAGGGCGACGACGATGTTCGTCACGCCCGAGTCACGCAGGTTCAGCGTATGGGCATGGCCCTGCGAGCCGTAGCCGACGATCGCCACCTTCTTGGACTTGATGATGTTGAGATCGGCATCCCGATCGTAATAAACGCGCATGGTTGTCTCCCCTGTTGTGCGTTGGGCCCGAAGGCCACGTTTGGTCGTTAGGTCCTGCCGTAGAGGCTGAGGAAATGTTCGGTCGCGGCGCGCGCGTCCTTGTCGATCTGTTCGGCCGAAAGATGCAGCGCGTCACCCAGCAGTAGGCGGATCTGCACATCACGCACGACGAGGCCAAAGAAGGTGCGGAACGCCTCCTCGGAACTGTCGAAGCGGAGGAGCCGCGCATCGCGGCCGGCTTCCAGCACCGGCTTGAGCCGTCGGCCCATCTCGATACGGCCGTTCTCGAGGACGATCGCGCCAAGCCCACGCTTCTGCCCACCCGCATCGGTGACGGCGAGCCGGTTAAGCGTCACTGAAATCTCGCCTGCCAGCGTACCCAGCAGGTCACGGGCGAACTGTTCGATGTTGGCCCGGAGGAGGTCGGCATCGAGCCGGTGCCGATCGACATGCGGCACGCGCACCTTCGCCGCCTGCCACTGCACCGTGGCGGTGAGGAGCCCGTCGCGATCACCGAACCACTTGTAGAGCGTTTCCTTGCTGCACGAAGCACGGCGGGCCACCGCCGTCATGGTCAATGCGTCGCCACCCTCTACCAAGAGATCGAGCGCCGCCGTCAGCACGACCTGCTGCCGCGGCGTAAACACCTCGTCCCGCTGCTTGAGCGCTGCGCCCATTGTCTCCTCGTCGACGCCGGGCACCCTGCCCCAACGTCCTCGCAAATCCAGACAGCTGCGTACCGTACGTTACGGTACGTTGCAAGAGGCATCGTGTGTAGCCGTGCGGAGAAGTGTAGGAGTCCGTCCCTATCTGCGTTTTTTGGGCGGTATCCGTGAAAAGAGTCCGACCAAGTCCGTGAACGACCCACTATCCTATCGATCTACCGTACGCCCTCAGGAACACCTGAGCTACCGACCGATTCTATCGCGCCGTGCCCACCAAGCGCCGCCGAGACCCGTGGCGGCCGAAGCATGGGCCGGAAACATTGGATTTAGCCATGATTTCAGACCTAAGGAGCAGTACCTTGTTTGGTGACGCTCTAGGGCTGTAGTAATATTTTGTGGCCGCAGTATCACCGTTCTTGGGGGGCGCAGAGTATTGAGTAAGGTTGGTTCTGTCGCTGACGTTGTTTGCAGACTTGATAGCCGGCGCGCGAAACCTTCGCATGACGTCGAGCTGACGACCATCGACGGCGGCTCTGCCCCATCATTCAGCCTTTTCCCGCCGGAAACGCTGCCAGAGAGCCACTACGGGATCAGCAAAAATGGTGCCCCGTGGATCCTCAGCAATGCAGACGCACTTCAAGCGGTATCCAAGTTGCCGCCAAAGTCGGTCGACTGCCTGGTCACCAGTCCGCCATACTATTGGCAGCGCGACTACGGCGTCGACGGACAACTCGGACAAGAGGACACCGTCGAGGCTTTCATTGCATCGCTTAGTGCCGTGTTCACAGCGGCAAAAGACGCCCTCAAGCCCACGGGCACCGCATTCATCGTCATGGGCGACACCTACTACTCTGGACGCGGACAACCTAAGGGCAGCGACCCCAAGCAGACATGGCGCGGTGTTTCCCGCCAGAAGTACCGCGCGGTTGATCGGCCGGGATTTGGGTTACCGCAGAAGTCGCTAATTGGAGTACCCTGGCGCCTAGGATTCGCACTCCAGCAATCAGGCTGGATATTGCGGTCAGCTGTGGTGTGGAGGAAGCCCAAGGCACTTGCCGAGCCCAGTGTCATGGACAGGCCCTGGACCACCACCGAAACCGTCTTCATCCTGAGCAAATCGAAGAAATACTACTTCAACCGAGAAGCGCTCGAAGGCGAAGAAGACATCTGGGAGATCCCCGCGCGGATTCCCGGGCCGAAGTATCGTCACGCAGCCCCTTTCCCCGAAGCACTGGTGGAGCGTTGCCTGGCGGTCGGGTGTCCGCCCAAAGGCGTCGTTCTCGACCCCTTTGCTGGCTCAGGCACGACCCTGCTTGTCGCCGGGCGAAGAGGATCGACTTCAATCGGGGTGGAATTGAATGCGTCTTACGCTCGACTGGCGCGCGAGCGCTTAATGGCTGCCCGACGGTGAGCGATGGATCTTCGGGGGCGCCTGAGTGAAATCCATCAAAAGCTCCTGAGTGGAAGTCGAACAGCGTCGGCAGACCTGTTCGCTGCAGCCTACGGCCCTATCGTTGGCTTCTTGGTGAAGGAGCTGCCGCAGCTAAGCGAGGACGATCGACACGACATCGCCACCGACGCGATCGTTGACTACGTTTCGGCCCCCCATAAATGCGACGAGTCGAGGAGCTCGTTGTGGAGCTATCTGTGCAACGCGGCCAAGCGGGACGGCTTGGATCTGGTCCGCAAGCGCCGCAGGCGATCGGCGCTGCTAACAAATGCCGCCGATGATGTCGAACTCTGGCTCGCTCGCGCGAACTATCTTCGTAGCGATGACGAAAAGATCGACGCCATGGCCATTCTCGACCGGTTCGGCGCTCGGCTCGTCACCAACGACACGGAGGCTGGCGTTCTACGGCTCATCCTGTCGGAAGAGAAGGAGACCGCGGCGTTTGCGCAGGTGATGCAAATCTCACCTGACGCACCAGACACGCCGGATATCGTGAAAAAGGCCAAGGACAAAATGCTGCTGCGGCTGAAAAGGCTACGAGATGACCTGGAGAGATAGCGATCCGGATGCGTTGCGTGCGGCAGCCCGCTCGGTCGCCAAGGTCCCATTCCTGGTTGCCTCGTTGATCGAGCGGTGGAGGTCTGCTTTCACCTCGTCGCCTATCGACGCCTTGAACTGCACAGACGTGCAACTCGCCTATCTCGCTCTATGTCGTCGTCCACGCCACGATTTCTGGATGCAGGACGTCACCGAGCTTGCCGAAGGTGCGTCTCTGTCCCCCGAAAGCCTCGCACAGTTCGTTCGGGCCGCAGAGGCTGCCGAACGCTTCAGCGACGCTCACCCTGTCGACTCCGAAACTGATGGGCGCCTCATGGCCGCCAGAGATCGCGACGAGGAGGACTGAATGGATGCGGTCGCGATTGCCAGTGACTTTTGGAGCCGGGCCGGAGGTAGGGAGCGCTTTGGCTCCCATTCGGACATCGCTTCGGCGATTCCTCTCGTTCACCGTGCAGCAGTCGTCGAGGTCCCAGGCCTAGACACCGCGACTTCGAGGCGGTTCTTTCCGGCGATGTCCGGCTGGTTCTGCGGCCCAACACGCCGGCTTCGGGGCTGCCTACTCGCCGACGTCGGTCACGCCTTGATCTTGGTGGAAGCGACGGATCCGGCGGATGAGCGCCGCTTCACCGTTGCCCATGAGCTTGCCCACCTAATTCTGCACTACCTGAGCCCGCGGCAGCGAGCTGTCGATGCCTTTGGGGCGGGGTTCGTAGCGGTCCTCGACCGCACTCGCCCGCCCAGCTCGGCCGAACTCCTTTCCAGCGCCATTCGCGATATCCCCATCGAACCGTTCCAGCACGCGATGGATCGGACTGAGGGACCTGCTCGCTCGGTCGAAGCGATGGAAGACCAGGCTGATGACCTTGCGATCGAGCTGTTGGCACCGTGGGCCGAACTGAAAGCACTGCGGGGCGCCGGCCCAGGGCCGATCCGGGAATCCTTCGGGTTGCCGGCATCCGTGGCGACCAAGCTGGCAACGCTGATCGCCCCCACGAAGACCAGCATCGGCGTACTTGGCCTCTTCGGGCAGAAATAAAAGAGTCGAACTCCATCATGGCCGCGCGAAGGATAAGATGAACAAACCGGAGGCCATGCAGGTGCTGGAAGAAATCAGGAACGTCGTCGAAGATCTCGGGGAGCCGCTTGGCGACGACTTCGACGCGCGCGCCGATGATGGTCTCGAGGACATCGAAGTGTCCGAAGGACTTGCGCACGAGTTCAAGGAAGCACTCGACCTGAACACGTGGACGTCTGGCGAGAGCATGAACCAGCTGGCCGCTCGACTGGAACGTGAAGTTGAGCTTGCTGCGAAGAATGAAGGGGATATGGCTCCCAAGGTGCTGCAGGCACTCCAAGATAGCCTTCCGCATGCTCCGGACCGCTCGATCGAGAGCGGGGTTTACAACCTGAGCGTCGAGGAGACCACCGGTGCGATCAGCAACATCCTCTTCAATGGATTGGTGGAGGCATGCGACGGCACCAGGGTCACAGTTTCAACTTTGCCGGTGACGGTGATGCAGATCGGCATCTGTCTCACCTCTTACCAGGGGCATGGTGACGGAGGCACTCTCGGACACAGACTGTTCCGCCACGACATCATGAGGAAGAACGGAAACGCCGAACAAGAAGTGCGAGATTTCCTCGCCCGTCGTTCCCGACGCACCAAGTCTGATCTTCGCAACGAGTTCGGGGACGACGATCGCCCGCTGGACATAAGCGACATGCTCTGCCGAGCGCTCATGATCTATGCGGAACGTGCAATGCTCGCTGAGAAATCAACCCGACCGTGGCGGATGGGGCATGGCGGCCCGATGCCTCACGAACTCATCGTCGGTTCCGGCCGGATCGAGATGGCTCTTGCCAGCTTCGACATGCTGCGTCGCCTTTTGCTCGGCCACAAGAAGTTCATCTTCGTCCCGAGCGAAATCAGCGACGCGGCGGTGGTCACGATCGCAAACTGCCTGCAACCCCTCCAGTACGCTGTACTTCGGAATACCAAGGACATCATCGAGGGGTACATCGCTGGCAGCAGCTATGAGCGGCCGCACTACAAAGCCAAAGGTGTCTACCAGAAGGTTCGTGCGTTTCAGGAAGACGTCGGATCCAAGGTGGTCCTTGGCGTCTATCGTGCGTCCGCCATGTGCCCCGGTCGAGTCTTCTACGCTCATGAGGACTACGTTCACGACGCCGCACAGATCGTGATCGCCGATAGCGCGCTCCAGGAGGCGCGGGGCTTCCCCAACCTGATCGATATCGCCGACCGCACCTGCAAGGGAATGTTCGAACCGGGCGGACTCTCCGCCCAAGTGCATGCCGCGTTGGCGAGAAGTGGCTCCCCCTTCCGCTTCCTCGGCGAACGCGACAATCGGCCCTGAAATAGGAGATCTGAAGATGGATGCTTCCGAGAAGGTCGCCGCCGCCAAGGCGCGGCTGGAGCAGACGGCAAACGAAAATGGCGGCCCCTACATGGAGCCCGAGAGCTACCGCGGTTCGGTAGCTCGCACGATGTTCGACAGGCCGGGATCCGAGGACGGCACGATCACCGCACTGGTGCCGGAGCACCATATCGGCGAGGTCGTGCGGGAATCGTTCGTTCGTATTCCCAGCGTCCACCCCCGCACCAAAGAGGTGGAGGCCGAGTATCTTGGTGTAGTGGCCTCCGGGCCTTTCGCTGAGCCAGACGCTCTCGGCGCGGCAGCGCCTACCCTTGTCGTGGCCGCCGCCAACGGGGCGGTGCTGACGCCGAAATACCACGGCATCGCCCAGATCGACGTCTTCGGCGAACGTGTCGACGGCATGGTCATCCCGCCCCTGAAGCGCCCCTGCCCCAACAGTCCGGTCTTCCTCCTGGAAGACGACCAGGTGAAGAAGATCATCGGCCTGGACATTCCCATTGAGGAAAAGCCCGTCAGGCTCGGGCTGATGGATGGAGCAAGCTCGCTTCCGATCGAGTTGCCCGCCGCCAAGAAGTCGGTGCTCTACAAGCACACGGCCATCCTCGGAACCACCGGCGGTGGCAAGAGCACCACGGTGTCTGGCGCCATCATGAACTTCGCGGAGGCCGGCAATGCTGTGGTGGTCTTCGACATCGAGGGCGAGTACACGACCATCGATCAGGCCACTTCAAACCCCCAAATGCTCGCTGCCCTGAAGAAGCGCGGACTACAGGCCAGAGGAGCGAGCAACACTCGGCTGTTTCATCTCGCCGGCAAGCATCCCGCGAACCCGTCGCATCCGGATATTCGTAGTTTCAAGATCGCTTTCGACGAGTTTTCGCCGTACGTGCTCGCAGAGGTGATGGACCTCTCCGACGCCCAGGAGCGCCGGTTGATGGACGCCTACGATGTTGCACGCGTGAGCATGGAAAGGCTCGGGATCTATCCTAGCAATGATGCCGAACAGCGCGAGGCCATGGAGGTCGATGAACTGCAGCGGGGCTGGCCGCACATGACAGTTGAGATGATCATCGATGTGGTCAACCTCGGCATCCACTACGCTGATGGCGATATGTCGGGTTTCGTTGCGCGGGCGACTGGGTTCGCCGGCAAGGAAGACGAACTCAAGATGGTCTTCCAGGCAAGGAAGCCGGAAAAGGACTCGCGCTCATGGAAGGCTATCAACAAGCGCCTGTGGCGCATGAAGAAGGCGGGGATCTTTGCCAATGCAGACAGCGAGCGGATCGATGTAGGTCTGATGCTTCAGCCTGGATGCATCTCGATCGTCGATCTCAGCGACATGGACGCCCCCTATCTAAGGAATTTGGTGATAGCGCAAATACTGAGGCTACTGCAGCTTCGGCAGGATGAATTCTACGACAAGCGAGAGGACGCTAGCCGCCGCGGCGCGGAGCTCCCCCACCTTCCCCGGGTGAACATTTTCATCGAAGAAGCGCATGAGTTCCTGTCGGCCCAGCGCATCAAGCAGATGCCCAATCTTTTCGACCAGGTTGCACGCATCGCACGCCGCGGACGTAAGCGGTACCTGGGGCTGGTATTCGTGACCCAGTTGCCCAGCCATCTCCCAGACGAGGTTCTCGGGCTGGTCAACAACTGGATACTGCACAAGCTGACCGACACTGGTGTGGCAAGCCGCTTGCGTCGGTTGGTGCCGGCAGTTGCCGAAGCCACCTGGAAGTCTCTTCCTAACCTTGCCCCTGGGCAGGCGGTGTGTTCCTTCACGCATCTCACCCGTCCTGTCACGGCGACGATGGACCCGTCACCCTGTCAACTCAGGATGGTCGATTGAGGGCCTTGTCGAAGTCGCGGTCGTAGTCTTCCGGCTCGAACACGTCGACCTCACCACGGTCGATGTCGAGCGAGGTGACGTCGACCGCTGCTTCGATCACCGGCCCCCGTTAAGCGGCGCCGGAGTTGACGTCTGTGCTTCGGTCTGAACAATCAACCGACACGGAAGTACTTATCTTACGGGCACGGTATGAAGATAAACTCGCTTAAACTCTGGCGTTTTCGCTGCTTCGGCGCGCTACCGGAGGCAGGGGACTCCGAAGCCACGCCTAATGCCCAGAACATCGATTTCGACACGACGATCACCACGATGATCGGACGTAACGGGGCGGGTAAGTCGGCTCTCCTCATGGCGCTCACTCGTCTTTTTGGCGAGACACGCGATGAGCGTGCCGTCCAGGGTGACGACTTCTATGTCAAGCCAGGGGAGACGCTTGAATCTGCTCTCCAGCGGCAGTTCTACATCGAGGTCGAGATCGGCTTTCCTGAACTCGACAATGGAGACAAAGAGGCCGAGAAGACGGTGCCCTCCGTATTCCGGAACATGTTCATCGATGGGCCTGATGGCAAGCTGATCGCCCGAGTTCGTCTCGAGGCAACCTGGCAGAGCACTGGTTCGCTCGATGGCGACATCGAGGAAAACGTGTACTGGATTCTCACCAACGATCCAGTCGGCTTCGGTGAGGTGCCCGACCCGCTCATGAAACGGAAAATGTCCGGAAGCGACAGGTCTCAGATCGTGGTGCGCTACATTCCGGCTGCACGGGACATCACCGCCTTGACCAAGCTCACGGTCAGAAGCCTCGGACGCAGCTTGATGCAGAGCGTCAAGTGGCAGAACGAGGAGGCCATCAAGAAGCTCATCGCACAGGCAGGCGAAGCGTTGTCGGGCGAAGACGCCCTGAAGCGGGTCAACGATGTGATCAACCAGTGTTGGGTGGAGCTCAACGCCGCCGACACCGCAACTCGGGCCGCGCTCCACGTCCTCCCGCCCGACTTCCAGCAGGTCGTCGGGGCGGCATCCATCGTCCTCTCCCCCTCCGGCATCGGTCGGACCATGTCGATCGAACACCTCAGCGACGGCCAGCGGTCCCTGTTCCACTTCGCGTTGGTGAAGGCCTTGCTCGATCTGAAGCTGGCGCTCGAGAAGGAAGCCGGCAAGGAGCCAGTGCCTCCGTTCTCCGCAGCCTTCATGCAGGCACCGGCGCTGACGATTTTCGCCTTCGAGGAACCAGAGAACCATCTGGCGCCGTACTTCCTCTCGAAGTTGATCACAGAGCTGCAGACCCTGTCGGTGACCCAACGCGTGCAGGGGATCATCACCAGTCATTCGCCGGCAATCGTGGGGCGCCTCGAGCCCGAATTGCTTAGGTATGTGCGGCGAGATGCCAAGTCGGGGATCTCGACCGTAGCCAAACTGACCCTCCCGGACCCCGCCGACGAGGCGCTAAAGTTCGTACGAGAGGCGGTTAGGGCCCACCCCGAGATCTACTTCGCCCGTCACGCGATATTCGGCGAAGGCGCATCGGAGGAGATCGTGCTCCCCAAGCTGGCCGAAGCCCTAGACTTCCCGATCGATCGTTCGTTCGTGGCCATCGTGCCAATCGGCGGTCGTTATGTTGGGCATTTCTGGCGCCTGGTGACCCAACTCGGCATTTCGTACACCACCTTGCTGGATCTGGACCTAGGTCGATCGTCGGGCGACGTTCGTCAGTTCAAAGCAGTCGCTTCTGCAATCAAGGAATTTCGCACGCCGCCCGCGGACTCCCTCAAAAACCTCGACACTGCGATCGCGATGACGAGGGAGAAGGACAATCCGCAATGGAATTGGACGCGCAAGGACTTCGAAACATGGCTTCCCTTCTTCGAGCGCGAGGACGTGTTCTTCTCGGCACCACTCGACCTCGACATGCTCATGCTGCAGGCTTTTCCCGCCGCCTATCAGAAGCTCGAGGACAAGGCGCATGGTCCGCGCGATTCCGAAAAGCCGGAGCGGCAGGGGAAGGCGGCCGAAAGCTCGCTGAAGGACGGCGGCTATGGCGTCGCCTCCTATGCCGAGTATCCCGAGATGATGCCGCTCTTCCCATGGTACTCCTACCTATTCCTTGGAAACCGAGGCAAGCCGGCGGCGCACATGTCCGCATTGTCCCAACTAACCCCGGCCGAACGAAAGGTCGGCATGCCTCCCGTTCTGAGGCGCCTGCTTGACCGCGTTAGGGCCCAGTTGGAAGCACAGGTCGCCTGATGGGAACAGTTCTCGTTCGGGCGAAGGACTGGAAGCCGGTGGGAATCGACGGTCTCGAAGCCTCAGCCTTGGCGGCCGTGAAGGCGACTGGCAACACGCTAGTCACTGCCGGTCCCGGGGCCGGAAAGACCGAACTACTGGGGCAGCGAGGGGTCTTCCTTCTCCAAACCGGAACATGCCCCTATCCTCGACGAATCCTCGCAATCAGTTTCAAGCGTGACGCCGCGAGGAATCTAAAGGAGCGCTTTGAACGACGATGCACCGAGGACCAGGCCGCGCGCCTGGATTCGTTGACGTTCGACGCCTTCGCCAAGCAGCTCTTCGACCGATTTTGGCGGTCGCTTCCTGACGATCTGAGGCCCAACGGCAACTATCGCCTGGTTTTCTCGCCTCCTCGTCAGGAGGTACAGCAATTCACGCGCTGGGTGGCGGACAACCTCTCAAACGCCGGCACAGCGGCCAATCGCGCGAACACGGCGGTCGGATCCGTCGTCACGCCGAGCCATGTGATGCCCGTCTCGGACACCGAATTCGCGGCAGGCATGCAGCATCTCAATCTGTCTCCCCTCTCGCTCGGCACGATGGGCGCTTTCCTGCAATTGGCGCGTCTATACTGGGCACTTGAGCAGAACCCGCCATTGCTCACGTTTCAGATGATCGGTCGTCTCCTTCAGCTGGTTGTCGATACCAACCCGCGTATCAAGCGAGCCTTAAAGGCGACCTACAGCCACCTATTCATGGACGAATTCCAGGACACGACCTACGTTCAGTATGAGCTTATGCGCTCGATTTTCGGCGGCTCCGACACGGTTGTGACAGCAGTTGGCGACGACAAGCAGAAGATAATGGGTTGGGCAGGAGCCCATGCCAATGCCTTTCAGCAGTTCGGGGCGGACTTCCTGAAAGGAGGTGCCGCCGCAGGCCAGGCGCACGTCGAGTTGGCAAATAACTATCGAAGCAATGCCAGGATCGTCGAGGTGCTCAACGTCCTCAAGTCACGCCTTGCACCTAACGAGCCGGATTTTCTGGCGGTGCGACCTGCGCCCCCGCTTCCGCCCGAACAGGTGTGCGCGGTTGTGACGTCCCCCAACGGAGACGCCGAGGCGACTGGAGTAGCCGAGTACGTCCGCAATCGCACTGCGAGTGGGACTGATCACCGCGGCATTGCATTGCTGGTGAGGCAGAAAGCAGCGGACTGGGAGAAGCGCCTCGCCCCGGAGTTCGCCAAACTGGGGGTGGGTCTACGCAACGAGGATCGAAGTCTGGGTGGCGCGACGATCCAGGATCTTATGACGGAGCCATACGCGCAGGTCGTCGCCGATGCGCTGGAGTATCTGAGCTCACGACGCGGAGGAGCGACCTGGATTCGCTTGGTCGATGCCTTAGTCGCAGTTGAAGGCATCGAGGACGACGAGGTTGCTCGAACGTCCCGCGTCATCGAACCGCTAGACGAGTTCAAGAAGGTCCATGCCATGGATGGTAATGCCGGTGCATCGGACCGAGACCTGCGGGCCGTAATCGATGCCATCGAGGCGTTCATCGGGTTGGACCGCCTGCGCAGCCTCGCACCGCAGTATCAGCAGGGAGACTTCTTCGACGCCGTGAGACAGGCCACCCTCGGCTTTCTGGCCGAGTGCATCCAGGGCAGGAGTTGGCTGCAGGCGTTGGCCTGGTACCGCGGTGATAGTCAGGTGCCCCTTCTGACTATCACCAAGAGCAAAGGGTTGGAGTACGACACCGTCATCCTTCTCGGACTCGACGACAATCAGTGGTGGAGCTTCGCGGGAAACCCAACAGAGGGCCATGCGAACTTCTTCGTCGCCGCGTCGCGGGCGAAGGATCGGCTATTTCTGATGTTCAGCCAGGATCAGCAGACCAGAAAGATCCAGGAGATCTATGGTCTTCTTGCAACGGGCAATGTGGCTATAGTCCCCGTCACAAACTGGGTGGCGGCGGCGGCGTAGCGGCCTCAATTGATAGCGTTGATGGGGTTGGGCAGAGAAATCAACGGGCCTCGAGCCACCGCTTGATCTTGTCGCAGAGCGGCCCGCGATACGGGTCCATGAAGATGTGCGCCGCCTCCCCATCCGGGGTGAACTGGTAGAAAGCGTCGGTCTCGTCGGTGTCCCACGTTCCGATGACCTCCCCGTCCTTGGTCACGACCTGTCCATCGTCGAGAAGGTTGACCTCGAACCTCAGCTCGCTCACGAATCTGCCCCCTATCCCTCAATACGTCACGCAGCATGATCTGCTTCGGGCCGGAAATCGACTTAAAGATCGCAACGCCGCTCGCCGAGAACGATCTGTGGAGACTGCGGCAGACCATCGCCCCGTACGGTGATGAGTGATCGACACCCCTTGTGGTCGCTCCAACCGGCCCGTATATTGGCCGAAGGAGCCGATCGCCCGGGCTGCAAGCGACCCAAAAGGCGGCAACTACCCACTCGAACACCGAACACGGCAACCCTTTTTGTCGGCGCACGGTGGTCAGGAAACGCTTGCGATCGCCGCATAAGACGCCTGACAGAAACGGGTCTACCGATGACTATCCGCAAAGACTGCGCAGACCATCTGCGCCAATACGTATCGGCCGCTGGCAACAAGCTGCGCGCTACGCACGCCCATGAGCTCGTTGCTGCTTTCTTCGGCTATGGCACCGCGGCCGGCCTCCAGGCCGAGAACAAGTATCCGATCGAGCAGCTGCCGGAAGCAGACATCCTCGTTCCCGACGAAGGGATGCTTCACCAGCGCACACAGGACATCGCGGAACTCCCGGACGAGGTCAGGGACATCGACCAAGTGGTGTCGGTACTCTGCAATTTCTTGCAGGCGAATGGTCACTTCTCGGGTGAAGTCTGGCTGACCGAAAATCTCGCCGAGTACGTTAAGGACGACTACCTTCCCACCCATCACATGCTCACCATCATGGACGAACTGTCCGGCGAGATGGCCGAGACGAACGCGTCCTTCGACGGTCCCGATTTCGACGAAGCCACGATTGAGAGCGATGATGACGGCGTAAAGGTCATCGTTACGGGCGTCCTCGAGGGCGATACCGACCTCGATCGCCCCTTCTCGGGGGACAAGATCAATTTCACCAGTAAGGTCGCGTTCGACCGGGTGGCCGGCCGAGTAGCGTTCCGGAATCCGGATATCTCGGCCGGCGGGAGCGTAGACGACTCCTACTACGACGGGGACTGAACTGCGTCGCCCTGGCCTGCAGCACGTTGGCCAGGGCGGGCCCGCCCAGATTATTTGGCCAAACGCTGGTCGTAGCGGCGGAGGAAAAGGCGCATCGTGATCAGCGCGATCTGCATGCGGAACGTTGCGTCCTCTTCGTCCGAAAGACCCGGGTGGCTTCCGTGCGGATGCATGCGACTCATCAGCCCCTGGACGTATTGTGGCTTCTGGTTGTTCAAGTGCCACTCGTTGAATTCGCTGAGAAGGAACGGCGGTCCGACTTCGGACCCCAGGTAGTTTCGCCTCGCCAGCGCATCGCCCCCTCCGGTGTAGCCTAAGCGGTCAGCAATTTCGTTGAGGAGACCCTCATGAATGTTGCGAAGCTCGGCATTGGACGACGACCAGTCACCACGTTGAAAAGCTGAGATTGCCCGCTTCAGATGCCCCATCGGCACATTGAAGCCGTGCTTGGCCAGCAGATGATCGATCTCGTTCTCCGCGTTTCGCATATCGAGACCTGGAAGGTCATCGGGCAGCATTCGTCGCAGTGCGATCGGGTCCGGTTCCTTCGGCTCGTCACTGTCCATCCAAGACAGCTTGGCGCGCCGAACTGGCTTGAGCCCAGTAATCTCAAACCCGTCAAGCTTGAGGCCCGCAACCAATTTTTGCCAATCGGGGCTAGTCCTGACGTTCGGTGGCGCGTTGATTGCCATGTCGACGATGGCCTCTGAGAGCGACGCCTTACCATGCAACGTGTAGACCTGCGGGTTCTCCTCGATTGCGATTCTGGCGAGTACGGCGGCGCGTCCGGTCTTGCTTGAGGCGTTGCAGCGCCCTGCAATATCCCATTGCACCAGATGAGGCTCGATGTCGTTGTGCGATTTGTAGGTGAACACCACTTCAGCGGCCGCGACGACTGTCATTCTGTTAAAATCTGGCATGGCTAGTTCCTGCTGACGCTTTTGGTAATCTACTCGATGGATACGCAACGCACCAAAAGATTGGGTATTTCGGGGGGACTATGCGCGATGATCAAGCCAACACTGCATGAATGGTCCGCGATAAGTCAGCGACTAGACGGATTTCTATCGACGCATGACCGGTTCGCTCGATTGCCGTCTGATGCTGTAAATGGTGCACAGGAAAGGGCGTTGCTGGAGACCGCCATTTCATTGGCCAGTGAAATGTTGCGTTTCCGGGACGCCGTGCAAGGGAGCACGCCAGGCGCGTCTCTACCGTCCAGCTATGACGGCAGGATACGGGAAATCGTCAAAGGCGGGCTCGAGAGCGGCAGCCTACGTTCGGCATTCGCAGCGGAGCTCACCATCCTTCTTTCGCTCATGCGGAACGGCATCGACTCGTTCTTCAACGATGGGCAGGAGGTGCTCAGGCTGCGGGCGGAGCGAGCTTTCCGGCACCTCCAATGGTCCATCGCCTCGACGAGATACATTCGCACTAGTTGGATGCGGGCATTCCAAGTCGACGAACCCGCGTGCGAGGCACTTGGCGCGACGCATCTCCTTCTGCACGGTATCTTCGCCTACAAGGCCACATCGCCAAATGCGAGGACGGATCTCGTCTTTCATGAACCCGTTGATGCCGACCAAGCAACGAAGGTAGCGGAGGGGCTGGTGCTGACGGAGTGGAAGAGGGCGAAAGAGGGAGCGGACCTAGACAAGGTGATCGCCGGCGCTCAGATCCAAGCCGATCTCTACGTTGGTGGCGTCCTCGAAGGCACGGAGCTCCGAAGGATACGATACGTTGTTGTCGTAACTGAGCAGCAGATGAAGATGCCGCCGGATGTATCTCGGGGCGATTACCTCATCAGGCACGTCAACATCGCCGTTAAGCCGGCGTCCCCTTCTGTCGCCGCGCCCAAGCTTGCCAAGTAGCGCGATCTTCAACCGGCTTCCCAAAGCGGTCTACGTTGCCCACCAGCTTATTGCCGACCCGTTCCAACATGCGTTGATCGCCGCTTGGCGCGTAGCCGCGCCAGGCTATGTTGGGCGGGGCAACATTAACCTTTGTTCGCAGGCGTCAAAGAAACCTGTTGACCCGCAAGATTTCGTTCACTATCTGTTCACTTGTAGAACGAGGTTCCCCGTGTCGCATCGTATCGACATCGCTGGCCCATCAGAACGCCGCCGCAGTTCCGCCGGCGTCGCCCTCGTTCGCACTTCTGCATCGATATCGCTATCGCGGACCCTACGCGCACCGCGCGCTTGAACCCCGAACGATAGCGCCCTTCCACAGGGCTTGTTGACCGGTCTGCCGGCGCTTTGCTGCGCCAGCTCGCCGGCAGAGATGCACATGACATTCGACCAATTCGGCCCCGAGGACGAGGATGACGACGTCCCGGCGGCGCTCATGGCCACCGCCTACGAAATCCTTCCGGCCACCCTCCTGAAGTCCATCGTCACCCCGAACCAGATGGAGCGGATCGGCGACGGTGGCAGCCTCTGCCTCGCCATCGTCGTGCCGACGGTGGAATGGATCCAGCCGGTCCTGACCGCAATCACGTCCTGGGGCGAGTTCGAGTATCGCGTCACGCGTAGCGCCGCCCCGAAGTCGCGGGCGACGGACGATGGCGTGTCCCAACACGTCACCAAGGTCTTGGCGCGAGGCGGCCGCGTCGTGGGCGTCGCCGCGTCGCTCGATCACCTTCCCGCCGCGCTCCGGACCTCCGCGGACCTCACCATCGTGGTGCCGCCGCCATCGGGGGCCGTGGTCAAGGCCGTCATCGACGCCGTGGCTGGGCCCTGCCTCACCCGCATCGAAGACGATGTCGTCGGTGCCCTCGGCTTCGAGGAGATCGTCACCTGCCTTCGTGCCGGTTCGACCGCGCAAGAATGCGTCGACCGGCTCGTCCGCATCGGGGGCACCCGCAACGCGACCGACGCCATGACGGCGGACGCGCCCGACCTCGACCAGTTGCACGGCTATGGCGACGCCATGGTCTGGGCCAAGCAGCTGGTCGCCGATCTTGCCGCCTGGCGAGCCGGAAGCGTGCAATTCTCGGACCTGGAGACATCGGTATTGTTGGTGTCGGAGCCCGGACTTGGGAAAACGTCGTTCGTGAGGAGCCTGGCGAAGTCGACCGGCCTGCCCTTGATCGCCACCAGCGTGGCGCAGTGGTTCACCGGCTCGAGCGGTTACCTCGATGCCGTTCTCAAGAAGGTCGATGAGGTTTTCGCGAGCGCGCGGGCAGTGGCACCGGCGATCCTGCTGCTCGACGAGGCGGACATTTTGCCGGATCGTGCGCGCCTCGACAGCAAGAACCGGGACTACTGGACCGCGGTCATCGGCCATGTACTGACCGTCCTGGATGGCGCAACGACAGGCCTCACGAAGAATCTCATCATCGTCGCCGCCACGAACCATGCCGACCGGCTCGACCCCGCCCTGCTCCGCCCCGGCCGGATCTCCAAGACAATCAGGATCGGACGCCCCGACGAGGCCGCGCTCGCCGGCATTCTCCGTCAGCACCTTGGCGACGATCTCGCCGGCGGCGACCTGTCCGCTGCCGCGCGGCTGGCCCTCGGGGCCACTGGCGCCGACATCACCGCCTACGTGAAGACGGCCAGGGCGAATGCACGTTCGGCGGGCAGGCGGATGACAATGTCGGACCTGCTCGACGCCATTGCGCCGCGGGACGACCGCGATCCGGACCACCTGTGGCGCATCGCGCTGCACGAAGCCGGTCATGCCGTCACGGCCCATGAGATGCGGCTCGGGCCGATCCGTTCGATCTCGATCGTCGCCCGGGGCAATGCTGGTGGCTTCTGCTACGTCGACCACGATGGCTATGCGCCGACGAAGCCGATCCTCGAAGCCCATGTGGTGCAGATGCTCGGCGGCCGAGCCGCTGAGGAAGCCGTCCTCGGCGATGCCGGCACGGGCTCGGGCGGCCATGGTGCGTCGGACCTGGCATCGGCGACGCGCCAGCTCGGCCTGCTCCATGTCGCCCTCGGTCTGGGCGACAAGCTCCTCTACCGCGGCGGCGAGGAGGACGTGCCGCACGTCCTTGCCCTCGACCCTCGCCTGTCGGCCGCCATCGAGGCCGACCTCCAGCGGCTCTACGCTCGGGCCTTGGCGATCGTGCGCGATCGGATGCCGATGCTCGAGGCAATCGCCACTGAGCTCATCGAGCACCGCCACATCGGCGAAGCCCGCTTCCTCGCGATCGTTGATGCCCACAAGGTCGGAGGGCAGCGCAATGGATGAACTGCTCATCCGGGTCATGGTGGGGTTGGTGCGCGTCCACGACGAACTGGGCGAGCGAAGCTTCGAGAGGGCCGCCCATCGGGCGTTGGTCAGCATCGCCCGCACGGTGCAGCTGGACGCCGAGGAAAGGGCGGGAGTGCCCGATCCCCTCGATGGACAGGTGGTGCCATTCCCACTGCCACGACGCCTGCAGGATCTCGACCGATGAAGCCAATGCAGCCATCGCCGCCGGAAGAGGGAGGGGAAGCAAAAACGAATCGATGTCACTCAAGGCCTTCGATTGGTCGAAAAGGACCTCGGATCTTCCCTTACGGGGCCCGCACGCGAGTTCGAAGCCAACTGAGTCGCGAAGGGTCAGCGGCAAGCGTCGCTGTTTTTTCCTCTGCTAACCCCCGGAGAACGCTGACTCTTTTGACTCAAAACGCGAAGATACCCGGCTAAGAGACTCTTTTGACTCGTCAATTTGTCTCTTGACGCTTTCCTCGCCTCCTCTGAGCCTTGTCAATAGTCGCGAAGATCGATTCCCCAGATTTCGCCGGCTACGCCCGTTCAAAGACCGCCCTGACGGACGGCCAATATGGAGATGCTGAATGAAGAACGCCTAAAGGAAAAGCGCACGGATCGTACCACCGATCCATGCGCTCGAAGCCAGAGAAGGCCCTGGAACATCACATTCCGAGTCACACGCTACCGCGTTCCGACCTCGGATCCAAGGGTCTTCTCGAACTCCCCATTCAATCCATGCCATCCGACCCCGCGCTCCGCGTCGGGGAACGGGATCGGCATGCCTTTCGAGAGCCTTGAAATGCAGCCTATCGTCTACGACACCCCTCCCCGGCCGCCCACGCTCGACCTTCGCCGCATCGAGGGCGACGCCCTCCCGGCGTTCCCGACCGGCGTCAGCAACCCCTTCGACATCCCGCCCGAGGTCATGGCGGCCATGGCGGCGATGAACGTGGCGCCTCCGTTCGTGCCGCCGGCGCAGAGCCGGGCGACGCGCTTCATCAATCTCCGCGGCCGCGGCTCGCACCGTGGTGCCCTCGTCGCCACCTTCGCTGGCGTCGATCGCATGATCGTCTTCGAGTCGCTGCTCGAGCTGCATTGCCTGCGCATGCTGCTGTGCGACACCGCCGTTGTCGACATCTGGGATCAGCCGCCGGCCATCCCCTACCGCAACGTCGCCGGCGCGTGGACGCGGCACACCCTCGACTATCGCGCCGAATACGCGGACGGCCGCTTCATCGGCTTCGCGGTGAAGCCGTGGCAGAAGGTCGTCGACCAGAAGGGCAAGCCCACCGAGTTCGCGCGGAACATGGCGCGCGTTCGTGCCGCTGCCGGCCATGAGGTCCGCATCGTCACCGAGCGCAGCTTCAGCCGCGTCCAGGTGCAGGATGCCCAGATCATGCATACCTGGTCCCGCGAGGCCGACCCGGAAGCCGACTCGGTCGTGCGTGCGATCATCCCCACGCTGCGCGGCACCTTCCCGCTGCGCACCATCCAGGACGTTTCCGGACTGGGCGGGCGCGCCTATGGCGCCGTCATCCGGGCGTTCCGCGACGGGCGTTTGGTGAAGGCGGAGCACAAGCGCCTGGGTCTTGGTACGCTTCTGAAGGCGGTGCGCCATGATCACTAGGGATCACAAGCCGAGGCGTCCGTGGGAAAAGCTCGACGAAGCCGACGGCGTGGTCATCGATGGCGTCGACTACCGGGTCAAGCGCAGCGATCCGGCCGGCCAGTTGCTCCGCGAGGTCTCCCGGCCAACGGTCGACGCGTTCTACGATCACGCCACTTGGGAGAAGATCAAGAACCAGCCCGGGTACCGGCACCACCCCGGGCTGCACGATCCCAACCGGCCGAACATTCGATCGATCGCGGGGGTCGAGTTCATCGGCGACATCCCAGCCGACCAACTGCGGCGCATGCGCTTTCTCGAGACGATGATCCTGGAGCTCGAAAGGCTCCATCGTGCCGGCAAGGTCAAGCTGACGCCGAAGGCGGTGCAGGAGCAGATCGACGGCGAACTCGGCCGAAAGGTGCGTGAGGCGATGAAGCGTATCCAGCTCGGCGATGTCGCGCTCGGGGGTCGCGCCTTCGTGAGCTTCGATATCACTGGTTCCGCGCTTCTCAAGAAGCGCCGGGACTATATGAAGCGCGGCGGCTTCGCGGCCCTTCGGGATGGTCGGTACAGGTCGGGCAATCCGCGAGCCGGCCTGCAGCTGGAAGTGGCGTCCATCATCGCGCTTCACGTCCAGGCGAACATGACGGGCTCGTTGCGCCAAGTCCATGAGGACATCGAGGACGATATCGACGAACGCAACGCCGATGCCGCCCGCAAGGCGGCGCTTGCGGCGGCCAACGGCGATGCCGAGTTCCAACCGATCGAACTGCTGCGCGTGCCAGACATCAAGACCATCGCCAAGGCACGAAGCAAGGTCGACCCATTCCGGGTTGCCATCGCAACATGGGGCAAGGACGCGGCAGTGCGCCTGCATCCGGCGGTGCGGGGCACGGTCGACGTGCAGGAGGCGCTGGGTCGCATCGAGTACGACGAAAGCGTCGTCGACGTCATCACCCTCCTGACGGAGAGCGGGGTCTGGGCCCTCATGACCAAGAAGGAGCGGGCCGCCGTCGGGAAGGGCCGGATGGTCATCGGCGTCGCCATCTGCGTGGTCACCAAGTGCATCCTCGCCATGCGCATCTACCCCGTCGGCAATGCGGCCGAGACCGTGGCGACGATCCGCATGATCACCGAGGACAAGACCAGGTACGTCCCCGTGCACCTGCGCGACCAGCTGAGCTGGCACCAATGCGGTGGCATCGGCGGCATCACCGTCGACCAGGGCAGCCCGAACATCAGCGACGAGGCTCGAACGGTCTTCGCCAATCTCGACGCGCCGATCGACATCGCGCCGGCGGCCAATCCGCAGGATCGTGGAGCGGGCGAGAGGATCTTCAGGACCTTCGGGTCCGAGATCTACTCCCTGCTCGACGCCCGGACCGGTTCCAACGTCGTCGATCGCCGCCAGTATCGGCCGGAAGGCCGGGCCTCGCTGACGCTCGACGAGCTCTGGGCGGTCCTGGTGATCGGCATCGTCGGCATCTACCACAATTCACCGCATGGGGGCCTCGGTGGACGGATCCCGGCCGAGGAGTGGGAACGAGTGACGGCCGACTACGGCATCAGGGCCCTGCCTGACCCCAACCGGCGCCGGGTGGCGTTCGGGCGTCGGAAGCATCGTGAGGTCACGCGAGATGGAGTGACCTATGGCGGCCTGTCCTACACCAACCCCCTGATCGACCACCACTACCTGCACGGCCGTGGCAAGCTCGAAGTCGTAGGTGACCCCGAGGACTTGGGCGCCGTGTCGGTGAAGATCGGCGAGGTCTGGTACGAGGCGCCGTGCGTGGACAAGGACATGGTCGGCGTCAGGCTCGAGGACTGGCTCGCGGCCTCCGCTACTCAGAAGGACATCGCGGACGAGGACGTCAGGAAGCGCAAGGCCGCCCGGCGGGCCGCCAAGCAGGCTCTGCGCGCCATCCAGGATACCGCCCGCGGCCGCGCCGCCGAACGCCCAACCGCCTCGATCGAACAGCTCGAGGAGGCAGCAGTGAAGCGGATCTTCGGCAAGTACGAGCATGCCGAAGAGGACCAGCCTAGTCACGACGGGCAGCTCGGAACCGAAGTCGAGCCCGACAACGACGTCCCTCAGTCGCCTGCAATCACCGGTGCGGAAGTACCGACACCGGCGGCCGCGGCGGCGCGCACCAAGGCAAAGCCGAAGTGGAAGATGAAATGAGCGATCGGCACGACGACAAAGACGAGCCAATCCACCTCGACGACTGGGACCCGCCCGATACCGAGGAGTTCGGCGACGACCTCGACGTGGCCTTCATCGCCGCCGTGGAGGCCAAGGTCGCGACCCTTCGCAATCTCTACGTGGAGTCGCCACGTGACCACGTCCTGGCGACGCAGTTCGAACGGTTGCTGGTCGAGAGGGACGCCGGCGTCGAGATCCGCAGGTGGGCGGGCATCGTGGTGAAGGCTTACTCGGGGGCGGGAAAGACCCGCATGCTGAAGCGCTTCCTCGGCCAGCACCCTCGCGTCCACGGGTTCGGCGATGCGGACGCCGAGCCCGACTTCGTGCACATCGACGTGCCGTCGCCGGTGACCAACAAGTCGCTCGGTCTCGAGGTGTTGCGTACGATGTACCCGCAGGGGCGCAGTGCAGTCGAGCTCGGCAAGTCATCCCGAAAGGCCGACGCCGGCGTCAGCGATATCTGGACAGAAGTGCGGAATATGGCAGCCGAGGCGGGCGTCTGGGGGCTCTGGATCGATGAGGCCCATGACCTGCGCAACGGCGGGCCGATGATGCACGACATCCTCCAGTCCACCATCAAGCGTTGGATGGCGCATGAACACCGGCCGATCATCATCCTGAGCGGCACTCCGAACGTCGAGGACATCTTCCTCACTCGGGAATTCCGGCGGCGCTTCCTGACTGTGGAATCGCCACCGCTCTCGGTCGGCGTCGACACGCCGCATGTCCGCCAGATGATCGCCAAGTACCTGCGTGCGACCGATCTCGGGGTGGACAAGTCGCTGCGCGACTTCATGCCCAGGCTGCTGCACGCGGGCACCTACCAGTTGGGCTGGACCCTCAATGTCGTCATCGAGGCAATCCGCGTATCGCTGCTCGAAAAGGCGGAAAAGCTCTCGATCGAGCACTTCGCCGAATCCTACGCCGAGATCGTGCAGTGCGAAGATAAGAACAACCCATTCACGGCGAACGACTGGTCAGGGATCGACACCGCAGTGCACCGCGGACGTCAACCCGCCGAAAAGAAGTCGAGGCCTCGCTCGCCCAAGCGGGAGGAAACGCCATGGTGACGAAACGCCTTCGGCTGACCACGCCGATCAAGGCCGACCAGACGCTGCTGAGCTATGTCGGCGAGCTGGCGCTGATGAACCTGCAGCCAAGCACCTCCGACTTCTGCCTCGACATGGGGACCAACCTGCACGCGCTGGCCATGGGAGAGGCCGCCGCGATCGAACGCATCGCCTTCGTGTCGGGCAGCGCCCTCAGCGACATTGATCGAGCCGCCTTCCAGAGGAAGGGAAGAGCCATGACGTTCCGGGGGCAGACTCTCACCCAGCAGGCCCGATCGCCGCGGGTGGTCCGCTTCTGCCCTCAGTGCCTCATGGACGACGTCGCTCGGGCCGAACAGGCTGGTGCCCGTCGCCCGCAGCGCCACGCCTATGGCAGGGCTCAATGGTTCGTGACGCAGTACCGCACCTGCACGTCACACAGCCTGCAGCTCGCCGCCATTCCCGCTGAAAAGTACTCGAACCTGCGCTATGACTTCGCCGGCGCCGTGCTGCCTCTTCTCGGCCGGCTCGCTGAACTCGGGGCCGACCTGGCGCAGCGCCCTGCCAGTGACTTCGAGAGGTATCTCGAACACCGGCTCCTCAACGGCGCCGACGGCGAGCTCGGTGAAATCGGCTTCAGTGTCATCTCCAGGTTCTGCGAGGTGCTGGGCGCCGTGGCGCTCTACGGCAGGCGGCCGCCGCATCTCGGCTTCGACGACGCTACTTGGCAGCAGGCCGGCGCTGCCGGCTTCGCCATCGTCGAACGCGGCATCGACCACGTCCTCGAATTCCTGGGCAGCCTGCGGCGGCCAGAGGAGCGGGACTCGCGCGATGGCGCCCATAACGATTGGGGAATTGTCCACGACTGGATGGAGGATACCCGCGATGAAGAGATCGAACCCTTGCTCGAGCGGGTCCGCGACCACATCGAGGCGACCTACCCCATCGCGCCCGGCAAGATGGTCTTCGGGCGCTTCGTCCAGAAGCGCAAGATGCACTCGGTCTGGACGGCGGCCAAGGAATACGGCCTGCTCGGCTCGGCCCTCCGTCCGCAACTGGTCGGCGCCGGCGTCGTTCCCGATGACCCAGACGCCTACGACAATCACTTGCTGTTCCCGGCGGCCCCGCACAGTCATCTGCTCGAGAGATTGTCACGCGGCATCTCTGCGCTTCACGCGCAACAGCGGATCAACTGCGAGCGGCAGGTCTTCGGCCCGCTGGTGAAGGCTGGTATCCTTGCTCCTATCGTCGATGTGGCGTCGGGATATCCGTTGTTCGACACGGCCGACCTCGACGCCTTCATCGACCGGCTGCTGAACGGGGCGACGCCTTACAAGACGAAGCCGGACGGGCTGGAGACGATCGCAACTGCACGCAAGTGGCTGACCTGTGGGCAACCCGAAATCGTCAAGCTCATCCTCGACGGCAGGCTGAAGTCGGTCGGCAGGCTCGAAGACGAGGTAGGCTTCGCCGCTGTGCTGGTGGATCCGCTCGAGGTCGCGCCGCTGGTTCGAGGGGAGGAACTCGGCGGCATAGTCGTCGTCGACATCGTCGCCGACTTGGGCATCCATTTCGCTGGCGTGATGGAGATGCTCGAGGTCCACCTGCCGACCGTCGAACGCATGCACCCGACACGACGGTGCCTGCAGAGGGTAGTAGATAAAACCGTCTATGCGAAGTTCAAGGCAAAGTACGCGAGCCTGCGCAACCTGGCGCGGGCGGCCGGCGTGCACTCCAGGACAAAGATGGTGGAGCTTCGGAAGCGTGGGATTCACCCCGAGCCAGGGTTCCCAAACCGGGTGCACTTATACCTGAGGTCCAAGCTCGAATAGCCGGATCGACATCGCCAACGCTGCAGCCCGGCCATCGTGCCGGGCTTTTTTATGGGCGCAGATCAGGGGTTTGCGCGGGGAAAAGCGAGAGATTTGGGCGGATAGACTTCACGAATAAGGTCGGATTACGATCACCGATTATCCCGGCGATATTTTACGAATGCGAGTCGCGCCTTGCGCTAAGTCATTGTAATTCCTACATCAAGTACACCGCCAAGTCGTAGATTGTCGCGGATGCCTACAAGAAGAAGGAGGAGAGGGACTTCGGCTAGAACCGTCGACCGTGAGAGTGGTGCCAGGGCACAGTCTCGTCCGCAACTGTGGGAAAACTCCGGCGTTTGGCGTCAACGAACGAGGGAGGCGGGAATTTCGAGCATCGAGTACACGAGACAAACTGGGCGGTGCCGTTGCGGCGCGGTGCGCTACGAGCTGCGTGGCAAACCGCATACCGTGGGGCTCTGTCATTGCACCGACTGCCGCAGCGAGACCGGTTCGGCCTTTCTCTATTACGGGGATTGGCCGCGGGATCGCTTTTCGGTGACGGGCGAGTTTCGCACCTATAACGGCCGCAGCTTCTGCCCGGTCTGCGGCTCGCGGCTGTTCCATCTCTCGAAAGACACGGCCGAAATCTGCCTGGGCAGCCTCGACGAAGCACCAACCGCCTTCACGCCGGACCGCGAGGGCTGGATCAAGCGGCGCGAGATCTGGATGCTGCCGGCAGGTGCCGCGCTGCAGGCGGAAGAAGACCCGCCATCGGCATCATGAACTTCTCACGAGGCTAACATTTGCGACTCCGCCTCCTGTGGAAAACCTGTTAATATATCTTGGTTGATGGGATCGACCGCCTCGCTTGAAGGGCGGCAGCCGTCGCGTCGGGGGTTGTCAAATGTTGCGTATGGTGTCGCCGTCGGGCGATCTTGATCTGAGGATCAAGAACTCGCGGATCGGTGTGTCGAACTGGACTTACGAGGCCAATCTGCCCAAGGCGGACCACAGGCAGATCGCCAGGGTGTGCGAGACCGAGATAGGCCTGCTCGAAGGTCTGCGTGGCCTCAGTGCCGAACAGCAGATGTCGGTCGATCTCATCCTGCATCGCTGGCGCGACCTGCGCGCCTTCTGCCAGCGCAGCATGCCGGCCGTCCCGGCGCCGTCGCGCCGCCGCAGTGCCGCGCGAGCCAGCGCCTAGGCGTCGCCGACCAGGCGTCGGATCGACGCCATCAGCCGCGAGTAGGAGAGTTCCAAGTCGGCAAAGCGGCTGCTGGCGCGATGCGTCGCATGGAAAGCGCGCGCCTCGTCCATAGCAGCGGTCGCTTGCTCTGCCAGCTCTCTGGCTTCGCCGTACAACTGCTCGCAGGACTGGTGCCGAGCCGCCAGATCGAAGCAGCGACCATGCAGGCGCGCCGCCTCCCGCTGCCAGTTCTCGAGTTTCTCCCGCACCGGCATCAGCGCCGATCGGGCGAGACGCTCCGCCGCGATGGTCGAATGCTGACGGTTGGCGCGATGTAGATCGGTGAACGGATTGCCCATGATACCCTCGAAAGCTGTCAACATTCACCGATAAACGGCCAAGATCCCTGGCCAGTTCCGGGCTGGCGGAACGCCGGACGGCGGGCTAGAGCAGACATTGGTCCTGCCAAAGAGTCTCCCTTGTCCGCCCCTGCCCTTCCCCGTGCCCACGATGCCGCCTCGCTGCAGGGGATGGCGCTCGGTGTCTCGGCCTATACGCTGTTCGCTGTACACGACGCCCTGGTCAAAGGCGTGATCTTCGACCTGCCGGTGGTGCAGATCTTGTTCTTCCGCAGCGTCGTGATCACGTTGATCTGCCTCGCGATCGGCCGCGGCAAGATGGTGCGTGAGCTCGTCACCTCGCCCAACAAGCCCGCTCTGCTGATGCGTGCCGTGCTAATGCTCGCGGCCTGGTGCCTCTACTATCCGGCCGGCCAGCAGCTCAAACTCGCCGAGATGACGACGCTCTACTATGTCGCCCCGGCCATCACCATCGTGCTGGCGGTGATCTTCCTGAAGGAGCAGTTGACGCTGATCCGCGTCGCCGCCGCCGCCATCGGCTTTTTCGGCGTTGTGGTCGCCGCC
The DNA here is from genome assembly GCA_023415605.1 of Pseudomonadota bacterium. Taxonomy (GTDB): domain Bacteria; phylum Pseudomonadota; class Alphaproteobacteria; order Rhizobiales; family Devosiaceae; genus Devosia_A. The sequence continues at coordinate 35,678 of JAEZKB010000256.1, forward strand.
AATCCGGCCGGCATCTCGCTCGGGCTGCCAGCAGCAATGGCGCTCACGGCTGCCTTCTTCTGGGCCGTAGCGATGATCTTGATGCGCAAGATTTCGAGGAACGAGAGCTCTCTGGTGATCGTCTTTTCGGTCAACGGCTTTTATATCGTCGTGCTCGGCCCCATCGCTGCCTTCCTGTGGCAGCCGATGGAACTCTGGATGGTCGGCTCGGTGATCGGCGTGGGCATCATCGGTGGCCTCGCCCAGTTCGTGCTGATCGAAGCGGCGCGGCGCGTGCCGGCGAGCGTGCTCGGCACGGTTGAATACTCCGCGCTGATCTGGAGCTTTGTCTTCGGCTTTATCTTCTGGCGCGAAGAGCCGGCTTTGGTCGTCTATCTCGGCGCTGCGCTGGTCATTGCTTCGGGCCTCGTGCTGGCCTGGAGCGAGCGAAAGCTGCGCGGCAAGATCATCGACACGCCTTAGCTTTTCGGCGCCGGCGGATTGCGGGGTGGCAGTGCCGGCGCGAATTTGCGAGCCGGCGTCACCTTGGGCAGCGGCGGCACTTTCGGCGGCGCCGGCACTGGCGGCAATTTCGGCGCCACGACAAGCGGCGGTGCTTCGGGCTCGGCCTTGGTCGAGGGCTCGGGTGCTGGTGGTGCAGCCGGCACTTCAGGCGCCACAACGACTCCTTCAGGCGGAGGCTCGACCGGGGGCAGAGACGCGGGCGCCGGCAATTCGGCTGCTTCGGCGACGACGCGCACCGGCTCGGGCGCTGGCTGGATTTGGACAGTGACTGGCTCGGGCGACTGCACCCGCGCAATCTCCGCCGCCAGGTCCGACATCATCTCCTCGACGACGGCAGTGGCTGGTTCGACCATCTGGGGTTCGGCGACGATCGGCTCCTTTGCCCGGGGCGTCACCGGCGGCGCGACGGGGACGGGTGGCGGCGCAACCGGCCGGGGCCGGGGCTCGGCAACCAGACGCGATGCGGCAGCGATCTTGGGCACCGGCGCAACAGGCAAAGCTTCGTCCGAGGAGGAGGCCAGCGTCAGCCGGCGCTTCAAGCGCTGGCCATCCACCACCAACACCCCCGCAAGGATCAGCATGGCGACGGTCAGTCCGACGCCGATCCCGGCGAGGAGCCAGATCACTTCCCCAGCCTGCACTTCCAAACGCTCCTTGCATTCCCGGGCGCCATTAATCGTCGGAACGCGCGCGCCGATCAACCGCCGAGGATGCTCCCTCTCATCAAAACTGCGCATCCCAAGCGCGCCGAGATGCGTATAGGGTGGAACCGCCTTTTCTGCGCGGCCGACCCGCGCCACCACAGAGACGCCCATTGTCAAACGCTGCATCAGCACCGGCCCCGGCCCCCGCCTCTCCTCTCGCCCCGCTGCAGCACCCTGTCTTTCGCGCCATCTGGATCGCCAATCTCGCCTCGAGTTTCGGTGGCCTGATCCAGGGCGTCGGCGCCGCCTGGCTGATGACCTCGATCGCTCACTCGGACGACATGGTCGCCTTGGTCCAGGCATCGACGACGCAGCCGATCATGATGTTCTCGCTGCTCGGCGGTGCGCTGGCGGACAGCCTCGACCGGCGCAAGGTCATGATCGTTGCGCAATGCCTCATGCTGGCGGTTTCGGCCGTGCTTGCGGCCGGCACCTACCTTGGACTGATGTCCCCCTGGGTCCTGCTCATCTTCACCTTCCTGATCGGCTGCGGCACGGCGCTCAACAACCCGTCCTGGCAGGCGTCCGTCGGTGACGTCGTTCCCCGCCATCACCTGCCCGCAGCGGTTTCGCTGAACAGCATAGGCTTCAATCTCACCCGCAGCGTCGGCCCCGCAGTTGGCGGCGTCATCGTGGCGACGGCAGGCGCCGCCGCGGCCTTCGCGATCAACGCGCTAAGCTACGT
>JAEZKB010000265.1 GCA_023415605.1 Pseudomonadota bacterium
GACCCGGCCTGCTTCGCGCCCTGGTCGGCCGACACCAAGTACCTGCAGTGGGAAAAGCAGGAAGGTCCGTACCGCATCGCCGTGGTCAACGGTTTCGTCGGCAACACCTGGCGCATCCAGATGATCAAGACCGCCAAGGCCTATGTCGAGGACCCGGCCATCAAGGACAAGATCGCCGAATTCAAAGTGGTCTCGACCGGCACTGACGCCCCCGCGCAGCTGGGCGCGATCGAGGACTTCATCAACCAGGGCTATGATGCCATCGTCATGATCGCCGTCTCGCCCGAAGGCTTCGACCGTGTCATTCGCCTCGCCGACCGCGAGAATGTCGTGCTGATCCCCTTCGACAACGTGCTCGATACCGATGCCGTTGTTCAGGTGAACGAAGACCAGCTGGAAATGGGCCGCCAGTGGGCGCGTTTCGTCCTCAAGGAACTGGAAGCGTCGGGCAAGACTTCCGGCAAGATCCTCGAAGTCCGCGGCCTGGCCGGCAACTCGGTGGACCGCGACCGCTCGATCGGCATCCATGAAGAGTTCGACAAGACCGGCGGACCCTGGGAGATCGTCCAGGTCGTCGGCAATTGGGACGACGGCACCGCTCAGAAAGTGACTGCAGACGCTCTCGCGGTGCACGGCACCTTCGACGCCGTCATCACCCAAGGCGGGTCGACCGGCACCGTGCAGGCGCTCATCGATGCCAAGCACCCCTTCGTGCCGGTTGGCGGCGAAGCCGAAAACGGCTTCCGCAAGCTGGTTGCCAAGCACTCCGCCGAAGGGCTCAAGGGCCTCTCGATCGGCCAGTCGCCGGGCCTGGTCGCTATCTCGATCAAGGCCGCTATCGCCGCACTGGAGGGCAACCCGCTGCCGCAGCTCATCTCGGTGCCGCTGCCGTCGGTGGACTACACCCAGCTCAAGGATGGCGAGAACTTCTGGACCGACCTGCCGGACAACTTCTTCACCGTCAATGAATTCCCGCCCTGTGGCGTGAACATCTCCGGCCCGGCCATCATGGCCCAGACCGAAGCTGACGTGAAGTAATCCCAAGTGTGACACGCGGCGCCGGGCCCCGCTCGGCGCCGCATCCACCGCATTCCACCTCTCACGGCGCCGGCCCGAGCTGGCTTTGAAGGCTTGGGGGAAGCTCTTTCATGTCTCAGCCATTTGCCGAACTGAACGGCATCTCGAAATTCTTCTCGGGCGCTCGCGCGCTCGAAGGCGTCGACTTCGCCTGCAGCCAGGGCTCCATCCACGCCATCTTGGGTGAGAACGGCGCGGGAAAGTCCACGCTCATCAAGATCATGTCCGGCGTCGTTCAGCCCGATAGCGGCACGCTTACGGTCGGTGGTCAGCCGCAACGCTTCGCCAAGCCCTCGGACTCTGCCAAGGCCGGCATCGTCTGCGTCTTCCAGGAGCTCTCGCTGCTCCCCGATCTGACCGTCGCCGACAACATTTCCATCTCCGATCCGCCCCGCCGCATGGGGATGATCGACCGAAAGGCGCAGCGCCAGCGCGCCGAGGAACTGCTCGCCCGCATCCACTGCGAGGATGTCGATCCGCGCGCCCTGGTGCGCGACCTGTCACTGAGCCGCCGCCAGATGGTCGAGATCGCCAAAGCCCTGGGCAAGGACCCCAGACTGCTGATCCTCGACGAGGCCACTTCCGCGCTCACTGCCCGCGACGTAGAGACCGTCTACGGCGTACTCGGCGAGCTCAAAGCTCAAGGCGTCGGCATGCTCTTCATCTCGCACCGCATGCACGAGGTGGAGGCGCTCTGCGACCGCCTGTCCGTCTTCCGCAACGGCCGCCATATCGAGACCTTCGACAAGGGCGCCCGCAGCCAGAACGACATCGTCAAGCTGATGATCGGCCGCGAGGTCGAGCACCAGTTTCCGCCCAAGCCTGTGCGCCCGGTGCCCAACGCTCCGCATCTGGTAGTCGACAATGTGCGTTGGGAAAACCGCCTCAACGGCGTCTCTCTCTCCGTCGGGAAGGGCGAGATCGTCGGGCTCGGCGGCCTTGACGGCCAAGGCCAGAAAGAACTGCTGCTGTCGCTCTTCGGCGTCCTCCGCGGCGTCGAGGGCAAGGTCACCGTCGGCAATGCCAACGGTCTCACCAATTCACCAGCCGACGCCAAGGGCGGCGCCAACCGCATCGCTCTCGTTCCCGAAGACCGGAAGACCGAGGGCCTGATGCTGCCCATGTCGATCTCCGACAATCTTCTCGCCGCGAGTTTCGACCGTGTCTCCGTCGGCCCCTTCATCGATCCGGGCAAGGAGAAGGCCGCAGTCGAAGACGCGATCAAGAAGCTGCAGATCAAGGTCAACAAACCCGAGGATCCTGTAGCGACACTCTCGGGTGGTAATCAGCAAAAGGTGGTCATCGCCAAGTGGCTGATGACCCAGCCCGAAATCATTCTCCTCAATGACCCCACACGCGGCATCGACGTCGGCACCAAGCAGGAGCTTTACCGGCTGATGCGCGAACTCGCCGACGAGGGCCGGGCAATCCTCTTCTATTCGACCGACTATGCCGAACTCATCGGCTGCTGCGACCGCGTCGCGGTCATGTATGACGGTCGCATCGTCACCGAGCTGACCGGTAGTGCCATCACCGAAGAGGCGCTCGTTTCCGCCGCCCTCAACATCACCGCGCCGGAGGCGGTTCACTGATGAGCGCCGTGACCATGACCACTCCGCCCCGCGCTTCGGCATTGATGACCTCGATCAATCAGAACCGCGGCTTCTATGGCGCCATCCTCCTGCTCGCAGCGCTCTACCTCGTCTACAATCTTATCCACCCCAAGGGCTTTTCCACCAACCTGTTGATCGCCAACACCAACGAGTCGGTCGCCCTGGCGCTCGTCGCCATGGCCCAGGCCGTGACCGTGCTGATGGGCGGCCTCGATCTGTCGGTCGGCGCGGTGATGACTCTCACCTCCTGCATCGCCAGCGTGCTGGTGGCCGGCGACCCTGCACAGATCGTCCTCGGCTGCATCGTGACCGTGGCAGCCGGGACCGGCTTTGGCCTCATCAACGGAGTCATCATCGTTTATGGCCGCCTGCAGCCGATCATCGCCACGCTCGCGACAGGCGCGGTCGCCATAGGTCTCGCGCTGCTCATCCGACCCAAGCCGGGCGGCGATGTCGACCTCGATCTCAATTGGGCCGCGACCAACTCGCTGCGCGATCTGGCGGAAACCTATCACCTGTTTGAAGATGGTGAGGCCGCCTGGTTCCAGCCCATCGCCTGGTTTCCGGTGCCGTTGTTGATCCTGATCCTCATCGCCGCGCTGGTCTGGGTGCCGTTTAAACGCACCGTCACCGGCCGCACCCTCTACGCCATCGGCTCGTCTGAGGGCGCCGCCTACATGTCCGGCCTGCCGATCAACCGAGCCAAGCTCTGGGCGTTCACCCTGGCCGGCTTCTTCGCCGGTTGTGCCGGGCTCTACCTGGCCATCCAGACCGGCTCGGGCAATGCCGACATTCCCCAGGCGGGCGCCTATACGCTCAACTCCATCGCTGCAGTCGTCCTCGGCGGCGTATCGCTACTGGGCGGCATCGGCTCAGCCATCGGCGCGCTGATCGGTGCGCTGATCCTCCGCGCCATTTCCTTCTATTTCCGCATCCTCTCCATCGATCCGCTGCTGCAGCCGCTGGTCGAAGGCATCGTGCTGCTGCTCGCCGTCAGCCTCGGTGCCGTCCGGGCGCTGCGCGTGAAGAACCGTCTCGAACTCTTCAGGTAATGACATGGCCAATGAACTCACCCTTCCCCGCCTGAAGTCCGAAGATCTGCCGATCGTCATCGCCGCGGGCTTCGTGCTGGTGATCCTCGCCGCAGGCACCGCCTACACCCTCTCGACGCTGGGCACGGCGCCACTGCTGACGCCGAACTACCTGCTGACTCAGCTCCAGACCGGCGCGTTCCTCGGCATCGTCGCCTGCGGCATGATGACGGTGATCCTCCTGGGACACATCGACCTGTCTGTGCCATGGACCATGACCGCCGCCGCGATGATGGCGACCACTATCGGCGGTCCAGGTGCTATCCCCACGGGCCTCGCCATTGGTCTCATCATCGGCCTCGTCAACGGGTTCGGCGTCGCCTACCTCCGGATTCCCTCGATGATCTTCACCCTCGGTGTCGACTCTGTCATGCGCGGGCTGATGGTCGCCCATACCGGCGGCTTTGCCCCGCAGGACACGGCCACGGACCTGATGCGCTATCTCGCGGCCGACAAGATCCTCGGCGTACCGGTTGCCGTCTTCGTCTGGGCCGCCTTCTCGATCGTCATCGCGGCGATCCTTTCGCGCACCGCCTTCGGCAAAGCGATCTATGCGACGGGCAACCGCGAAGCCGCCGCTTATCTCTCCGGCATCCGGACCCGCTGGGTCATCGTCGGCGCCTTTGTGATCTCCGGACTCTGCGCCGCCTCGGCCGGCATGCTGCTCGCCGGCTATTCCAACAAGGCCTACCAAGGCATGGGCAACGCCTACCTGCTCCCCGCCATTGCCGCAGTGGTCATCGGCGGCACCAATATTCTGGGCGGCCGCGGCCGCTTCATCGGCACGCTGGTCGGCGTCATTCTCATCGTGCTGCTCAACTCCGTGCTATCGATTGCCCAGATGCCCGAAGCCGGCCGCCAGATCATTTATGGCCTCGTCATCATCGTCATGTTGCTGGTCTATGGTCGCACCGCGAAGGTGACCCAGTAGCTTGATTGTGACGCCACGATAGGCCACCGCTCCTCCCTTCGGGGGTGCGATGGACGATATGGAAAAGCGCGGCACGGTCGGCGAGGTGTTCCTCGCCTTCCTGGTTCTCGGGCTCACGAGCTTCGGGGGCCCGGTGGCCCATCTCGGCTACTTCCGCGAAGCGTTCGTCACCCGGCGCAAATGGCTGGGCGACGAGGCGTATGCCGATATCGTGGCACTCTGCCAGTTCCTGCCCGGCCCCGCTTCGAGTCAGGTCGGCATCGCCATCGGCAAGCTGCGCGCCGGTTACCCCGGCGCTGTCGCCGCCTTCGTCGCCTTCACCCTGCCCTCGGTGGTGCTCCTCCTCGCCTTCGCCTGGGGTATCACCGCCATCAACGTTGCGGCGGTCGGGGGCGCTCTGCACGGCCTCAAGATCGCAGCGTTGGCTGTGGTGGCGCAGGCGGTCTGGGCTATGGCCAAGTCGTTGACGCCCGACCGGCCACGTCAACTGATCGCCCTTGCCGCCGGCATCGCCGTGCTCGCTATCCCATCGCCGATCGTTCAGATCGTGGTTCTGGCGACGGCCGGTCTCGCCGGCGCGCTGCTTCCCGCGGAACGAAGTGCAAGACTCGACCTCTCGGTCCGCAGCCTGCCCTGGCTGGGCCTGTTCTTCGTGCTGCTGGTGGGCTTGCCACTGTTGGCGCTGACCGGGGATACGACGCTGGTGTTGATCGAAAAATTCTACCGCACCGGGTCGCTGGTCTTCGGCGGGGGACACGTTGTGCTGCCACTGCTCGAAGCAGAACTGGTGCAGCCAAGCCTTATCGACCGCGACCTTTTCCTCGCCGGATATGCCGCGGCGCAAGCGGTACCCGGTCCGCTATTCTCGTTCGCCGCCTATGCCGGTGCCATGTTGAAAGCTCCGCCCAATGGCCTCTGGGGCGGCACGCTGGCACTCCTCGCTATCTACCTGCCGAGCTTTCTGCTGGTCTTCGGGGCCCTGCCGCTCTGGCAGCAATTGCGCAGCGTCGTCCGCCTGCGCCGCGCCCTCGATATGGCCAACGCCGCTGTCGTCGGTCTGCTGCTCGCGGCTCTTTACGACCCGATCTTCACCTCGGCCGTGGCAACCCCGCTCGACTTTGCATGGGCGCTCGCCGCGTTCGCCCTGCTGGCTATCCTTAAACTACCCCCCTGGCTGGTGGTCGTTGCCTCCGCGGCTATTGGCCTGCTGCTTTAGGGCCGGCGTGCGACGAGATCGATCTCGACCAGGGCCCCGACGGCAAGGCCGGTGACGCCGATCGTCGTTCGTGCCGGCAACTTGCCCGCCTCGAAGTTGCGCACCCAGACCTCGTTCATCTTCGCATAGTCGCGGTCGAACGTCGTGAGATAGATGCGTGCCATGGTGACATGCTCGAGCCCGAGCCCGATGCCGCCCAGCACGATCTTGAGATTGTCGATCACCCGCTGCGTCTGCGCCTCTATGCCGGCCGGGAGCGGCGCGTCGGGCGCGCTGGGGTTGGTAGGCATCTGACCGGTGACGAACACCCAGCCATCGGCCTCGACGGCATGCGAGAAAGGGGCGACCGGCCGCGGACCGGAAGCGATCATGTGATGGATAGGCAGTGGCATCTGGGAGGACTCCTGCGCAGTGGCATCGCTCCAGATCACGCCAATGTCAATCAACTCAGCTTTCGTTCATCCACGCTTGCCTAGATGATATAGCCGACCATGTGACAAAGTTCCGCCTTGCAGGGCGCGCAAATCCACTTATCCATGGCCTGAGGGGCTAGGGGTTGCATTAGGGGTACAATCGCCGCATGGAATTTCTCCACGATATCTCCGCCTATCTCGAGGCGGTGCTCGTCAGCATTTCTGCCAATTTCTGGCTGGCGATGCTGTTCATCTTCCTGGTGTGCATCGGCGAAGCGGTGTTCATCCTCGGCCTCCTGGTACCCTCGCTGCCGATATTGCTGCTGACTGGCGGCATCATCGCCCAGGGCGGCCTGCCCTTCTGGCCAATCTTCTTTGCTGCCACCCTCGGCGCCATCATCGGCGACGCCATTTCCTATTTCGTCGGCTGGCTGCTCAAGGACCGCATCCGAACGGTCTGGCCGTTCAAGAACCATCTCGGGCTCATCGCCCAGGGTGAGCTTTTCTTCCAGCGCCATGGTGGCAAGGCCATCTTCATCGGCCGCTTCATCACCGGCGTAAAGGCCACCATCCCCGGCGTCGCCGGTATGATGGGCATGTCCTACCGCTATTTCACCATCATCAACGTGATTTCTGCCTTCGTCTGGGCTGCTGCCCATATCCTTCCTGGCATGCTGCTCACCGCCTGGCTGGATTCGATCGGCCTGAGCCTCGAATTGGTGATCGTCGTCGGCGCCATCGTGCTCACCATCGCGTTCCTGCTCGTCCATTACTGGAAGCGCATCATGCTGCTCGTCGCCATCCCGCTGATGGGCGAGCGCGGCCAAGCCCTCAAGGCCCGGTGGGAAGCGGAAGCCGCTGCCGCCAAGGCCGCCAATGACGCCGCCGTGCAGGTCATGCTCGCCCGCAGCGACGCCATGGCTGCCGCCAAGGCCGCCAAAGCTGCAGGTCACGAAAAGCTCACTTGAATTCAGCCGGTGGCGGGTGAACACTCCCGCCATCATGCCTGCGGTCCAAGTTATGGTCAGCGCCATCGTCCGTAGTCCGCTCCGCGCCCTTCTGGCGTTGCTGATGGTTGTCGTCCTCGCCGTTCCCGTCCAGGCCGACGAAGCCACCGACAAGCTCCTCGATCAGCTCTTCGTCCAGCTCCACGACGCGCCCGACGAAGCCACCGCCAAGACTATCAGCGACCGGATCTGGACCATCTGGGTCAAGCCCACCGACCCGGATCTCGCTGCCCGCATGATGGACGTGATGG
>JAEZKB010000299.1 GCA_023415605.1 Pseudomonadota bacterium
GTCCAATCTCGTCGGGAGTCTCGTCAGCCATGGTGAGGGTATAGCGAGCCTTGGCACAGACCGCAAAAGCTGATGCCGCTAAAGCGGCACGGCGGCAATAAGGATGTGGGGAAGTAGGAGGCTGGCAACGACCCGTGAAGGTCTCGTTGGGGCTGCTTCCTTCCGGACCTGACCCGGTTGGCGAGGAACACGTCCGCGCCAACCTCCCGAGCGCTATATGGCGCGGGAATGTGGCGATGGCAAGTGCAGCTTGACTCGTCATCGAGTAGAACGCATTCTACTAAGATGGAATCCAATCCACATAGCATTGGCGCGCGACTTGCGCAGCGCCGCGGCACCTTAGCGCTGAAGCTCGATGAGCTGGCGGCACGAACCGGCGTATCACGGGCGATGATTTCGCGGGTGGAGCGGGGCGAGGTGAATGCCAGTGCGGCCATCCTCGATAAGCTCTGCGGCGGGCTGGGCATGACGCTGTCGCAGTTGTTCTCCCGCGACGCGGCATCGCCGCTGCTGCGGCGCGAGGAGCAGCCGCAATGGACCGATCCGGTCTCCGGCTATACCCGCCGGGACATCTCGCCGGCTGGTACCGGCTCGAAGGTGCATGTCGTCCAAGTGGATTTCCCGGCCGGGGCCGAAGTGACGCTGGAGAAGTCGCGCTACCGCGTCATCGAGCAGCACGTCTGGCTCCTGGCTGGCGAGATCGAGATCACCCTGCCCACCGGCACCTACCGTCTCGCGCCTGGCGATTGCCTGCATATGTCGCCCAATGAAGGCATCACCTTCCGCAATCCCGGCCGCGAGCCCGCCCGCTACGCCGTCATCCTCACCACCGAGTCCGCCGCATGACCCACGCCATCCGCGTTCTTTCGCCTGCTGAAGCCGAGGCCTGCTGGGAGACTTTGATCGACCTCCTCATCGATGCCGTGGAAAGCGGCGCGTCGGTCAATTTCGTCTGGCCGATGACGCGGGAGAAGGCGGCGAACTGGTGGACGGGCGCGCTGCAAAGCCACGCCCGCGGCGAGCGCGTCATCCTCGTTGCCGAGGAAGCGGGCAGGGTAGTGGGTTCGGTGCAACTGATCTTCCCGGGTCAAGAGAACCAGGCGCATCGCGGCGATATCGGCAAGCTGCTGGTGCATTCCTCTGCCCGCCGGCGCGGTTTTGGCGCGGCCCTGATGCGGGCGGCGGAAGCCGAAGCCCGATCCCGAGGCCACACCCTGCTGGTGCTGGACACCGAGGCGGGGAGTTCCGGCGACCGGTTGTACGAGCGGCTCGGCTGGACCCGGTTCGGTGTCGTTCCCGGCTACGCGATGAGTGCCGACGGCACGCATGTTGCCGACTGCGCCTTCTTCTACAAAGTGGTCTAGGCTGCCCTACGCCCCAGCACCTCGTCCGAGGTGGTCCAGCGCACGCCAGCCTCGGCCAACCGGCGGTTGTTGGCTTCGACATCGTAGTCGCCGGCACTGGCATCGGTGACGATGTAGGTCTCGAAGCCATCCCTGGCAGCGCCCAGCGCCGTGTTGAGCACGCAGACATAGCGGGCGAGTCCGGCGCAGAAAACGCGCTCGAAGCCGCGGGCCATGAGGTAAGCGCCCAAACCCGTCGCCGTGCCCGCGCCGTCGTAGAAGGCCCCGTAGGACTCGACGTCGCGATTGTAGCCCTTGCGGAAGGTGAGTTCGGCCTTGGTGAGGTCGAGCCGCGCATCGAGCTCGGCGCCGGGCGTGCCCTGCACGCAGTGGGCCACGTGCAGAACCTGCGTGCCGTAGCTGGTCGGAACTGTATCGCCGACGCTCCGCCCCGGGTGGTTTTCGACGAACGAGATGTGATCGGCCGGATGCCAATCCGTGGTGACGATCACATGCGCGAACTCTTTCGCCAGCCGGTTGATCGGCGCGATCACGACGTCGCCGCCCGGGACGGCGAGACTGCCGCTGACGAAATCCACCTGCACGTCGACGACGATCAGTACGTCCTTTGCAGACACGGTCATCCGACCCTCCAGCCAGCCGGCTTAGGGGATGAGCTTCCCACCGGCGATCCGGCTGGTCCATCGACGCCGCAGCAACACAGCCATGCACAGGCCTCATAATCAATCACTTGATTGAGACATTGCGTCGCGCTATACGGCCGCGTCCAAAGGAGCTGTCCATGGCCGAGACATCGATGCTTGCCGGAGCGCCCAACCGGCGTGAATCATCGGCCGATCGCCGTGCCGCGATCGCCCAGGCGGCACGCGACCTCATCGTCGAAAAGGGCGTTGAGGGCCTGCGCACCCGCGATATCGCCGACCGCGTCGGCATCAACATCGCCACGCTGCACTATCACGTGCCCAGCAAGGAGGCACTCTTCGGCCTCGTCGCCGCCGCCCTGCGGGCCGAGTTCGTGGCCCAGTCGGTGGCCCGCCCGCGTGATGGCCTCTCGCCCGCCGCACAGCTCGAACTGGAGTTCGACGACTTCGAGGAACTGCTCGGCGAGAAGAACTACCTGCTCACCGCCATGTCGGAACTGCTCGAGCGCGCCCGCCGCGATCCCGAGATCAAGGCCGGCATGTTCCCGCTTATGGGCAAGTGGAAGGAGATCGTCGCCGATCTCCTGGCCCGCGGCGTCAAGGCCGGCGACTTCCGCCCCGATCTCGATCCGGCGCCCGCTGCCCAGATGGTCATTGGCGCCATGATCGGCTTTTCCCGCTCACCGGCGGCCACCATCGAGAATTTCAAACCCCTGCGCGCCGAGCTGTTGCGCGCGGTCCGCAATCCGTCACAGGACGCAAGCAAATGAACCAACCAGACTTACAGGCGGCCAGCCCGCCCGATCCGCGCCGCTGGCCCGCGCTCTTCTTCCTCCTGCTCGCCAGCTTCATGAACATGATCGACGTCACCATCGTGAACGTCGCGCTGCCGGTGATGCAGGCCGATCTCGGCGCCAATTCGAGCCAGATCGAATGGGTGGTGGCGAGCTATGTGCTGGCTTTTGCGCTCTTCCTGCTGCCTTTCGGCCGCCTCGGCGACATTCTCGGCCGGCGCAAGATGTTCCTCTGGGGCGTTATGGCCTTCACCATCGGCTCGCTGCTCTGCGGCGTCGCCCCCACCATCGAGACGCTGATCGGCGCCCGCGTACTGCAGGGCATTGCCGGCGCCATGATGACGCCGCAGGTTCTGTCGATCGCCACGGTGATGTTCCCGCCCAAGGAGCGTGGCTTCGCCTTCTCGTTCTTCGGACTGACCGCCGGCCTAGCCTCGGTCGCCGGCCCGATGGCCGGCGGGCTGCTGATTTCGGCCGATCTATGGGGCCTCGACTGGCGTCCGATCTTCCTCATCAACATCCCCCTCGGCATCATCGCTGTGGTCGCTGCCATGCGCTACGTGCCCAAGGTGCCGCCGCATCCCGGCCTCAAGAACGATTTCGTCGGCATCGCCATCTTCGGCGCCTCCATCCTCGCCATCGTCTTTCCGCTGGTCGAAGGCCGCGTCTACGGCTGGCCGACATGGGCTTTCGGCTTGATCGCCGCCGGTATCCTCGGGCTTGTCGCCTTCTACTTCTGGGAGCGCCGCCGCGAGAAGCAGGGCCTCTCCGAACTGCTGCCGGTGGCGCTGCTCGCCAACCGCAACTTCGCCGTTGGTACGCTGATGACGCTGGTGTTCTTCTCCGGCGTGCCCGGCTTGTTCATGGTGCTCGCCATCTTCTTCCAGACCGGGTTCGGCTTTACTCCGCTCGACTCCGGCCTCGCCACGGTCGCCTTCCCGGTCGGTGTGCTGGTGGCATCGCAGATCAACGGGCGGATGGCCAACAAGTGGCTGTCGCGCCGTCTCTTCGCCGGCGCTGTGCTGCTGGCCATCGGCATGGTGATGATCCACATGGTGATCACCGGCATCGGCGAGACCGTGGACGCCTGGGCCTTCGTGCCCGGCCTGCTGATTGGCGGCCTCGGCATGAGTACGGCGATCTCGGCTCTGTTCCAGACCATCCTGCAGGGCGTGCCGCACAAGGATGCCGGCTCCGCCTCGGGATCCCTCCAGGCCTTCCAGCAGGTCGGCGGTGCCCTGGGCGTGGCGCTGGTGGGCGAGATCTTCTTCTCGACGCTCGAGCGAGGCGGCGCCGCCAGCATGCAAGCCGGCTTCGTCAACGCTGCCACCAACGCCACCTGGTACCAGATCGCCGCCTTTGCCGTGGTGGCGCTGATGGTTCCGCTGCTCAAGTCGCGACCCCAGGCACCCGCGCCGATGCAGCCGGCGGCGGTGGAAGCGTAGGACGGAAAGAGGGGCGCCGTGGGGCGCCCTTCTGCCAGCGGCTGCCGGTTAACTCCCGGCTAACCAAACGTTTCGAAAGCCGTGCAAATGCAATCGATCAGGGCGCTGCGATCATAGTCTGGTCCGAGCCCGATGAGAGGGAAGGGCGTCGAACTTCGGAGCCCTCCCATGAACCTCATCACCACCTTCCTCGCCACTGCCGTCGTCATCTTTGCCTTCGGGCAGGCCATTGCCGCAAATGCGCCAAAGACGGATGTGGCCTTAGTCGCGGCTCACGTCGCCGGACGGTAAGGGTCGCCTCCTCGCCGATAGAGTGGCCGCGGACCAAGCCATAAACAAAGGGCGGCATTGAGCCGCCCTTTCGCATTCCAAACCTGGTGCGCCCTACCGCACGATCAGCGTACCGGCGCCATGGGCGGTGAACAGTTCGACCAGCACCACGTGCGGGGTCTTGCCGTTGAGGATGACGACGCCTTCGACGCCGTTTTCCAGGGCTTCAAGGCAGGTTTCGACCTTCGGGATCATGCCGCCCGAGATCGTGCCGTCGGCGATCAGCGCCCGGGCGTCCCGCATGGTGAGCTCGGGGATCAACTGCTTGTTGCCGTCCAGCACGCCATCGACGTCGGTGAGGAAAAGCAGGCGCTTGGCGCCGAGCGAGCCGGCAATGGCGCCGGCGAAGGTGTCGGCGTTGATATTGTAGGTGGCGCCGTCGCGGCCAGGGGCCACGGGCGCGATCACCGGGATCATTTCGGAACGGGCGAGGAGGTCGAGCAGGGTGCGGTCGACTTCGACCGGTTCGCCTACAAAGCCCAGGTCGAGCTCGCGTTCGATGCTGGAGCCCGGATCCTTCCACATCTTGGTGGCCTTCTTGGCAAAGACCATGTTGCCGTCCTTGCCGCAGAGCCCGATGGCCCACTCGCCCTCGGCGTTGATGGTGGCGACGATTTCCTTGTTGATCGAGCCGGCGAGCACCATCTCGACGATTTCCATCGTCCGGGCGTCGGTAACGCGGAGACCGCCTTCGAAACGGCTCTCGATCCCCATCTTTTCGAGCATGGTCTTGATCTGCGGCCCGCCGCCATGCACGACGATCGGGTTGACCTTGCTCTGCTTCAAGAGCGCGATATCGCGCGCAAAGTTCTGCTGCGCGGAGGGATCACCCATGGCGTGCCCGCCATACTTCACTACGACGGTCTTGCCCTCGTAGCGCTGCATATAAGGCAGGGCCTGCGACAGCACGGCGGCGTCGCGGGTAAAGGATTCGATGTCGGGCATTGCGCGAGTGCTCATTGTGGTCCCTGTCCTACAACGCATCGCGCCAGAGTCGGAAGCGGTTTTGCGCGGGGCCCAAGGCTTCAACCGATCAAAGGTGGAGTTTTTGCGGCGCGGGACGGAATAGGGAAAGCGGTTCAAGTCTTTCGCTTGGGGGTAGGCAGGGCAATGGCCTGCGGATATCACTAGTTCATGGCACCTAACCAGAGCGCGGAAATCGCCGATCTCATCGCCCGCTGCGCCTTGCGCGACCGACGGGCCTTTCGTGATCTATACCAGCGCACTAGTGCGAAACTCTTCGGAGTGAGCCTGCGTATCTTGAGGGACCGTGCTGAAGCCGAAGAGGCGCTCCAGGAGGTTTATGTCAAGATCTGGCAACGAGCCGACCGCTATGTCGCTGGCGGCTATAGCCCGATCTCCTGGCTGGTGGCGGTCGCCCGCAACCATGCACTCGACATTCTCCGGGCGCGCAAGCCGGTATCGGACGACATCGACGCCGCGCTCGACGTGGCCGATGCCGGGCCGACCCCGGAACAGGCCGCCGTCGACAGCGGCGAGCGCACCCGGATCGACGGGTGCCTCGACGAACTCGAGGCGCCCAAGGCGGATGCGGTGCGTGGAGCCTATCTCGATGGCTTCAGCTATGAGGAACTGGCGGCGCGCCACAACGTACCGCTCAATACAATGCGGACCTGGCTGCGCCGGAGTCTGATCAAACTGAGAGAGTGTCTGTCGGCATGAGCCAGACGAGCGAACATGGCGGATCGGAAGACGACCAGGTGCTGGTCGCCGAATACGCGCTCGACCTGCTCGAAGGCGGGGAGCGCGCGGCTGTCGCGCGCCGTATCGCCACCGAACCGGCCTTGGCGGCGGACCTGAAGTTCTGGCGCGCGCGTCTGGCGACGCTGGACAATGAATTTGCCGAGACGCCGGCACCGGCCGGTGTGCTGCCACGTATCGAGAGCCGCCTGTTCGGTTCGACCACAGCGGCGGGCGGCTGGTGGAACTCGCTGCCGCTCTGGCGTGGCCTCGCCGGTGCCGCCGCTGCCGTGGCGATCGTCGCCATCGGCATGAACATCATGCAGCCGCGCTTCGACGCGCAGACGGCCGCCACCCAGCTCGTCGCCGCGCTGCAGGCGAATGAAGGCTCGGGCGTCGAGTTCGTCGCCTTCTATGACACCGGAACGCAGGCGGTGCGGCTCATCGGCCTGCAGGGCCAGGCGATTCCCGGCAAGGATTTCGAGCTCTGGTACATCAAGGGCGAGGAGCCGGCAGTGTCGATGGGCGTGATCCCCGTCGATCAGCGCGTCGAGATACCACTCGATGCCTCTGCCAAGGCCAAGATCGGCGAAGGCACCGTGCTCGCCGTCACGCTCGAGCAGAAGGGCGGCTCGCCCACCGGCGTCGCCCAGGGTCCGATCGTCGCTGTTGGTACGGCGACGCCGATCTAGGGTTCTCCCTTCCCCCGTTATGCTGCTCTCCGATAGGCGCGCATCCAGGTCTTCCTGGATCGCGCCTACGCGGCGTTGTCCTGTGCATGGGAGGGACGCGGATACGGCCCCCGCGGTTCGAAAGTTTCGCCGCGCGCTCTATTCGTGATCAGCTCCGGCCCAAATCTTTCGTGATCGCAAAAACTGAAACTCGCCGATCGAGCCTTCCGTAACTCCGACCGTCCAATGCGATGACGCGGACACAAAGGAAGGAAAACAACAAAATGAAGATCTCCCTGCGCGCCCTTGCGGTCGCCGCCACCCTTTCGCTCGTCTCGATCTCGGGTGCGGCTTATGCCGAGAACCCGATGGTGGGCGGCATGCCGATGTACGAGAACAAGGACATCATCGACAACGCCGTGACCTCGCCCGATCACACCACGCTGGTCGCTGCCGTGCAGGCTGCCGGCCTCGTGGACACGCTGAAGGGCGAAGGCCCGTTCACCGTGCTGGCTCCCGTCAACGCTGCCTTCGACGCCCTGCCGGCCGGCACCGTCGACACGCTCCTCAAGCCCGAGAACAAGGATCAACTGACCAAGATCCTGACCTGCCATGTGATCCCGGCCAAGGCACTCTCCACCGACATCGCCAAGATGGTCGCCGATGATGGCGGCGAGCACAAGGTCGAGACCGTTGGCGGTTGCGTGCTGACCCTCAAGGCCGCTGACGGCAAGGTTACCATCACCGACGAAAACGGCGGCGTCGCCAACGTGACCATCGCCGACGTGATCCAGTCGAACGGCGTGATCCACGTCATCGACGCAGTTCTGCTGCCGAAGTCGTAACCGGCAGCAAGACTCCCGTGTCCCGCCACCCCGTGTGGCGGGACACGAACTGTTGACGTGCAGGCCGCCGGCCCAAACGGTAAATTCCTGCGCATCTGCCCCGCACCCACCCCACTTGCCCAAGGTGCGGGGTTCTTCCATTTCCGGAGAGCCGCCATGTCGATCAGCCGCCGCAACCTGCTCCTGGGTGGAACGGCCCTCGCCGCCATCGGCGCGGCCAGCATGATCTTCCGCCAGATGCCGTCTGATGCCCGCGCCGTCGAAGGCACCTTCGAGGTCACCAAGACCGATGAGGAATGGAAGGCGCAGCTCGACGACGCCAGCTATCGCGTTCTGCGGCACGAGGACACGGAGTATCCCTTCAGTTCGCCGCTCAACGACGAGCATCGCGCGGGCATCTTCTCGTGCAAGGGCTGCGACCTGCCGCTCTTTGATGCAGCGACCAAGTTCGATAGCGGCACCGGTTGGCCGAGCTTCTATCAGCCGCTGGACAATGCCGTGGGTGAAAGCACCGACTACAAGCTCGGCTATGGCCGCACCGAAGTGCATTGCCGCCGCTGCGGCGGTCACCTGGGCCATGTCTTCGACGATGGCCCGCCGCCCACCGGCCTGCGCTACTGCATGAATGGCGTGTCGCTGACGTTCACGCCGAAAGCGGCCTAATCCACTGCTGCTGGTGTCACAGGCGCCGGCGCCGATTTCGGCATGGCCCGGGCGCTGAGAATACACGCTAGAATGACCAGCGCGCCGCCGACCCAGAGCTGCGGACCCGGCACTTCGCTGTAGAAGACAAAGCCGAGCAGGCTCGCCCAGATCAGCGCCGTGTAGTCGAGGACGGCAAAGACCGAGACCGGCAGCCGCTGCAATCCATTGATGAAGAACAGGAAACCGGCCGCGCCGAGGAAGCCGACCAGCGGTATCTGCCAACTAAGTGTCGGCGTCAGCGCCGGAATGTCACTGAGCGCAAAGGGCAAGACGATGGCGGCTGCGGCCAGTGACTGCCCCAGCGTCATCGCGGCGGCGCTCTCGTCCCCCGAGTGATGCTTCATCACCACCATGGTGAAGGCGTAGGCCACCGGCGCCAGGATCGCGGCGCCCCAGGCGAACACATCGCTGGCGCCATTGAGGACGACGGTGGTGCCGCCGAAAATGATCACGGCCGATCCCAGCATTCCTATGGCAAGCGCGACGATGCCGAGGGCGCTGATCGGCTCGCGAAAGAGGATCGCCGCCAGCACCGTGATATAGACCGGCGCGGTCATGGCGAGGGCAGTGTAGACCGCCAGGGGCAGGTGGCTCGCCGCATAGAAGAACAGCGATGCCGTGACCATCAGCATGGCGCCACGGAGAAGGTGGCGCGGCACGCGCGCGCGTTTGGGCCACTCCCCGCGCGTCGCGGCAATCCAGATCGAAAGCCACAGCGCTGCGCCGAACATGCGCGCGAAGACGATCTGGAACGTGGTGAGTTCGGCGCCCAGCGCCCGTACCACTGCATCCATGCAGCAGAGCAACACCACACCGGTGGCGCCGAAAGCCAGGCCCTTCGCTTCGACTTTCACCGCGCTGCTCCCAGTGGTCACAGCGCGGCGTAATGTTTTTTGCCCGCCCCGGCAACCCGTGTGGTTATTTCAAGCTTCGCGGTGTGGGCACCACGAGGCCGCGCGCTTCGATCTCCTTGCGCACCTCTTCCGGGATCTCGCGGCAACCGCAATTGGCGGCGTGCGCGAGATGCCAGTCGATCCGCTCCTGCATCGTCGCATTGGGCGGCATTCGGTGTATCAGGTGCCACTCGCGGTTAAGGGGCATCTGGACCTCCTCACCTCAGACAGTCTCCGGCAGGGCTGCCGGAACCGGCTGGAGTTTGTCGTCGCGGCCCCAGCGGCCGAGAGCCAGGACACCGAAGGCGCCGAAGCCGAAAGCGAGCAGGATGAGCGTCACCAGCCAGCCGAGCACGGGTACCATGCCGATAAATCCGGCAATGATGACGGCAGCCACCAGAACGGCGATCCGCTTGAGATTGCTGTCGATCTTGGTGATGGCCCGCGCCACCTTGCTGCCGACCAGATAGGTCCCCGTCAGGTAAGCCAGCGTCCAGGCGACAAACACGAAGATCATGACGAATGGCAGCAGGAAGAGCCCGACCACTGTCATCGCAAATACCGGCACCAGCCCAATGACGGCGGCGAAGACGAGGATGCCAAGACCGAACTTGCGGAGCGGGCGGGTTTCGGTCGCCGTTTCGAGACTCGCGACCATCCGCGACGCCAGGGTGATGAAGAGCACGCCGACAACGCAGAGCAGCAGCCACCAGATGCCGGTCGCCCAGACCGCGGGCCAGATGCTTCTGACCACATGCTCGGCCGTCTTGCCGGCCTCGCCGGCATAGTCGGGTGACACGAGCTGCGTAAAGCTGACCCGGTCGGCGGCGGCAACCGTGGCCGGCACCGCTATTTCACGCGGCGCCTGGATGAGGACCTTGCCGGCAACCTTGGCAGCCGGACCGAACACCAGGTTCTCCCCGAAAAAGTTGAGGTCGCCGGTAATCTCGCTATCGAGCGTCAGCGTCTGAGCCGTGACCAGCGCCGAACCGCCGATGGGCGCCGAGAGCGTCACCGTTGCGCCGGCGAGCCGGACATTGTTGCCCACCGTCGCCTGCGTTCGGATGGCGATGCTGTTGCCGAAGGCGGTGACGTCGCCGCCGACCGGGGCGGAGACATTTATGGCCTGGCCGCCGGCATAGAGATCGCCGGAGATCGCTGCCTCGCTGGCGACGTTGAAGCCGCCCAGATGCGCGTTGCCTGTCACCGGAGCCTTGAGCGACACGTCAAAGCCCGCCGCGAACGCGTCGTGCGTCGCGGCTTCGGTGACGCTGGCCGCCTGGCCGGCGACATATTGATCGCCGCCGAAGGCCAGCCGTGCTTCGTCCGCCAGGCTCGCGCCGGGGATCAAGAGAAGCAACGCGAGTAGTCCGGATGGAATTCGCATAGTTACCTCCAAGGTTGAGCGGGCGACGTGCGCCCATGGTCACTGGGCGACGTAGCCGCCATCGACGAGGTGGTAGCTGCCGGTGATGAACGAGGCTTCGTCCGAGAGGAGGAAGCTGGTCAGTGCCGCGACTTCCTCGGACGTTCCAAGCCGGCCGACCGGGTGCAGTCCGCGAACGTAGCCGAGCGTGGCTTCGTCGAGGTTCTTCGACAGCAGGGGCGTATCGATAAAACCCGGGCCGATCGAATTGATGCGGATTCCGTGCTTGGCATATTCCATTGCCGCCACTTTGGTGAGGCCAACCACACCGTGCTTGGCGGCCACATAGGCCGGCGCGTTGGCGAAACCGACCGAGCCGAGGATCGAGGCCATGTTGACGATGGCGCCGCCGCCCGAGGCGAGGATAGCCGGGATCTCGTAGCGCAGGCCGTAGAAGACGCTGTTGAGGTTGACGTCGATCACCTTCTGCCAGCCCTCGAGGGGATAGGCGCCGGTGGGCGCCGATGGTCCGCCGATGCCCGCATTGTTGACCGCGAGATGCAGGCCGCCATAGGTCCGCTTGGCAGTCTCCACCATCGCCTCGACTTCGAGCGCATCGCCGACATTGACCTCGATGGCAGTAGCCTTGCCGCCCGCGGTGTGGATGCCGTCTGCCACGCGTTCGGCGCCGGCAATATCGAGATCGGCAAGCAGGACGCGGGCACCGTCACGCGCCAACGCCACTGCAATGGCGGCGCCGATGCCGGATGCGGCGCCGGTGACGATGGCTACCTTGCCGTGAAAATCATAGGCCATGCGAACCTCCTTAGGCCGGGGTGAAGTGGGAGCCGAGGAAGTAGGGCCAGACGATGAGGCCGAGGAGGCCCATCCAGAAGTCCAGCTTCAGATAGCCGATAGAGAACAGCCAGCCGGCGAACCAGAGGGCGCCGAGCGAGGTGTGCTGCGTGATCTGTATGCGTTCCATCGAATGCTCCCGTCATCCAGAGACGACGGGAACTTGCGACTCCGCGATGCCGCCGGCCTTGACTTGAATCAAGTGCCTGCGGCGCGTCCGTCAGGCGACTTCGGCCAGGACGTTCCGGTCGGCGAGGGTCATTCCGAAGCCCGGCGCCGAGGAGGGCTTGAGCTTGCCGTTGACCGGCACCGGCTCGCCTTCGAAGAGATCGCCGAAGACCGGCATGATGGTTTTGCCGTCGGGGCTCGCCGCCACATACTCGCAGAAGGCTGGCCCGGTCTGGCTGGCGATGAACTGGTAGGAGTACGGCCCCGAGCCGTGCGGCACCACGGGGATGTCGTAGGCCGAGGCATGCGCCGCGATTTTCAATAGCTCGGTCATGCCGCCCACCCACATCACGTCGGGCTGGATGATGTCGAGGTTACGCTCCTCGATGAGGTGGCGCAGGCCATAGCGGGTATATTCGTGCTCGCCAGTCGTCCACTTGACGAATGGGCAGGCGCGCTTGATCTGCCGATAGCCCTCGTTGTCTTCCGGCGACAGCACCTCTTCCCACCAGTGGATGTTGAGATGCTCGGCAGCCTTGGCGAGGCGGATCGCATAGTCGGCCGTCAGCGACATGTAGCAGTCGACCATCAGCGGATAGTCGGGGCCGACCGACTCGCGGTGCGCCGCGAGCCACGCGACATTCTTGCGCAGGCCGTCCTCGCCTTCGAAATGGCTGTGCGGCAGCGGCACCTTGGCGCCCCAGAAGCCGAGCGCCTTGATGGCGGCCGGCTCGGGCGTGGTGCAGTAGAAGGTGATCTCGTCGCGGCTGAGGCCACCGATGAGGTTGTAGACCGGCTCGCCGCGCACTTTGCCGTTGAGGTCCCAGAGCGCCAGGTCGACGCAGCTGATCGCCATGATCGGCAAGCCCTTGCGCCCATAGGGCAGGGAGGAACGGTAGAGCTGGTCCCAGATCATGTTGGTGTTGCGCGCGTCTTCGCCGACGAGGAAGCGGGCGAAATGATGCTTGATCATCCAGGCCGCCGGCGCGCCGCCCGAACCAGTGGCGACGCCGACGATGCCATCCTCAGTCTCGATCTCGACCACGATGGCGCCGAGCACGCCGATGCCCCAGCTCGACCGCTTTTCGCGAAACTTCGGATAGCCCGACATCGGGTTGGAGATCAGCGTATCGACCAGCCAGTGCTTGCTCTCGCCCGGCTTGAAATAGGTGCCGGCCTTTTCGCTCGGCTTGATGGTGTAGACGCGGACGTCCTTGATGCGGAAGGCGGTGCTCACGGCAGAACTCACGGCTGGTAGAATACGCGCTTGAGCGGCACCTGCACCGGCACGTTGTCCGGATGGGTCTCCATGATATCGGCCATGTGCTTCCACCACCGCTTCATGATCTCGGTGTCGGGCAGCTTGTCCATGGTGTGGTCGTCGCTGCGGGTGAGGATCCCGAAGAGGTGGTTGTCCTCGGGGTCGAGCCAGATCGTGTAGTCCGAGACGCCGGCATCGCGCAGCGCCTGCGTCAGCTCGGGGAAGATCTCGTCGTGCCGCTTCTCGTATTCGGCCGCCTGGCCTGGAAAGAGGTTCATGCGGAAGGCGATGCGCTCGGGCATTGTCGGTCTCACTTCTGCCGGTTGGCCAGGGCCATGGACTGGATGGTGGTGTCGCGCACATGTTCGAGGTGCCGCCGATAGGCGGCGACCGCGGTGGGTGCGTCATGGGCGAGGATGGCGTCGGCGACCTCGACGTGCTGGCGCACGCTGATGTCGATGACGCCGGGGATCTCGCTGGCAGTGCGGCGCACGTCGAGCCCCAGATCGTAGAGCACCTGCGCCAGTGCCGAGAGCAGGGTGTTGCGCGCGCCGTCATTGATCGCCTGGTGATATTCGATGTCGAGCAGGCGGAAGGCGACGGGGTCGCCATGGAAGGCGCGGCCGTCGACAGCAAGCTTGTGGATGCGCTGCCGCTGTTCGGGGGAGGCGCGCTCGCAGCAGAGCCGCACCAGTTCGAGATCGACCACGGTGCGCGTCTCGAATTGCTGGTGCACGTCGTAGTCGGCGACTGCGAGGATCGAGTTGAAGGGCGCGACGAGCCGGCTTGGGGAAAGGTCGGTGACGGTGTAGCGGCCGCCCTGGCGGCTCACCAGCACGCCCATCAGCGTCAGCGCTTTGAGCGCTTCGCGCAACGGCGGCCGGGAGATGCCGAAGGCGATGGTCATTTGCTGCTCGGTCGGCAGCCGGTCGCCGGGTTTCAGATTGCCCGACTTGATCATGCCCATGATGCGGTTGGCGACTTGCTCGGCGATGGAGCGGCGTTCCAGCGTGGCGCCGCCGAAGCCGTCCGGTGCGCGCTGCGCCTCGGCGAGACCGGCAAAGCTCTCGCCTGCCGGTTCGGCCACCTTCGTCTCCCGCCCTCTCACGCCCGCAGCCATCCGCACCCCTCAGAGGTTGAGCCGGTAGAAGGCGATGGCGTTGTCCCGGTAGATCTTCCGCGTTTCGGTCTCGCTCAGCCCGAGGTCGGCGAAGGCATTGTCGAGCACCTGCACCCACTGCGTCAGGTTGGTCGACTGCAGCAGGATCGGATAGTCGCCCGCATAGATAGTGCGGTCCGGCCCGAAGGCATCGAGCGTCGCCTCGATATAGGGGCGCAAGTCTTCTTCGGTCCAGTTCGGGCCCGCATAGGGCGGCAGGTCCGAGAGCTTGACCCACATGTTGGGGTGCTTGGCGAGATCGTTCATGTCCTCGCGGAACTGCTCGATCTTGCCGTGCCTGATGCCGGGCTTGCCGCAGTGATCGAGGATCATCGGCACGCCGTGGATGAGCTTTACCCATTCGCGGATGAAATGCATCTGCGTGTAGTTGGGGTTGATGTCGAACGACCAGCCGAAGTCCGCGAGCAGGTTCGTGCCCTCGATGAAGCCCTCGCTCATGGTGAGCGCCTGCGGGTCCTTGTCGAATTCCATGATGCGGCGGATGCCGCGCACGCTGGGATGGTTGTCGCGCATCTCCTCGAGCATGGGGCGGACCTTCTTGCCCCATTCGAGTGGCGCCATCGGGATGATCGCCTTGATGCGCGGATCGCGCTTCTGCTCGTCTTCGACGAACTTGATCTCATCGATGTACTGGCCGCCGCCGTCCCAGAAATCCGCATAGCATTCGAGGAATACCATGGCCTCGATGTCGAGATCGCCGCAGGCCTTCTGGTAGTCCTCGACGTGGTACGGGTGGCCGAACAGCGGACTGCCCTCGAAGGCCGAGTATTTCAGCCGCGTCTGGTCCCAGACGTGCAGATGGGTGTCGATGATCGGAAAATTCGGCACGGCACACTCCCTCGCA
The DNA here is from genome assembly GCA_023415605.1 of Pseudomonadota bacterium. Lineage (GTDB taxonomy): Bacteria > Pseudomonadota > Alphaproteobacteria > Rhizobiales > Devosiaceae > Devosia_A. The sequence goes on from JAEZKB010000299.1 coordinate 15,064, forward strand.
CAGTCCGTCATTCTTTGCGCTGACGGTTCCGCACGCTCTCAGGAATGGCCAGAACAGAAAAACTTGTCAAACTAATTTTTGTCTGACAACTTACACGCCGAACCGAGAGCGGAGACCACTCCGCCATCTTGCCTTTAGGGAGGCCTATCGCTGTGAGCGTCTCTGTATCCACCCGTCGCCGGGTCGGCCGCACGTCGTTGGAACTGCCGGTTTTCGGCTTTGGTGCAGCGCATATCGGCGAGCTCTACGGCAAGGTCGACGAAGCCGACTCGCAGGCGACGCTGAATGCCGCCTGGGATGCCGGCGTGCGCTACTACGACACCGCCCCCTGGTACGGCCGCGGCCTTTCGGAGCATCGCCTCGGTGGCTTCCTTCGCACCAAGCCGCGCGAGCAGTTCCTGGTGACCTCGAAAGTCGGCCGCACCCTGCATCGCCCGAAGGACCCCAAGACCTTCGATCGCGCACCTTGGGCAGGTGGCCTCAACTTCGAGGTCCACTTCGACTATTCCTATGATGGCATCATGCGCTCGTACGAGCAGCTGCTGCAGCGCATGGCGCTCGACACCGTCGATGCGCTGGTGATCCACGACATGGACGTCGCCTATCACGGCGAAGAGGCCCAGGCGCGGCACGAAAAGGCTCTGCGCGAAACCGGTGTCAAGGCGCTGCAAGAACTCAAGAAGTCCGGCGATATCCAGGCTTATGGCATGGGCATCAACACCAACCAGGCGCTTGAGGAGGTCGCGACCCAGGTCGATCTCGATTTCTGCCTGGTCGCCATGCCCTATACGCTGCTCGACCAGCAGAGCCTCAACCGCGGCATGAAGACCTGCGTCGATCGCGGCGTCTCGGTGATCATCGGTGCCCCCTTCGCTTCGGGCATCCTGGTGACCGGCTCCGGCGCCGGCGCCAAGTACGCCTATGGCAAGGCGCCGCCCGAAGTGCAGGCGCGCGTCCAGGGCATCGAGGCAGCCTGCAAGGCGCATAATGTGGTGATGCCGGTGGCGGCACTTCAGTTCGTGCTCGCCCACCCCGCCGTGGTCGCGACCATTCCGGGCGCCGCCAGGCCGAGCGAAGTGCAGGCCAATGTCAAGGCGCTTGAAGTGAAGATCCCGGCAGAGTTCTGGGCCGATCTCAAGGCAAAGGGCCTGATCCATCCCGATGCGCCGGTGCCCGCATGAGCGACGCCGCCGTCCCGCTGATCTCGGCCCGCGGTATCAGCAAGAATTTTGCCAGCATCGATGTGCTGCGCGACGTGGATCTCGACCTGTTCAAGGGCGAGATCCACGCGCTATTGGGTGAGAACGGCGCCGGCAAGTCGACCTTTGCCAAAATCCTCGCGGGCGTGCATCGCCCTTCGCGCGGTACCCTCAGCCTCAACGGCACGCCGGTGGAGGTAACAAACCCGATCGCGGCGCAAAAGCTGGGCATCACCCTGATCCACCAGGAGCCGATCTCCTTTCCCGATCTGTCGGTGGCAGAGAACCTCGTCATCGGCGATGCCGGCGACGGCTGGTTCAGCCGCGTCCCCTGGGCGGAGATGACCCGGGAAGCCAACCGGCTGATGGACCTGCTCGGCGTCAAGATCGACGTCACCCGGCCGATGCGGGGCCTCTCCATCGCCGACCAGCAGATGGTCGAGATCGCTCGGGCGCTGGCCTCGGACAGCCGGCTCATCATCATGGACGAGCCGACGGCGCCGCTGACGCCCAAGGAAGTCGAGACGCTCTTTGTCATCGCCCGTCGGCTGCGCGACGAGGGTCGCACCATCATCTTCATCTCGCACCGGCTCGAAGAGGTGCGGGCGCTCTGCGATCGCGTCACCATCTTCCGCGACGGCAACAAGATCACCACCGACAGCATCGGCAACCTCACCGACGCCGACATCATCCGCCTGATGATCGGCCGCCCGTTCAAGGAATACATGCACAAGACCCGCAGCGAGATCGGCGCGGTGGCCTTGAAGGTCGAGAACCTCACGTTGCCCGGTGTGTTTAGCGACATCAGCTTCGAAGTCCGCAAGGGCGAAATCGTCGGCCTAGGCGGCCTTGTAGGCGCTGGCCGCACCGATGTGGCGCGTGCCATTTTCGGTGTTGCACCGGCCGCCAGCGGCACCATTTCGGTCGACGGCAAGCCGGTGAGCATCACCGACCCGTCGCAGGCCATCGACCTCGGTCTGGCCTTCGTGCCGGAAGACCGCGCCGTCGCCGGCATCTTCCGCTCGCTTTCGGTCGAGCAGAACATCACCGCCGCCGTGCCCAAGCAGATAGCGCCCGGTGGCTTCATCCGCCGCGCCGTGGAGAAGGCCCTGGCGACGGAGTCCGTCAAGAAGCTGTCGATCCGGCTCGCCTCGGTGCGCCAGCCGATCGGCGAACTGTCCGGCGGTAATCAGCAAAAAGCGATCCTGGCCCGCTGGCTGCTGACCAACCCGGGCATCCTGATCCTCGACGAACCGACCCGCGGCATCGACATCGGCGTCAAGGCCGAGTTCTACGACATGATCGGCGAACTCGCCGCCTCCGGCCGCGCCATCCTGATGATCTCGTCCGAGCTGCCCGAGCTGCTGGCCCTCTGCGATCGCGTGCTGGTGATGTCGGAAGGCCGGCTCACCGCCGACATTCCGCGCGCCGAGGCGACGCAGGAGGCGATCATGAGCGCCGCCGTGCCGCGCACCTTCCGCGAGGGAATGGCCGCATGAGCCTGCTCCGCACCATCTTCCTCCGGCGCGAGGCCGGCATTGCCGTGATGATCGTGCTCTTCTGTCTCGCCGTCGGTGCGGTCAAGCCGCAGTTCCTGACCCTCGATCAGTTGCGCATCATCCTGCTCCTGACCCCGCTGATCATGATCGGCGCCATGGGTCAGATGCTGGTGATCGTCGCCCGCCATGTCGATCTTTCCATCGGCTCGATGCTGGGCGTCTCCGCCATGGTCAGCGGCATGCTCTACCGCTTCGACGCCACCTGGTACGGCTTCGACGTGCCGTGGTGGACCGGCATCCCGCTCTCGATCGCCGTGGGCGCCCTCTTGGGCCTTGGCAATGGCGTGCTGGTGACGCTGTTCCGCCTGCCGGCGATCATCGTGACGCTCGGCACGCTCAGCCTCTATCGCGGCCTCACCTTCATCATCTCGAACGCCAAACAGATCGACAGGCAGTGGATCCCGGGTGAACTCAAGGCCCTGTCGCAGACCTCCCCGATCTTCGGCATTCCGTGGATCATCTTCATCGCCTTCGGCGTAGCGCTCCTGACCTACATCTTCGCGATGCACACCCGCGTCGGCCGACAGATCTTCGCCCTCGGTTCCAACCCGGTGGCGGCGCCGCTGCGCGGCATCAAGGTGACGCAGGTGACGCTGCTGGTCTTTGCCATTTCCGGCGCGCTCTCGGGGCTCGCCGGCATCCTCTACGCCAGCCGCTGGGGCTTCGTGAATCCCAGCAATACCGGATCAGGCTTCGAGTTCCAGGTCATCGCCGCGGTGGTGATCGGCGGCGCCTCGATCAATGGCGGCGTCGGCACCGTTCTCGGTACTGTTCTCGGCGTGCTGCTGCTCGGCTGCGTCGCGGCGGCCCTGCCGCTGCTCGGCATCCCCGGCACCTCGCAGGCGGCCATCTACGGCGCCGTGATCCTGATCGCGCTGATCATCGATCGATCGGTCCGCCAGCAGGGCATCGTCAGCCTCAAGAGGGCACGGGCGTGAGTGACACCATGAACACCGCTCAGACCGCGAGAGCCTCCGTGCAGGATGCGGCTCCCGCCCGCCCGCGCTGGCAGACGCTGCTGGTCCGTCCCGAAACGATGACCTTCCTCCTGCTGGTCGTCGGCATCTATGCGGGCAGTCTGCTGTCGCCGTTCTTCCTCGACATCAACTACATCCTCCGCAGCTTCACCCTCTATTCCGAGCTGGCCATCGTGGCGCTGGTGCTCACCATGGTGATCATCGCCGGTGAGATCGACCTGTCGCCCGCCGCCAACATGTCACTCTCGGCCTGCATCTTCGCCTGGGCCCAGGCCTCCGGCATTCCAGTGCCGCTCGCCATTGTCGTCGGGCTCGGGGCTGGTCTCGTCATGGGCCTTGTCAATGCCGTGATGGTGATCCGCCTGCAGCTGCCCTCGATCATCGTCACCATCGGCACGCTGACCCTCTATCGCGGCCTCGCCCAGGTGCTGGCCGGCGACAAGTCGATCCGCGTGCCGGAGTGGTTCATTGGCGTCGACAAGATCATGATCCTTGGCATTCCGCTGCCGGTGGTCCTGTTCATCGTTCTCGCCATCGTCCTCGGCATCGTCCTCGGCGGCACCATCTTTGGCCGCAATATCTATCAGATCGGCACCAACGAGATCGCCGCCCGTCACGCCGGCATCCGCAGCGCGCGCACCAAGTTCGGCCTGTTCCTGCTGATCGGCTTCGTTTCGGCCGTCGCCGGAATCATGACCGCCTCGCGCCTCGGCTCGGTCCGCTATGACCTGGCGCTCGGCGGCGAATTGCAGATGGTGCTGATGGCCATGCTGGGCGGCACCTACATCTTCGGCGGTCGCGGCACCATCCTCGGCACGTTCCTCGCGGCCTGGCTGCTGGTCATCGTTTCGACCGGCATGATCGTCGCCAACGTCCTGCCGGCCGTGCAACTCGTCGTGCTCGGCAGCCTGCTCATCGTCGCCATCATCGCCACCAATCTCATCTATTCCCGCACCCAAAGGTGACGGGGGATTCCGCCGGCCAAAGACCGGCACCACACAGGAGGAAAGACGTGTTCAAGAAAGCTCTAGCCCTCGGCCTGGCAGCCGGCATTGCCTTCGCGGCCACCGCCGCCATGGCGCAGGACCCGCTCAAGATCGTTTATATCGGCAAGAACACCGGTAACCCCTATTTCGACTCGATCACCGGTGGCTTCGAAGACGCTTGCAAGGAACTCGGTTGCGAGTTCGAGTTCGTCGCTCCGGCCACCGCCGAAGCCACCTCGCAGATCCCGTTCATCGAGGCGCAGACCCAGCGCGGCGTAGACGTGATCGCCATCGCCCCGAACAGCCCGGATGCTCTCAACCAGGTGCTGGACGACGCCCGCTCGAAGGGCATTCTCGTTCTCACCGTCAACGGCGACCTGACCGGTAACGAAAGCCACCGCGACGCCACCATCCTGCCGGTCAACTTCGACATCGTCGGCAAGGACCAGGTCGAGATGGTCGGCTCGCTCATCGGCTATGAGGGCGAAATCGCCATCCTTTCGGCCACGACCGAAGCCCCGGACCAGAACAAGTGGATCGTGGGCATGAACGAGACGCTCAAGAACGATCCGAAATACGCCAAGATGACCTTGGTGGCGACCGTCTACGGCGACGACCAGCCCGAGAAGTCGACGACCGAGATGGAAGCGCTGCTCTCCAACTATCCCAACCTCAAGGGGGTCATCGCGCCGACCACGGTGGGCATCGCCGCCGCCGCTCAGGTGGTGCAGAGCCGCGGCATCGCCGACAAGGTCGCGGTGACCGGTCTGGGCCTGCCCAGCGAGATGCGTGACTTCGTCAAGGACGGCACCGTCAAGGCGTTCCAGCTCTGGTCGCCCTACAACGAAGGCTGGCTCGCCGCCCACTTCGCTAAGGGCGTCAAGGAAGGCACCATCAAGAACGAAGTCGGCGCCACCTTCGACGTCCCGAACCTGGGCACGATCACCATCAACGACAACAACTCCATCAACACCCAGGCGGAGCTGACCACGTTCAACGCCGATAACATCGACGACTTCAACTTCTAAGGGTTTTCCGACCCACCAGGGCGCCGGGCGCGAGGCCGGCGCCCTGTTTTTGTCCAGCGGATGAACGCCACATGAACAGCTATGATTTCGAAAACCGCGTCGCCATCGTCACCGGCGGCGGCCAGGGCATCGGTTTGACCGTTGCTGAACGCATGCTCCAGCACGGTGGCTCGGTCGCCATCTGGGATCGCGATCAGAAGCTGCTCGATGCTCTGACCGCGAAATACGGCACCGAGGGCAACGTGCTCGCCGTCAATGCCGATATCGGCTCGATCGACAGCGTCGATGCCGCCGTCAAGGCCGTGCTCGCCCGCTTCGGCAAGATCGACATCCTCATCAACAATGCGGCCATTGTCGGCCCCAACGCCAACACCTGGGAATACCCGCCGCAGGCTTTTGCGGACGTCGTTCACATCGGGCTCGTCGGCACCTTCTATGTGTGCCGCGCCGTGGTGCCGCACATGATCGAGAAGAACTATGGCCGCATCGTCAACCTGAGTTCGGTGGCCGGCAAGGAAGGCAATCCGGGCGCCCCGGCCTATTCCTCCACCAAGGCGGGTGTGCTGGCGCTGACCAAGTCGCTGGGCAAGGAACTGGCCAAGTACAACATCGCCGTCAACGCCGTCACCCCGGCCGTGGCCAAGACCACCATGGCCATGAGCCAGGCGCCCGATTTCCTCGCCATGATCCTCTCCAAGATCCCGCGCGGCCGCATGCTGGAACTCAGCGAAGCCGCCTCGATGATCTGCTGGCTGGCGACGGAGGAGAATTCCTTCACCACCGCCTCCACCTTCGATCTCTCCGGCGGCCGCGCCACATACTAGACCGTTCGGACTCCGTTCTGAACCGATCGGACTCAACCTCTGCTGGACCGATCGGACTCCACGAATGGACCGAGCGGACTCTCAGCGCGCCGCATTGGCCATCGCCACCGCATCGGGACCGGCCGGAAAGCGCAACTGGCCAGTCCTGTCGGTGGCGGCACGCCAGACCGCCTCGGCCACGTCGCTCTCGCGAGTGGTGAGTGCCGGCTTGGAGAAGGCCGCAAAGATCGGCGCGGCGAAGTCCGCATAGGCCTCGGGGATGAGATCCTCGATCTTGAGCGTCGTGTTCTGCGCAAAGCGCGTCGTCGGCGCATAGCCGGGCTCCACCAGCTTGATGCCGATGCCCAGGTGCGCCACCTCCTGCGCCAGCGACCAGCCGAAACCTTCAATAGCCATCTTGCTGGCTGTATACGCGGCGGCGAAGGGGGAGGGCGCCAGCGTGACGCTGGAGGTGACGTTGACGATCGTTCCTCCGCCCTGCTGACGTAGCTTGGGCAGCATGGCCTGTGTCATCGCCATGACGCCCAGGGTGTTGGTCTCGAATAGTTTCCGTACGTAATCGAATGGCGACACCTCGAAGGCGCCCACCATGCCAATTCCGGCATTGTTCACCAGCACATCCACCGGCCCCGCTGCCTCCAGGCAGGCCGCGATGCTTGATGGATCTGTCACGTCGAGCGGCAGCACCACGGCGCGGCCGGAGGGCGGCAGCAGCTCGGGTTGCGGCCGCCGCATGGTGGCGATAACGCGCCACCCCTGGGCGTGGAAGTGACGCGCGGTTTCGAGGCCATAGCCAGAAGAGGCGCCGGTGATCAGTACGGTTTTCATGGAACTGTCCTTGTCTTGAGTGAGGCGAGCGCTGTCGGTCGCCGATGGCCTCACTCAACCAGAGCGGCCGGTCAGAACGGTATCTGCATTCTATCGGCGACTTGCATAGTCCTACCATTATCGAGAGGATCGCTATCGCGTGTGCTTGGAGTGGTGTTACTCCGACAGGACGCAATGGAGGTAGCCATGGCCCTCGAAGAACTCCGCGACCTGATTGACCGCCACGCCCGGCCCGACATGTCCACGCCCATTGAAGGCGTCCTGATCGCGCGGCATGACGCGTCGGTATTCGAAGCCTCGATGAGCGGCACGGTGATGGCGCTCATTGCGCAGGGCTCCAAGCGGTTGGCGCTGGGTGATCGGGTCTACGAGTATGGTGCTGGCCAATATCTGGTGTCCTCGCTGGACCTGCCCGTCACCGGCCAGTTCGTCGATGCCAGCCCCGAACAGCCTGCGCTCGGTTTCGGCCTGCTGCTGCAGCCCGCGCAGATTGCTGAACTGCTGCTCAAGGCCGGTTCGCCTGACCGGCGTGACGGCCGTGGCACGCCACCCCGCGGCATGCTGATCAGCGAGGCGCCGGCGCGGTTGATTGATGCCGTCGTGCGCCTGCTGCGTCTGCTCGACCCTCCGCGTGATATCGGGGTGGTGGCGCCGCTCATCCGGCAGGAAATCCTTTGGTGGCTGATCGAGGGCGAGCAGGGCGCCGCGGTGCGCCAGCTCGGCCTCGCCGATAGCCATCTGAGTCATATCGCCCGAGCCACGCGCTGGATCCGGCAGCACTATGCCAGCCCGTTTCGCGTGGAGGACATCGCCGCCCATGTCGGCATGAGCGCCTCGGCCTTTTACCGCAACTTCCAGGCCGCCACCGCGATGAGCCCGATCCAGTATCAGAAGCAGATCCGCCTGCAGGAAGCGCGGCTCTTGCTTGCCGCCACGCCCGGTGACGTTGCGGGCGTCGGCTATCGCGTCGGCTACGACAGCCCGTCGCAGTTCAGCCGCGAGTACCGCCGCCAGTTCGGCGCTCCGCCAAGCGTCGACGCCAGCCGCCTCCGCAATATGGCCACGCCTATGGGCATGGCGGCGGTCTAGATAACTGCGACCTGATGTGTGAGGCTGTCGATCGACGAGGTCGTCGCAGTACCCTTCGTTTTGGCCCCCCGGCATGAGAGTCCGAAGGCGGTCATATCCGGGTTGCACCGGGGGCCGCTTGTACTTAGCTGCGAACGACGTAAATCTACGGGCATCATGAAGCTTACGATCATCCAGACCGGCGCGGTGCCGGAGCCGTTGCGCGACAAATTCGGGCCCTATCCGGCCATGTTCCAGCGCATGTTCGACGAGGCCGGCGAGGCGTTCGACTACGAGACCGTGGCCGTCTATGACGGCGCGCCGTTCCCCGATGCGGCGGCGCTCGAAGGCATCATCATCACCGGCTCGGCGGCGGGCGTCTATGACAGCCACTATGCCTGGATGAACCCGCTGCGCGACTTTATCCGCGCCGCCTATGCGGCCAAGACGCCGATGCTGGGGATCTGCTTCGGCCACCAGATCATGGCCGATGCGCTTGGCGGCGATGTTCGGAAATCCGAAAAGGGCTGGGGCCTCGGCCGCCACACCTATGCGGTAAAATCCCGTCCGCCTTTCCTCGGCACCAAGGCACCGGAACTGCGCATCGCCTGTAGTCACCAGGACCAGGTGCTGAGCCCGCCCAGCGAGGCCGAAGTGTTCCTCGCTTCCGACTTCACCCCCAATGCCGGCCTTGTCTACCGCAACGG
>JAEZKB010000319.1 GCA_023415605.1 Pseudomonadota bacterium
CCAGGTTCGGCATCATGCCGCCCATCTTGCCGCCGAACATGCCGGCCAGCGAGCCGAGGCCGCCCTTTGAAACCTTCTTCATCATGTCCGCCATCTGGCGGTGCTGCTTCATCAGCTTGTTGACGTCCTCGACCTTGGTTCCAGAGCCATTGGCAATGCGGATGCGGCGCTTGGCGTTAAGGAGGTCGGGATTGGCGCGCTCGGCCTTGGTCATCGAGTTGATGATGGCGACCTGACGGTCGAACACCTTCTCGTCGACATTGGCCCCGGCCATGGCCTTCTTCATCTGCCCGGCGCCCGGCATCATGTTCATCAGGGCGCCCATGCCGCCCATCTTCTTCATCTGCAACAGCTGGTTGCGCAGGTCGTCGAGGTCGAAGGAGCCCTTCTTGAGCTTCTTGGCCATCTTCTGCGCGTCTTCGGCAGAGACGGTCTGGGCGGCCTTCTCGACCAGCGAGACGATGTCGCCCATGCCCAGAATGCGGTCGGCAATGCGCGAGGGATGGAAATCCTCGATCACATCCATCTTTTCGCCGGTGCCGATGATCTTGATCGGCTTGCCGGTGGCAGCGCGCATCGAGAGGGCCGCACCGCCGCGACCATCGCCATCCACGCGGGTCAGCGCGATGCCGGTGGCATCGAGCCGGCCGTCGAAGGAACGGGCGACATTGATGGCGTCCTGGCCGGTGAGCGCATCGACCACGAGGATGATTTCGTGCGGATCGGTAGCGGCCTTGATCGAGGCCGTCTCATCCATCAGCTCTTCGTCGATATGCGTGCGGCCGGCGGTATCGAGGATGAGCACATCATAGCCGCCAAGCTTGCCTTCGCGCTGGGCGCGGCGGGCAATATCGAGCGGGGCCTCGTCGGCGATGATCGGCAGCGTATCGACGCCCACCTGCTCGCCAAGCACCCGGAGCTGTTCCTTGGCAGCCGGGCGGCGGTTGTCGAGGGAGGCCATCAGGACTTTCTTGCCCTGACGCTCCTTCATCCGCTTGGCCAGCTTTGCCGAGAGCGTGGTCTTGCCGGCGCCCTGCAGACCGACCATCAACATGGTCATCGGCGGGGTGGTGGCGAAGTCGATCGGCACCTGGGTCTCGCCCAGCACCTTGACCAGCTCGTCATGAACGATCTTGACCACCTGCTGGCCCGGCGTCACCGAACGGGTGACCTCGGCGCCGACAGCACGCTCGCGCACCTGCTCGACGAAAGCCCGCACCACTTCGAGAGAGACGTCGGCCTCGATCAGCGCGCGGCGGACTTCGCGCAGCGCCGCATCGGTATCCGCCGCGCTGAGCGCGCCGCGGCCCCGGATGCCATCGAAGATTTTCCCTAGGCGGTCGCTTAGGCTCTCGAACATATATCCATTCCCTTGTCCCGTCGGTCGTCGCCGGGATGTGGTGTCCAAAAGCCCAAACGCCAAACACACCCGAGGGCGCTTGCGCTGTCGGGTGTTAGCCTCCGGGATCTCTTTATACCTTTGCGGGTCCCGGTCGGCCGTCAGGCGTTCGAACCTGATGGATTGGCCGCTGCACTAGAGGGGAAGTCCGCCGGAGTCAAGGAAAAGCCGGTCTGCTGGCGACCGGGCGGCCTTTACGCCGTGCGTCTGCCAGCATAAGAGCCCCGAAACATCGAGAGCCACCATGACTGAGACCCCGACATCGCCGTTTCCCTGGCCGGAGGAGCGGATTGCGCGCCTGACTGCCTATCGCGCGGCCGAGCCGCTGGCTGTCACGGGCAGACTCGATGAGCCGAGCTGGATACTCGCGCCGCGGTCGCCACGCTTTGTGGACCTGATCACCGGAAAACCAACGATCCACAACACTCAGGCTGCGGTGCTGTGGGACGACGACTATCTCTATGTCGGCTTCTGGGTGGAGGAGCCCTTCGTCGAGGCCAAGCTCACCGAGCAGGATGCGCTGATCTGGAGCGAGAACGACGTCGAGCTCTTCGTTGCCGGGGCGGACGGCTACTACGAATTCGAGATCAATGCCCTGGGCACGATCTACGAAGCGCTGTTCCTCTGGGAAGATGCCTATGAGCGCGGCGGCTATGGTCAGCTGCCGGAGCTTTCGCGCACAGCGCCGGGGGCCAAGCCATGGAGCGGGGTCGGCTTCACCAGCCACCCGCGTGGACCGCGGATCGGGTTCTTCAACTGGGACCTGCCGGGCATCCGGAGCGCCGTGGCTGTGGACGGCACCATCAATGACAATTCCGACCGCGATCGAGGATGGACCGCCGAGATCGCCCTGCCCTGGTCGGGCCTGGAGGTCTTGGCCCGCGGCGATAGCCGTGCCTCGCCACCGCGCAACGGCGACACCTGGCGGATGGATTTCTCCCGCTTCAACACCTACCGGGAAGCCAGGCCTGCCGAAGATTCCGGTGGCTGGGCGGCAAGCGCCCACGGCATCTGGGATTCACACATTCCAGAGCTTTTCCCCTTTGTCCACTTCTCGACCGAAGTGGTGGGGACCAAGGGCTAGCGGCGGGAGAGGAGCGATCGTACGCTGGTGGCGAACCGCCACAACGTCGGGTTCTGCTTGATGGCGCGTTTGGCGGCGCGCAGCCCAAGCAGTCCACCAGCGGCGAGGGTACCCATCGGGCTCAGTGCCAGCACGGCGTCGTGAGACACCTTCTGATCGGTCCAATCGAGCTTGTAGTCGAAATCGCCCAGGCCCATGTCGATCGAGGTGACGCCATCGCGGCGCAGCTCCTCGACCAGGTCGAACATCAAGAGGCCCATCAGGCTATACTTGGCAGCCGGACCGTCGGTGGTGGAGTTGATGTACTGCGCGTAGTGGTCGCCGCTGAAACTGCCCACCGAGGTGGCGACGATCTCGTCGCCGGCATAAAGCGCGTGCATGGCAAGCGCAGGGCGGGGTGAACCAAGACCCTGCAGCGTGGCAATGCGGAAGAAGCGGCGGAGCCCCTCTTCGGCGAAGATGTTGGCGACGCCCATTTCCTTGAAGCGAATGCCGCGCTGGCGCAGGAATTCAGCATGGATGGTGTCGATGGCCTCGGCTGTATCGGCACGCACGAGCCGCACCGTGCCCATCGCTTCTTCGAGACGGCGGCGGCCGCGCTCGATATTTCGGATGCGCTTGGCGTTGAGGCGAACCTCCGAGAGCGACGCGGCATAGAAATGATCTGGCGAGGGCTGGTGCGGCAAGGCCAGAAACGGATTGACGAGGCCGTCCCAGCTTTCGGGCTGGCTGTGCAGCACAAGGAGATCGGCCACGCTGACACGCGCCACGCCGGCAAGCAGCTGGTCGAGCAACGGGCCGTGGAGCCGGCGGGCAAAGGCCCGATCCATACCAATCCAGTCGCCATTGCTGACGTCCCATCCGACGATGCGTGCCGACTTGAGGCCAAAACGCGTGGTCACCACAAGCGGCAGGATTGCCACGGCCTGGTTGCCCTCATGTACGGCAATGATGGCGAGGCGGCCCTGTATGCCCCGGGCCTCAGTCAGCGCCGATATCCAGTCGTAGCGCTGATAGGGCGAGAAGACGCCGCGCGTCTCAAGCCCCTGCCAAACGGGCCGTGCGGCTTCCAGCGTCTCGAAAAGTTCATAGCGCAGGCTCGCCCCACCTGATGCGGCGTCACGCAGGACGCCGCGCTCGCCGACACCTGGGGTGTCGACAAACGCATCGGCGGTGTTGAGGTCGAGCCTGGCCATGCGGGACCTACTGCGCCTTCTTGGTCTTGCCGGCGTTATAGTAGTAGTTGGCATCCTTGCCGCGCACGAGGCCGCGGATCCAACGCCGGAACCCTTCCGACTTGCGCAGCGGATCGACCACCATCTTGATGGCGCGATAGACGCCGAGCTTGAACTCGTCGGCCAGCGGCTGCACGCCCGGCGCCGCCTGCGGCAGTCCGCGATCGCGGAGAATGGCGTTGACCTGGTAGAGATCGTTGCGGCGGTTCACCGCCTTGGTCTTCCAGGTGATGGCGACCGAAATCGAGTAGCTCTCGAAGGTTTTGACCCAGTGCGGCCAGAGATAGGGCACGAACACGCCCTCCCCCGGCTTGAGGAAATTGTGCATCGCCTTCGGCTCGTACTTCTCGTCGTACTTGATGTTGCGATGCTTGGTGATGGCGTATTCGATGTTGTCTTCGCTGGCGATCGACCGGTCCTCGTTGTCATAGATCGAGAACTGCTTGTCGCCATGCACCTGGACGAAGAAATTGTCTTCGCTGTCGAGGTGGAACGGCGTCGTCGCACCGGGCGAGGAGACGAAAAGGAAGCCCTGGATATCGGTGAAACCGGCGTCCTTGAGGCTGCCAAAGCCCTGCGCACGAGCGACCGACATCAGCGCCTCTTCGAGCAGACCCTTGTAGACCGGGTTGTGCTCGATGCGCTTCAAGACCATCCAGGCGCCGGCGGTCTGAATCTTTTCGACCACTTCTTCGGGGGAGAGATCGACCAGCGGGGTCGAGGCAGCGTCCTGGCTGACGGCAACCTTGCCTGAATTGTACTCGATATGATCGCGCGGCAGCGACTTCACGAGGTCCAGGATAGCCGGCAGGTCCAGGCGCTTGTCACCGACCAGCGCGTGATTGATGCGGAACGGCTTCAGCGGGAACTGCGCTTCGAAAGCCTGGGCATCGGCGGTGAGCAAGGAGGCGGTCGCGGTCATGACGTCTTCTCCAATCGATTGCGGATAAAATGGTAGAGGCGCTTGAACTGGTTACGAGCGGTGCGGCGGAGGCGGATCATCCGGCCCAGCAGGGGTCCGATGGCGTCGCCCGGTCGGGTCTGGATGTAGAGGTCGCCAACCTTGAGGCGCGCACGCCAGACATGGTCGATCATCGGGTGCTCGGACGCCGCAGTGGAGTCGACGAATTTCAGCGACTTGTCTGCGATGAAGCGGCGGGTGAGCTCGATGGTGAGTTGCACGCCCACCGAGAGCCGGGCATAGGCTTCGTCATAGGCGATCTTGAAGAACAGCGCCCGATCGGCCTGGCGCATGGTGAGCCCGGAGGCCAGGGTGCGGCCGTCGAGCGTCAGCTCTGCCACCTCAAAATTGCCCCGGGCAGCCAGATCCGGCGCCATGGCGCGCACGAAGGCGGCGTCGCCGGGATGCTGGCCCAGGCCGGTCCGGCGTTTGCCCTTCCAGCCGCGCGCTTCGAGTTCGAGGAAACGATCGAGGGCGGGGCGGACGGTTTCGGGTGTATTGGAATAGACCATGGTCACGGCGCCTTCGTCGGCGAGCCGATGGCTCTGGCGCCGCAGTTCCTTCAGCTTTTTCGCGCCCATGCCGGACCGGAGATAGGTCTCATCGTCGAGATCGGTCGAGAGCGCGGCACGCTCGTAGACATTGTCCGACACCATCGTCAGGCCGCGCGCCGCGATGGCGGCCGAGAGCGCGTCGAAAGCCGGACCTTCCATGGCGGCCATCTGCAGGACGAGGAGCGACGCGCCGGATGCGGCTGCCGCCTCGATCAAGTCGCCGGCAGCACGTTCGGCGTACTGCTTGTCCAGCAGCGGCGTGGTGAGGGAGTTGTAAGGCTGGGTGGAGATCAGCGCCGGGATCGGCAGCTTCACTGCGCGCGAGGCGCTCATCACCGGCAAGAGGCCAACCAGCCGCCCGCCCGAATAGGCCACCAGCGCCTGCGCACCACCGCCGTGCTGGGCGTGGGCCGCCGAGTTCAGCGAAAATCCCGCATCGAAAAAGCCGTTGGGGTCGAGCGGGTCGGCCGCCAGCGCGTCCCATTGCGCCCGCGACACCGCGCTGAGCGGCAGCAAGCGCGCATGCGTCGCGGCGGCGTCGGAAGCCGTCGCTACGATATCGTTGTCCACGCCGGCGAGTGCCTGGCCCATGATTGTCGCAAGTCCCATCCTGGGTGGCTGCGTCTTCCACCCTTGAAGATGGATCATGAGATAGCGCGTTTCGCGTCGCTCGCGAGTACACAATGGTCAGGCTGGTTAAGACCCGCTGAAGCCCGGAATCCGGGGGTTACAGTCGATTATGATCAATTAAGTCTGAATCGCCTAAAATGCCGTACAAAAGTGGGCCACTGGCATTTGCACCGGCCTTGCGCCATATAGGCCCGCGAGTAGCAAGCACCTGGCCCTCTGGAGCCAATATGAGCGGCACGCCGTACCTGAAGATGAACGGGCTGGGCAACGACTTCGTCGTCGTCGACGCGCGCCTCAGCGGGCGTCGGTTCACCTCGGCCCAGGTGCAGAAGATCGCCGACCGCGCCACCGGTATCGGCGCCGACCAGATGATCGTCATGGAAAAGCCGCGCGCCGATGGCGTCGATGTCTTCATGCGCATCTACAATCAGGACGGCAGCGAGATCGGCGCCTGTGGCAATGCCAGCCGCTGCATCGCGGGCCTGCTGGCGCAGGAACTGGGCCGGAATACCGTGACCTTGGAGACCAATGCGGGCCTCCTCTTCGCGACCGTGCACGGCGAGGTGGTGACCGTCGATATGGGTCGGCCGCGCTTTGATTGGGACCAGATTCCGCTGGCCGAACCCTTCGCCGACACCACGGGCATCGAGTTGCAGCTCGGACCGATCGATGCGCCGATCCTGCATACGCCATCGGTGGTCAATGTCGGCAATCCGCACTGCATCTTCTGGGTCGACGACGTCGAGCGCTTCGATCTGGGACGCTTCGGGCCGTTGCTCGAGAACCACCCGATCTTTCCCGACCGCGCTAATATCTCGCTGGCGCAGGTGATTTCGCGCGACCGCATCAAGATCCGCGTCTGGGAACGGGGTGCCGGCCTGACCCGCGCCTGCGGCACCGCCGCCTGTGCCACGGCGGTCGCGGCTGCCCGCAAGAGTCTCGCCGATCGGAAGGTTAAGGTCGACCTGCCAGGCGGACCGCTGACGATCGACTGGCGCGAGAGCGACAGCCACATCCTGATGACCGGTCCCTGGTCGCTCGATGGCGAGGGTACGCTGCCTGAGGCGCTCGCGGCATGAGCGTCGAGACGCTCACCTTCGGTTGCCGCCTCAACGCCTACGAGTCCGAGGTGATGAAGGCCGAGGCCGAAAAGGCCGGGCTGTCGGACGCCCTGATCATCAACACCTGCGCGGTGACGGCGGAAGCCGTGCGCCAGGCCAAGCAGTCAATTCGGAAAGCAAAGCGCGACAATCCGGACCGCAAGATCATCGTCACCGGCTGCGCCGCCCAGACCGAGGCGCGCACCTTCGGCGACATGGCCGAAGTCGATTTCGTCATTGGAAACAACGACAAGCTCAAGGCCGAGAGCTACCAGCCAATGGCCTTCGGCGTGCCCCTCAACGACAAGGTGCAGGTCAACGACATCATGTCGATCAAGGAGACCGCCGGTCACCTGATCGAGGGTATGGATGGCCGGGCGCGTGCCTTCGTGCAGGTGCAGAACGGCTGCGACCATCGCTGCACGTTCTGCATCATCCCTTATGGCCGCGGCCCCAGCCGCTCGGTGCCGATGGGGGCGGTGGTCGAGCAGATCAAGAAACTCGTCGGCAACGGCTATCGCGAAGTGGTGCTGACCGGGGTGGATACCACCAGCTATGGTCCTGATTTGCCTGGCAATCCGACGCTGGGCAAGCTGGTGCAGGCGGTGCTGCGGCACGTGCCGGACCTGCCGCGGCTCAGGATTTCGTCGATCGATTCTATCGAGGCGGATGCGGCTCTGTATGATGCCATAGCATCGGAAAGCCGGCTGATGCCGCACTTGCATCTGAGCCTTCAGTCCGGCGACGACATGATCCTCAAGCGTATGAAGCGCCGCCACTCGCGCGCACAAGCGCTTGAAGTGATGGCGAAACTCCGAGCGCTGCGACCCGAGATGGTGTTCGGCGCCGACATCATCGCCGGCTTCCCGACAGAGACCGACGAGATGGCACAGAACACGTTATCCATCGTTGGCGAGGCGAATCTGACTTATCTGCATGTCTTCCCCTATTCGCCGCGACCGGGCACGCCGGCAGCGCGAATGCCGCAGGTGGCAGCCTCGAAAGTCCGAGAAAGAGCAGCAAAGTTGCGCGCCGTGGGTGTCACGCAGATCATGAACTTCTGTCAGTCGCGCATCGGCAAGATGGAACAGGTGCTGATCGAGAAGAATGATATCGGTCGCACCGAGCAATTCATGACCATTAAGGTCCCCGGATACGCGCCCGGTCAGATCGTGCCCGTTCTGGTCACCGGCACCGATGGCGAGAACCTGATCGGCGAAGCAGTAAGGACGGCAGCCTGATGGCCGAAAAGAAGAAGGGTTTCTTCCAGCGCCTGTTCGGTGGCGGCGATGCGCCGGCGCCGGCAACGCCGGAGCCAACCCCGCCCGAGCATACCGTCGAGGAAGACCTCGAAGCCGACATCATCCTCGACGAGGTGGTAGAAGCCGCTCCGCTGGTGCTCCCTCCCGACCAGGAGATCGCGCTGGCCGATGCGCTGCATGAAGCGGGGCAGACGATCTCGCCCACTCCGCCGGCGCCCGAGCCAGAGCCCTCGCCCGGACCGCCCGAGGCGACGCCGGCCTATGTCGAAGAAATCGAGGACGACGAGGCGGAGGAGCCAGAGCCCGTCGCGCCGACGCCGAGGCCGGAACCGCCGCCAGCGCCGCCCAAGAAGCAGAACTGGTTCCAGCGCCTCGCTTCGGGGCTCAAGCGCTCGTCTGACCAGCTCACCACCAACATCACCTCGGTCTTCACCAAGAAGAAGCTTGATGCGGCGATGCTGGAGGATCTCGAGGACATCCTCATCCAGTCCGACTTCGGGCTGGAGATGGCCAGCCAGGTGACTGACACCCTGCGCCGCGACCGCTTCGACCGCGACATCAGCGCCGAGGAAGTGCGCGAGGTGTTGTCCGGCGAGATCGTCAAGGTGCTCGATCCGGTGGCCAAACCGCTGGTGATCGACACCACGCAGAAGCCCTTCGTGATCCTGATGATCGGCGTCAACGGCTCGGGCAAGACCACCACCATCGGTAAGCTGGCGAGCCTCTACTCGGCGCAGGGCAAGAAGGTGATGCTGGCCGCCGGTGATACCTTCCGCGCCGCGGCGATCGAACAGTTACAGGTTTGGGGACAGCGTACCGGCGCTCCGGTCGTCGCCAAGCCTGCCGGCTCGGACGCCTCGGGCCTCGCCTTCGAGGCGGTGGAGCGGGCGAAGGCCGAAGGCTCGGACCTCCTGATCATCGACACGGCTGGCCGGCTGCAGAACCGCGACGAGCTGATGAGCGAGCTCGAGAAGATTATTCGCGTCATCAAGAAGGTGGACCCCACCGCCCCGCATGCCACTTTGCTGACCCTGGACGCCACGACCGGGCAGAATGCCCTTAATCAGGTCGAAATCTTCGGTAAGCGTGCCGGCGTGACGGGGATCGTCATGACCAAACTGGATGGAACAGCGCGGGGCGGCATTCTTGTCGCTATCGCTCGCAAGTTCGGGCTGCCGGTACACTTCATCGGCGTCGGCGAAGGTGTCGACAACATCGAACCCTTTGCCGCCCGCGACTTCGCCGAAGCCATCGCCGGAAAGACCAACTAATGTCCGAGACCACCGACAAGACCGAAGACGTCAACTGGGCTGAACTCAAGCAGCCGCTGATCAAGCTGGCGCTCGAACTGGGGCCGCTGATCGTCTTCTTCATCGCCAACGCCTTCGGCAAGCAGATCATCGAGTCGGTGCCGCTGTTCCATGGCTTCGACGACCCACTTTATCCTGCCACCGCCTTCTTCATGGTGGCCATGGCGATCTCGCTGGTGCTGAGCTGGGTGCTGCTGAAGCGGATTGCCGTCATGCCGGTGGTGACCGCCGTGGTGCTGGCAATCTTCGGCACGCTGACTTTCATCTTTCAGGACACCACCTTCATCAAGATCAAGCCGACCATCGTCAACGCGCTGTTCGGATCGGTGCTGCTGGGGGGCCTGCTGTTCCGGCAGTCGCTGCTGAAATATGTGTTCGGCGAGGTCTACAAGCTCAAGCCGGAGGGCTGGCTGGTGCTGACCGTGCGCTGGGGCATCTTCTTTTTCGTACTCGCCGCGCTCAATGAATTGGTGTGGCGGCTGTTCCCGGACTACTGGGTGCCGTTCAAGGTCTGGGGCGTGATGCCGCTGACCATCCTGTTCTCCGTGCTGCAGCTGCCCGTGCTGAGCAAATACGCGCCGGAACCGGAGCCGGAAGCGGCCGCGCAGGGCTGAGGCACCACCGGGGTTGGGGCACGTCAGGGCCACAACCAGTGGGAAATCCGAGTTCAAATTAACCCCCCGCCAACCGCATCTGCGGGGGGCGCTTGCCCGGTCGTGACGCGCGCGGGAGACTGTCGGGATCATGAGGATCGCCAGGCAGAAGGCCGACGATGCTGCAAGAACTGGCAGGGAAAATCGCTGATCTCTGGCACGCTCCCGATCAATGGATCGCCGAGGAGCTCGAGGCGGTGCTGCCGGAAGAACCGGTCGAACCCGGTCCAGTCGACCATTTCCGCCGCAAGCTGATCGACCTCGCGCAGCAGCGCCAGAAGCAGAACGGCAAGCTGGTGTCGAGCCTGCTGACCATCGTCTGGCAGGGCAGCAAGCTCACCGCGCTCGGTGCCCAGTACCGCGACATGCGCAAGCTCGCCGCCATGGTGGTCGAGGTGGTGATCGAGCAGATGGCGGCCCAGCCCGATATCTTCCTCCAGTATGACGACGACAATGTCGTGCTCTGCTTTGCGTCGCCCAACCGGGCGGTGACCGAACTGCGCACCGCCATGATGGCGCAGGCGGTGCGGGCCGCACTGCTGCAGCGCATGCCGGACCTTGCCGGCAAGATGCGCATCGATTTCACCGTCACCCAGATCGAGCCGGTCGAGGCCGTGGCCAAGGGTCCGGACCTGGCGGCCGGGCTCGTCGACCTGCTCTGCCGCACGCGCGACAGCAGTGCCATCGGGCACGCGGCGACCGCCTAGAAGCCGCCGGCGTTAACTGCCGGTAAACCCAGCGTCACGGAACGGCCGGCAG
>JAEZKB010000321.1 GCA_023415605.1 Pseudomonadota bacterium
GGCGCCGCACGACACCTTCGTCGCGCGGCTAGGCAGCGACGAATTCGCCTTTATACAGCGGGGTGAACGCTCCGAAGACGATGTCCGCACCTTTAGCCGGGTGATCTGCGACAAGCTGGCCGAGCCCTTCACCCACGACGATCTTTTCATCCGGCTCACCGCCTGTGTCGGCTTCGCCAGCGCCGACAATATGGGCTCGGAAACCCTGCTCGAATGTGCCGACCATGCACTGCACGCAGCCAAGAGCATGGCACCGGGGACCGTGCAGCTCTTTTCGCCAGAACTGCAGACCCGGCTGCGTCACGGCAGCCTGGTGGAACAAGGCCTCCGGCACCCGGACCTGCCGGCGCAGCTCAGCCTCAACTACCAGCCGATCTTCGATGCCCAGGCCGGGCGCCCGGTTGGTTTCGAGGCCTTGGCGCGCTGGACCAGCCCGACAGTCGGCACCGTTCCGCCGGACGTCTTCATCCGCGCTGCCGAACGCATTGGCCTAGTCCACCGCATCACCGAGATATTGCTCGCTCGGGCCCTCAAAGAAACCACGGCCTGGCCCGCCCATCTGCGACTTTCCTTCAATCTCTCGATGCAAGACATCGCCTCGGCGGACGCCGTCGCGCGCATCGTGGCGCTGGTCAAGGCGAGCGGTGTGGCGCCAGAACGTATCGATTTCGAGATCACCGAAACCGCCGTGATGCGCGATTTCGATCAGTCCCTCGCCGCCCTCACAGAACTCCGGGCGCTCGGCTGTTCCATTGCTCTCGACGATTTCGGCTCCGGCTATTCCAGCCTCTCGAACGTCCACCGCCTGCCACTCGACAAGCTCAAGATCGATCGTGGCTTCATCGGCGAGCTTGAAGCCCGCGACACGTCGCGCGCCATTCTGCGCACCATGCTCGACCTCTGCCGCAACCTCACACTCGAATGCGTGGTCGAGGGCGCCGAAACCGCCGGCCAGGTCGCCATCCTTACCCAGCTCGGCTGCCGCTTCCTGCAGGGCTACTTCATCAGCCGTCCGATGCCGGCCGATGCCATCCCCGGCTTCCTGAAACTCCACAACGCCACTCTGAGCAAGGCCGGCTAGCGGCGGGCCGCCTTATCGTCTCCGCATTTTGCTGCTCTGCATGGCGGCATGGACAATGCCGCTTACGACGCTTCACCGGTGATCGAACTCGACTCCACCGAAATCCGGGTGGTCAAGAAGACGCCGCGCCGGCTCTACGCCTTCTATCTGCTGCCGCTCAGCGTGGCTGGCCTTGCCTTCACCCTCTTTGCCTATGGCTGGCCGCTGCCGGTCGCCGGCTGCGCGGTACTCGTGGGTTTTGCCGCCGGCGTCCTCGCTCGCGATGGCCGCTAGCCTCTAGCCGTTCCACTTCATCCGCATATAGACGCCGCCGGTTTCCAGCTCGTGCAACATCTGGGCAAGTCGCTTGAGACGCGTCTCCTCGCGCTTGGGGCTGCTGATCCAATAGACATAGTCGTTCTGCTGATAGGCCGGACGCTCGCGATATTTCTCCGCCAGCCCGCGCTCTGCGATCGCCTGCTTCATCCAGTCAGGCATCTCGTGGATGGGCCGCTTCATGCGGCTCGTGTCGATATCGTTGTCCATCGCATAACCTCCTCAGGCGGTTACGAGCACAACACGGGCCGTCCTTAGCGTCAACCTGTCGCGCGGCAGAGAACCGCGCGGCGAACCGGCGCGTGCCAAACGCCAGACTCGGGACTATGGTCAGGCTGCGAGTGACGGAGGTCCCTCATATGTCGTTTGGCCTGAGCGCAGAGCTGCTGGCACGGTTCCAGTTCGCATTCACTGTCTCGTTTCACTTCATCTTCCCGGCCTTTTCCATCGGCCTTGCCAGCTACATGGCGGTGCTCAACGCGCTCTGGCTCTGGAAGCGGGACGTCGTCTATCTCAACCTCTTCAACTACTGGAAAACGATCTTCGCCGTGACCTTCGGCATGGGTGTCGTCTCCGGCATCGTCATGAGCTACCAGTTCGGCACCAACTGGGCCGCCTTTTCCGACAAGGCCGGCCCGGTGATCGGCCCGCTGATGGGTTATGAGGTGCTCACCGCCTTCTTCCTCGAAGCCGGCTTTCTCGGCATTGCTCTCTTCGGGCGGAAGCGCGTCGGCGATGCCCTCCACATGTTCGCGGTTGCCATGGTGGCAATCGGCACGTTGATCTCGGCCACCTGGATCCTAGCCGCCAATAGCTGGATGCAGACGCCCGCTGGCTACTCCATCGGTGAGAACGGCCAGTTCCTGCCAGAGGACTGGTGGCAGATCATTTTCAACCCGAGCTTTCCCTTCCGCCTCACTCACACCGTCCTGGCCGCTTTCCTCACCACCGCATTTGCGGTCGGCGCCGTCGGCGCCTTCCACCTGCTCCGCGATCGCCAGAACCGCCATGCCCGCATCATGTTTTCGATGACCATGTGGATGGCCGCGCTGGTGACGCCGCTGCAGATCGTCGCCGGCGATATGCACGGGCTCAACACGCTCGAGCATCAGCCGGCCAAGATCGCCGCCATGGAGGGTCACTACGAGACCCACCGGGGTGCGCCACTGATACTGTTCGGCATACCCGACGACAAGGCCGAAACCACGCATCTGGCCGTGGAGATCCCTTACCTCGGATCGCTGATCCTCGCGCATGATGTCAATGCCGAGGTCAAGGGTCTCAAGGAATGGGCACCCGAAGATCGCCCCCCTGCCCTGATCCCGTTCTTCACCTTCCGCATCATGGTCGGCCTCGGCATCCTGATGCTGCTGGTCGGGCTATGGTCGCTCTGGGCCCGCTGGAAGAAGACGCTCTACACCAGCCCGTGGCTGCATCGAGCGGCTATCGCCATGGGACCGTCCGGCTTCATCGCCGTGCTCGCCGGTTGGTATACGACGGAGGTCGGCCGGCAGCCCTATACAGTCTATGGCCTGCTCCGCACCTCCGAGAGCCTCTCCAATGTCGATGCCGAGGCCATCGGGGCGTCGCTCGTCGCCTTCATCCTCGTCTATTTCATCGTCTTCGGCGCAGGCACCTTCTACATTCTGCGGCTGATGTACCGCATGCCCGGAGCGGATGCCGACGTCCCCCTGCAGGATGGTCCCACCCGCGCTGCGGGCATCACCCCCGTCCAGCAGATCGAAGGAGAAGGCAATGCCCATTGACCTCAGCTTCATCTGGGCGGGCATCATCGCCTTTGCGGTGCTCGCCTACGTCATCCTCGACGGATTCGACCTCGGCATCGGCATCCTGTTCCCGCTGTTCCCGGACAATCGCGATCGGGATGTGATGACCAATTCCATCGCACCGGTCTGGGACGGCAACGAGACTTGGCTAGTGCTCGGGGGCGGCGGCCTGATGGCCGTTTTTCCGCTCGCTTACGCCACGGTGCTGCCGGCGCTCTACATTCCGATCATCCTGATGCTGCTCGGACTGATCTTTCGCGGCGTTGCCTTCGAGTTCCGCTTCCGCACCGTGCGGTGGAAGGCGATCTGGGAATGGGGATTCACCCTGGGTTCGCTGATGGCGGCGGTCATGCAGGGGATTGCGCTCGGCGCTCTGGTACAGGGTATCCGCATCGAGGGACGCGAATATGCCGGCGGCTGGTGGGACTGGCTTACGCCTTTCACCATCCTCACCGGTCTTGCCGTCGCCGTCGGCTACGCCCTCCTGGGGGCCACCTGGCTCAATCTCAAGACGTCGGGAGCTCTGCAGGAGAAATCGCGCCGAATCGCGCTCCTTGCGGGCGCCGGCACGCTGGCACTGATCGGCGTCGTCAGCCTCTGGACGCCGTTCCTCGAGCCGATCTATTTCGAACGCTGGTTCGGCTTCCCGACGGCCTTCTTCTCGGCCTTCGTACCACTGCTGCTCGCTGTCTGCGCCTTCGGCCTCTGGTGGGGCCTGACACACGACAAGCACCTACTGCCGTTCCTGGCCTCGCTCGGCATCTTCGTGCTGAGCTTTGCGGGCATCGGCATCAGCTTCTACCCCTACATCGTGCCGGGAGCGCTGACGATCAAGGAGGCGGCAGCGCCGGATGCCTCGCTCGGTTTCCTCCTCGTCGGAGCGGTCGTTCTGGTGCCCATCATCCTGACCTACACCGGCTACGCCTACTGGGTCTTCCGCGGCAAGGTCGATCCCGAGGAGGGCTACCACTGATGGCGTCCTCCTCGATGCCCAAACGCCTGCTCTGGTTCGTCGGTTACTGGCTCACGGGAGTGCTCGCCGTGACCCTTGTCGGCTTGGCTATCAAGCTCGCGCTTGGCGCTTGACGATGTCGTGCTCGACGAGCGTATGGTCGTTAGTCGCGCCCACGACCGAAGTGACGCGACGACTGAGACGGAAACGAGTGCTTATAACCGTAGTCGCCCTTCGGCCAGCAGTTCTCAGGTCCTTCAGGGGTGGTCGACACTGGCATAGCAGCCGGGCCGCTCGGGCTGCCCGGAGAGGAAATAGTGTTGAAGGGGCCAGTCACCGTCCCACCGCATTCGGCCGCATGACGTTCCGACAACAGCAAACCGAAACACTCGATGATGTGCAGCTTGTAGTCGACAGCTTTCTCGTTGAGGAAGAACGCCTGGCTGGGAAGGGGAGCCATCGTCAACGCCAAAGCCGCGGTCGCGGCGATAGTTGTGAGCTTCATCTGGGGTACTCCACGCGAGGTCGCCACAACCAGTGTCATGATAGGCCTGAGTTCGGCGCGGCGGAAACAAGATCTTAACCTTTGGTTAACCACCGAATGGCCGCAGCCAGGCGCTTGCGCATGGCGGGAGAGTCATTATGTCGGGGCCATGAAGAGGCCTGCTCCCATGGACAACAAGATCGTCGTCATCACCGGGGCCACTAGCGGCCTCGGCAAGGAGACAGCACGAGAGCTGGCTCGCATGGGCGCAACCGTGGTCATCCTCGGCCGCAACTTCGACAAGGGCCTCGCCACGCTGGCGGAGCTCAAGGCCAGTGCCCGTCACCCGGATCGCATGAGCTTCCTTTCCTGCGACCTTGCCTGCCTCGAGGACGTGCGCTCGGTCGCCGGCACGCTGCATGACCGCTACCAACACATCGACGTGCTGATCTGCAATGCCGGCGTCATCAACATGAAGCGCCGCGAGACCGTCGATGGTTTCGAGGAGACGTTGGCGGTCAACCACCTTGCGCATTTCCTGCTGACCGGGTTGCTGCTCGACCTTCTCCGCATGTCGCCGCAAGGCCGGGTCGTCGTCGTGTCGTCGAACGCGCATCTGGTGGGCCGCATTCGCCGTGACGATCCGCAGCGGCGTAAAGGCTACCAGAGCTTTGGTGCCTATGCGGCCTCTAAGCTCGCCAACCTGCTCTTCACCTTCGAACTGGCCCGCCGGCTTGAGAACACGTCGATCACTGTCAACGCCTTGCACCCGGGTGCCGTCGCCACTAACTTCTCGCGCAACAATGGCGGCATTGCCCGTTTGGCGATGAAGCTGCTGCGGCCGTTCTTCATCAGCCCGGCCCAGGCGGCCGAAACACCGGTCTACCTCGCCACCGCCCCAAACCTCGTCGGCGTCACCGGCCGCTACTTCTACCGCAAGCGGCAGCACCCTGCGGCCCGGCGCGCGCATGATCACGACACGGCGGATTGGCTCTGGCGCGCCAGCGAAACCCTGACCGGCTTCACGTATCCCAAGATCGAGCGCTAGCTGCCTGTGGTCACGTAGCAGCCGCCACCGGCTGATTTGATGGCGCCGCAGATCGCATTGGCGTTCTCGGTCGAGGCCGCCGGCACGCGCACCGCAAAGACGGTTCCGGCCTCCCCCTGACTGGCCGATATCTCCGGCACGGCGGTGCCCATGGCGCCTGCATACATGTCTTTGGCGTATTGCAGCGAGCGGTCGGCCTCCTCCTGGCTCTCGCGCCAGGCAAGCAGCACGAAGGCCGATGCTGCAGGTGTCGCCGTAGTGTCAGCCGAAACGCTGTCGGGCTGCCCCCAGCCTCCGGTCTGACCCCAGCCCGGCGTCGTGCCATTGGGCTGCAGCGTGCCAGGGCTGCTATTGCCGGCCGAAGGCTGCTCTTTGGGCGTCGAAACTAGGGCCACCTCGATGTCGTCGCCGCGGTCGATGCCGAGTTTGCTGACCTCGTCGGCGGTGAAGATGTACATCTCCGCGGGAGGAGTTTGCAGCATCACGGTGATGATCGACTGCGTCACCTCGAACTCGTCGAGCGCGCTCAGAACGTCGGCCAGCGTGGTCTGTGCCAGCACCAGATCCGCGACTTCCGCTGAGATCTGGTGCACGCCCAGTTCGCCGTCAACTTCACGGTTCTGGCCGGCAAAGAAGATGTAGGAGCAGGCCGAGTAGCAGCCCATGCCTGAGCCCACCAGCGTGCTCATGCCGCGGTCGCGAACCTTGCGAGCCACGACCAGCGCGTCATCAACATAGCCGCCAGGACTGTTGAGCAGCAGGATTTTCGCGTTCGGCCGCGCCGCCACCGCCTTGTCGAAGTCATCGACCAGCGTCGATCCGATTTCCCCGTTGAGCGCGATAACCTCGGGGCTCTCCGGCGGTAGCGACCAGACGCCGAAGGCATTCGTCGTCGAGGACGCTGCCTTGTCGGTCTCCGCCGGCGCCAGGAATTTCAGCGGCACGAAGTAGGAGGCGATGAAGATCTTGATGATCTGCGCATCGTCGGCGTGGTCGGGCGTCCAGCTCAGCGAATAGCCGACGCTCTCAGTGCCGGCATTCTCGTAGAGCGTATAGAACTCCCGGCCATTGCGGGTGCCAGAGATGACGAAGCGGCTGGTATTGTAGCTCGCGTCGGTGACCACCAGCCCGTCCTGGGTGGCGTTGTAGCTCGCGAACAGCGCCGAAAAGCCCATTTCGCTCTGCTGCGTCACCAGCGTCTCAAGTGCGATGCCGCCATCAGCCGTGGCATAGGTGTGGCCGTTATTGTAGGGCGTAACCTCGGTCAGCAGTCCGGCCGGCAGCACAAGGGTGCTGCGCCCTTCGTTGTCCGTGGTTTCGGTCAATCCGAGCCGCTTGTAGACCACGTCGGACTGGTCGTAGAGGGCCTGCCGCTGCTCCGGAGTCAGCACGCCCGTCGGGTCCATGCCCTGGCTTTGCTGGAAAGCCATGATGGCCTGGTAGGTGTTCTCGCCGAACTGCCGGTCGATGATGAACTTGAAGTATCCGAGCAGCACGAGGTCGTATTGCACGCCGCTCCGCTCTTCCTCCGTCAGGCTTTCGAACCAGGCCTGGCTTTCGGCCTTGTCCGCCAGGGCCGGCGCAGCCGCCAGCAATCCGAGAAATACCCCGAAGAAAACGACCAGCGCCTTGCGCATATGATGTGTCCGCATCCCTGTCCCGGCGCCATTCTGGCACCAGTCCGGTCCGCCTTCAACAGCCGCTAAATCGTGTAGCTCGCCTGCCAGCCGAACAGCTGTTCGTAAAGTTCATCGGCCAGCTGCTCGGGCGTGTACTTCGAGCCATCGAGCACGATGTCAGGGTTCTCCGGCGCCTCGTAGGGGCTGGAGACGCCGGTGAAATTGGCGATCTCACCCGCCCGCGCCCGCTTGTAGAGACCCTTGGGGTCGCGGGCTTCCACCACCTCGAGCGGCGTGGCGACATAAACCTCCTTGAAGGCGATGTCGCCGGCCACTTCGCGCGCCAGCCGGCGCTCATTGCGGAAGGGCGAGATGAACGAACAGAGCACGATCAGTCCGGCGTCGGCCATCAGCCGCGCCACTTCGGCGACGCGCCGGATGTTCTCCACCCGCGCCTCATCGGTGAAGCCGAGATCCTTGTTGAGCCCGTGTCGGACATTGTCGCCATCGAGGATGTAGCAGTGTCGGCCTTCGCTGGTGAGCCGCTTCTCGATGAGGTTGGCGATGGTCGACTTGCCCGAGCCGGAAAGCCCGGTGAACCAGACGATGGTCGGGTCCTGCCCCTTCATCCGGGCCCGCACGGTGCGGTTCACGTCGAACGACTGGTACGAGAGATTCTGCGCGCGCCGCAGGCCGAAATCGATCACCCCGGCGCCCAGCGTAGAATTGGAGATGCGGTCGATGAGGATGAAGGCGCCGGTCTGGCCGTTGCTGGTATAGCTGTCGAAGGCGATAGGCTTGTCCGTCGCGATCGTCAGCGTACCCACTTCGTTGAGTTCGAGCACCTTGGCGGCGCTTTCCTCGAGCGTGTTCACATTGGTCTTGAATTTAAGCCCGGTGATCGACGCCGGCACCTGTTGCGACCCGATCTTGAGCAGATAGCTCCGCCCCGGCAGCGCCTGCTCTTCCGCCATCCAGACGACGCGGGCCTGAAACTGGTTGGAGAATTCCGGCGTTTCGCCGGGATGGGTCAGAACATCGCCGCGGGAAATGTCGACCTCGCGGTCGAGCACAACCGTCACCGCTTCGCCGGCGATCGCATCCTGCTGGTCGCCGTCCAGGGTGACGATGCGCGTGATCTTGGCCGGCTTGCGCGAAGCCGCCACCAGTACGTCGTCGCCGACCTTCACTACACCCGAAGCTACAGTACCCGAGAAGCCGCGGAAATCGAGGCTGGCGCGGTTCACCCATTGCACCGGGAAGCGCATGGGCTTGCCCGTACGGTCGCTCGCCACCTCGATGGTTTCGAGGTACGGCACCAGCGCGGGCCCGGTATACCAGGGCATCTGTGCGCTGTTGCCGAGGATATTGTCGCCCTTGAGTGCCGAGACCGGGATTGCCGCCAGCGTCTCGAAGCCGAGATCCTTGGTGAAGGCGCGGTACTCCGCTTCGATCGCGTCGAAGGTCTCCTGGCTATAGCCGACGAGGTCGATCTTGTTGACTGCCAGCACCACATGCTTCACCCCGATCAGCGAGAGGATGAAGCTATGCCGCCGCGTCTGCGTCAGCACGCCCTTGCGTGCGTCGATCAGCACGATGGCGAGGTCGGCGTTTGACGCGCCCGTCGCCATGTTGCGGGTATACTGCTCGTGGCCCGGCGTATCGGCGACGATGAACTTGCGCTTGTCCGTCGAAAAGAACCGATAGGCGACGTCGATGGTGATGCCCTGCTCGCGCTCTGCCGTCAGCCCGTCGACCAGAAGGGAGAAATCGATGCCCTCTTCGCCGGTCGTGCGATTCTTGCTCTCCTTGCGCAGACTCGCCAGCTGATCGTCGAGGATCAATTGGGTGTCGTAGCGCAACCGCCCGATCAGCGTCGACTTGCCGTCATCGACCGAACCACAGGTCAGGAACCGCAACAGGCTCTTTTTGGTCTGCTGGGCGAGCCACAGGTCGAGATCGTTGTCCGGGGTGGCGATGGCGCTCACAGCAGTCATCAGAAGTACCCCTCCTGCTTTTTCTTCTCCATCGACCCAACCGAGTCCGAGTCGATCAGCCGTCCTTCGCGTTCCGAGGTCCGGCTGGCCTGCATTTCCATGATGATCGAAGGCAGGTCCGCCGCGTCCGAGCGGATGCCGCCCGACAGCGGATAGCAGCCCAACGTGCGGAAACGGATCATTTCCTCGCGGGGCGTCTCACCCGGGTTGAAGCGGAAGCGGTCGTCATCGACCATGATCAAGGTGCCCGAGCGCTCCACCACCGGCCGCTTGCGCGCGAAGTAGAGTTCCGGGATCGGGATGCCTTCGGCATAGATGTAGGTCCAGACGTCGAGCTCGGTCCAGTTCGAGATCGGGAAGACTCGCATGCTTTCCCCCGGCGCCAGCCGGGTGTTGAAGATGCGCCAGAGTTCGGGGCGCTGGTTCTTCGGATCCCAGGCGTGACTGGCGTTGCGGTGTGAAAAGATGCGCTCCTTGGCGCGGCTCTTTTCCTCGTCGCGGCGCGCGCCGCCGATGGCCGCATCATAGCGGCCGGCGTTCAGCGCCTGGCGCAGCGCCTGGGTCTTCATGATGTCGGTATGCACCGCCGAGCCATGGTCGAAGGGGTTGATGCCCTGCGCCAGCCCGTCCGGGTTGGTATGGACTATCAGATCGAGATCATGCTCGCGCGCCATGCGGTCGCGAAACTCGATCATCTCGCGGAATTTCCACTTGGTGTCGATGTGGAGCACCGGGAACGGTACACGGCTGGGATAGAACGCCTTGCGCGCCAGATGCAGCAGGACCGACGAGTCCTTGCCGATCGAATACATCATCACCGGCCGCTCAAAGCTGGCCGCCACCTCGCGGAAAATCTCGATCGACTCGGATTCGAGGGCTTTGAGGTGGCTGAGGGTACGCGGCGCGCTCATGCGTCAAACTGTCTTTGCGGTGCGAAGCCACGGGAAATACGCTGCCGCCCCAGACCCCGCAAGGTCCAGAAATCCAGCGATAAGTAAACTATTTGAGCCGTTTGCGCGTAGCTGCGCCATCGCGCGTCATGCATCTTGCGGCGGCGCACTGACTAGGACGGACCTCCATGCGTCCGTGCAACGAACGGAAAACTATTTCATGCCCGAAACGGCCCTCCTCTGGCTCCGAAACGACCTCCGCGTCGCTGACAACCCCGCTCTCGCCGCCGCGGTCGAGACCGGGCTGCCGGTCACAGCCCTTTATATCCACGAGACCGACGCCACATTGCGACGGCGCGGCGCGGCCTCGCGCTGGTGGCTGCACCACAGCCTCACGTCGCTGGCGAAGGACCTCGCCAAGCTCGGCATTCGGCTTGAGGTGGTGGAGGGCAAGGCCGAGACATCTGTGCTCGCAGCCGTCAAGACGACCGGCGCGACCAGCGTCGCTTGGAACCGCCGCTACGCTCCTGCCCAGTGCGAGATCGACGCGGCCATCAAGAGCCGGCTCAAGAGCGATGGCGTGCAGGCCGAGAGCCATGCCGGGAATGTTTTGATCGAGCCTTGGGAGATCGCCACCGGGGCCGGCAAACCCTATTCGGTCTACACGCCGTTCTGGAACGCCCTCAAGGATCGGACCATTCCGACGCCTCTGTCCGCTCCGCAGGGCCGCAGACCGGTAGCCGCGGACGAGCGCATCGACGCCGCATACAAGACACCTTCCTGGGCGGCAAAGCTCGAGCCGCATTGGCAGATCGGCGAGGTTGCCGCCCGGGAAAAGCTCGCTGCCTTCCTCGCCGACGCCATCCTCGACTATCCCGAGGGGCGCGATTTCCCCGCGCAACAGGCGACCTCAAAACTCTCGCCGCACCTCGCCTTCGGCGAAATCTCACCCCGCCAGGTCTGGCATGCGGCGACCATGCACGCACATCACTCGCCGCGCTCGGCCGAGGCGGTGCAGAAATTCCTCAAAGAGCTGGTCTGGCGCGACTTCAACTACCACCAGCTCTGCCACCGCGAGGACATTTCCCGGGTGCCGATGCAGTCCAAATTCGCCGGCCTCGATTGGCGGCAGGCCGACGCAGCGTTCCACGACTGGCAGCGCGGCCAGACCGGCATCCCCATTGTTGACGCGGGGATGCGGGAAATGTGGGCGACCGGCTTCATGCAGAACCGCGTCCGCATGCTCACGGCCTCGCTGCTCGCCAAGAACCTCCTGGTCGACTGGCGGAAGGGTGAGACCTGGTTCTGGGATTGCCTCGTCGATGCCGACATCGCCAACAATCCTGGCAACTGGCAATGGGTCGCGGGCTCCGGCCTCGACGCCTCCCCTTTCTTCCGCATCTTCAACCCGGTCACTCAGGGCGAGAAGTTCGATGCGGACGGTGAATACGTCCGCCGCTGGGTTCCGGAACTGGCAGCACTGCCGGAGGAGTTAATCCAGAATCCGGCTGTGGCTTCAGCCGCCGTTCTTAAGAAGTCGGGCGTCGAACTTGGGGTGACTTACCCAAGGCCGATCGTGGACCTGAAAATCTCCCGCGAGCGGGCGCTGGAGGCGTTCAAGGCGCTTTAGCGCCTTGGCCAAGTGCATGGGCGGTTGGGTCACCTCCCCTCGCGGGGAGGGAGATCCCGACTGAGGAATGTGGCCCTACCCGATCACCCGCCACTGCTCGTCCCTTGGTGCCGTCGGCCGGAAATCATATCGGTCCACGCCGAGCCCGTGCAGAGTCGCCAGTTCGATCAGCGAAAACTCCTCGGGGTCCTCACGGTTGAAGTTCATCGGCTCCTTCAGCACCACCGGCGGGTTGGTCATGAAGCGCACCACCTGCGAGTGATTGTTGCTGGAGGCGTGCAGCATGTAGGGATGAAGGATGATGAAGTCGCCGACCTCGCCGGTGACCTCGACGAACTCTTCGCACTTGTCGATGAGACTGCCGAAATCGAAGCTGGGATCGACGCCCTCCGGATGGTCCGCGAGATAGCGCGCTACATGCTTAATCGAATCCGGCGCGATGAACGTACCGCCGCCTTTGTGGCCGACGTCCGACCAGTAAACAATGGTCAGCAGGCCCTGCTCGCGGCTGTCGAGGAAGTGACGGAAGAAGCTACCATCCTTGTGCCAGCCACCCGCCTCGGGCGAGGGCTTCATCCACGGCTTGTCGTGGCCACGACGGAAATTGACGATGAAGGCATCCGACCATTCGGTAGAGTCGATGGTGGTGAAATGCTGGCTCTCGATTTCCATGACGTGGTCATCGATCCGGTCCGCCCCACCTGTGACGTCGCAGAGGGCAGCCCAGCCGCGCGGCGAGATGTCCTGAATCCGCCGCACATGGTTGCGGTCCATCCAGACGATGTCCTTGGCCCAGGTCGAGCGGTCATCGGGGTCGTAGCCCAGCCGTCCGTAGGCCTCATCGGTCCATGCCTTGGCGAGATCGCGGTCGACGCAGCCCTTGACCGTGACATATCCCTTTTCAATGAAATGCTGCCGCTGTTCGGGCGTAAGAACTTGATATTGCATCGTGAGTGGTTCCTCCGAGGGTATCCTGCCGCCGGTTAGGGCTCGGCGCAAGGCTACCTATGGAGGAGAAATCCCGGTGTCGCCCCCGCGGCACGAGAGCGACACCGGGCGAAGCGTGAGGCTGGCGTTGACTGACACGGCGCCACCCCCTCACCCCGTCGGGTCGAGGCCGAAATCGGCATCGCTGACGCCGATCCAAATTTACGAAAACTGCCCCTTAGGACCCGCAAACGCCGTTTCGACGAGTTGGTTCCAACAATCTCCGCACCAAGCCGTTGCTTTTTTCGCAGGCCCCATAGCCATTCATTCCCGCACGAAGTCCGCGCCGAAAACGCCTTACCATTCCGACTGTTCCCGCCTTGGCAGGGGGAGCGGGCAGACTTAGTTTCGCGGGCAAAGCTTCAGGCCACGGAATCCATGCCCAACCACAGCGACGTCATCTCTGCCATAGGCAACACCCCGCTCATCCGCCTCAATCGGGTCTCCGACGAGACCGGCTGCGAGATTTGGGGCAAGGCCGAGTTCCTCAATCCAGGCCAGTCGGTCAAGGACCGCGCGGCGCTCTGGATCATCCGCGATGCGGAAAAGAAGGGGCTCCTCAAGGAGGGCGGCACTATCGTCGAGGGCACGGCCGGCAATACCGGCATCGGCCTCTCTCTGGTGGCTAACGCGCTGGGCTACAAGTCGGTCATCGTCATTCCCGAAACCCAGAGCCAGGAGAAGAAGGACGCGCTGACCCTGCTCGGCGCCGAGCTCATCCAGGTTCCGGCCAAGCCCTACAAGAACCCCAACAACTACATCAAGATTTCCGGCCGCCTCGCTGAGAAACTTGCCAGGGAACTGCCGAACGGCGCGATCTGGGCCAACCAGTTCGACAATGTCGCCAACCGGCAGGCGCACATCGACTCGACCGGCCCCGAGATCTGGGAGCAGACCGGCGGCAAGATCGATGGCTTCATCTGCGCCGTCGGTTCCGGCGGTACGCTTGCCGGTGTCGCCACTGCGCTCAAGGCGAAGAACCCCAACATCCAGATCGGCCTCGCCGATCCCGAGGGCGCTGCGCTCTACGAGTATTACGCACATGGTGAGCTCAGGAGCTCCGGCAATTCCATTACCGAGGGCATCGGCCAGGGCCGCATCACCGCCAATCTCGAAGGGCTCACCGTCGACCGCGCCTATCAGATCCCGGATAGCGAGGCCCTGCCCTACGTTTTCGACCTGCTTGAGCATGAGGGTCTCTGCCTCGGCGGCTCGTCCGGCATCAACGTTGCTGGCGCGGTTCGCCTCGCCCGCGACCTCGGGCCGGGCAAGACCATCGTGACGGTGCTCTGCGACTACGGCAACCGCTACCAGAGCAAACTCTTCAATCCGGAGTTCCTCCGGTCCAAGAACCTCCCGGTGCCACATTGGCTCGAATCCGGCGCGTCGATAGATTGGCGCTCCGTTCTCGAACCAGAGCCGACTGCATGACCGAATTCGTCTACCGGGAAGATTCCTATCTCCAGACCCTGCCCGCAACCGTCACGGCGATTACGCCTGATGGGGGCATCGTGCTCGACCGGACGATCTTCTACGCCACGTCCGGCGGGCAGCCGAACGACCTGGGACGGATCGAGTGGGACGGAGGTTCGGTGGAGCTGTCAGGTGTCGTTCATCCAGACGGCGACAAGACGTCAATCGTCCATCACACGGCAGGCGTCCATGAGCTGCGCTCAGGTCAACGTGTGAACCTGGTGCTGGATTTTGCGAGACGTTACCGCCTGATGCGCATGCATACGGCGCTCCATCTGCTCTCCGTCGTCTTCCCATTTCCGGTCACCGGCGGCTCGGTCGGCGAGGACAAGGGGCGCCTCGACTTCGACATGCCGGAAGTTCCTGAGGATCTTCAAGCACTTGAGGACGAGCTCAACCGCCTCGTCGCCGGCAATCACGAGGTCACCGCCGAGTGGATAACCGACGCGGAGATGGAGCAAAACGCCAATCTTATC
This sequence comes from Pseudomonadota bacterium, assembly GCA_023415605.1. Lineage (GTDB taxonomy): Bacteria > Pseudomonadota > Alphaproteobacteria > Rhizobiales > Devosiaceae > Devosia_A. The sequence goes on from JAEZKB010000321.1 coordinate 14,740, forward strand.
AAGACCATGAAGGTCAAGCCGCCGACGGGTCAGGGCCGTGTCCGGCTCATCCGCATCGGTTACGTCGACCTCCAGCCCTGCGGCGGCACTCACGTCAAAAACACCAGTGAAATCGGGCCCTTGAAGCTCGGCAAGATCGAAAAGAAGGGCGCCCAGAACCGCCGCGTCAGCCTGCTCTTCGCCTGACGCTATTCGATCGGCGGAGCATACAGCAGTCCCCCGTTGCTCCACAGCGCATTCTGCCCCCTGACCACCGCCGCGCCGGTATCGGGGCCGAAATTGCGGTCGAAGATCTCGCCGTAATTCCCAACCTGGCGGATGACATTGGCCATGAATTTCTGGTCGAGGCCGATGCCGGGCCCGAACACCCCCTCAAGCCCTAAGAGCCTGCGAATTCTGTGGGTCTTGGCCGCAGAGAGCGAGCCGATATTGTCCATGGTGACGCCAGCCTCCTCGGCGTCGATCAGCGTGAACAGCGTCCACTGCACGATCTTGAACCACTGGTCGTCCCCTGCCCGTACAACCGGCCCAAACCCTCCCTTGGAGATGCGCTCGGGCAGAATCCGGTGCGTCGCCGGCTCCGGCAGGCTGCGGCGGATCGCATTGAGCCAGCTCGCAGGCGCCGATACCGCATTGCAGAGCCCCGAGCGGTAAGCCACGGCCAAATCCTCGCGGTCTTCGTAGAGGACTTCCGAGTAGGTCGCCTGCGTGTTGAAGAAGAATTCGCGAATGGCGGCAAGCTCTTCGGGCCCATCGAGAACGCAGACGGTGACGTTGTCGAGCTCGAATGCCGACACCGAACCCAGCGACTGTGGGACCATGAAAGCCAGGCCGTCGAAGAACGACGTCCCGACATAACTGGCGCCATAGCCGGTGTCGCGCCGCATGGTCCATGGCCCGTTGCGGGCGATCAGGTCCACCGTCCCGGTCTGCAACTGCGCGAAGCGGCTGTCCCCGGACAGCGCAACGAACTCCATCCGGGTCGGATCGCCGAAAATGGCGACCGCCACGGCGCGGCAGAAGTCGACATCGAACCCGGACCAAAGCCCGTCGGCGCCGGCTTGTGCAAAGCCCGTCAGCGGATCGCTGGTGGCGCAGATGACGTGGCCACGCGCCTTCACCGCCGCCAGCGTCGGGCCGGACGGGGCCAAAGGCTGAGCCAGTGCCGGCGCTGAAAACACCAGCGCAATCAGAACCATGGCGCTTTGCAGCGCGGCCCGAAGAACTCTCACCAGGACTCCCCTTTCGCGCCGGGCACTATTCCGATCGAGTGTGCCCGGGTCAAGGCAAGGCTGGCGTCAGTGCAGGATCTGACTGAGGAAGAGCTTCGTGCGCTCGTGCTGTGGCGCGGAGAAGAATTCCTCGGGCTCGTTTTCTTCGATGATCTGGCCCTGGTCCATGAAGATGACGCGGTTGGCCACCTGGCGGGCAAAGCCCATTTCGTGGGTCACGCAGAGCATCGTCATGCCGTCTTCGGCCAGCGAAATCATCACCTCGAGCACTTCCTTGACCATCTCCGGGTCGAGTGCCGAGGTCGGCTCGTCGAAGAGCATGATCTTGGGGTTCATGCAGAGCGAACGGGCAATGGCGACGCGCTGCTGCTGACCACCGGAGAGCTGGCCGGGATACTTGTTGGCCTGCTCGGGTATCTTGACGCGTTCGAGGTACTTCATGGCCGTCTCTTCGGCCTGCGCCTTTGGGATACCGCGCACCCAGATCGGCGCCAGCGTGAGGTTCTGCAGGATCGTCAGATGCGGGAACAGGTTGAAGTGCTGGAATACCATGCCGACCTCACGCCGCACTTCGTCGATGCGTTTGAGATCGGAAGTGAGCTCCGTGCCATTGACGATGATGTGGCCCTGCTGATGCTCTTCGAGCCGGTTGATGCAACGGATCAGCGTCGACTTGCCGGACCCCGACGGGCCGGCGATGACGATGCGCTCGCCCCGCATCACCTTGAGGTTGATGTCGCGCAGCACATGGAAATCCGCGTACCATTTGTGCATGGCTTCGATTTCGACAGCCACGTCGGTCTGGCTTACGGTCATGTGCTGCCGGTCGATGTTCCGGTCGACAATGGCGCTGGAAATATCGGACATGCTTACCTCTTGTGACCGGTGTCGAGCCGGCGTTCCATATAGATCGAATAGCGGGACATCGAGAAGCAGAAGACCCAGTAGACGGCCGCGGCGAAGACGTAGCCGGTGATCGCCTGGGTCGGCGAGAACCAGTTTGCGTCGGAGGTACCCGCCTGGATGGTGTTGAGCAGATCGAAGATGCCCACGATCGACACCAGCGAGGTGTCTTTGAAGAGCGAGATGAAGTTGTTCACGATGCCCGGGATCACGTGCTTGAGCGCCTGCGGCAGCACGATGAAGCCCATGCGCTGCCAGTAGTTCAGGCCCAGCGAAGCGCCCGCCTCGTATTGTCCCCGCGGGATGGCCTGCAGGCCGCCGCGGATCACTTCGGCCATGTAGGCCGAGGAAAACAGTGTCACGCCGACCAGCGCGCGGAGGAGTTTGTCCACCGACGTGCCCTGCGGCAGGAACAGCGGCAGCATGATCGAAGCCATGAAGAGGACGGTGATCAGTGGCACCGCGCGCCACAGTTCGATGAAGGCAATGCAGAGCGTCTTGATCACCGGCAGCTTGGACTGGCGGCCAAGGGCCAGGAGGATGCCAATCGGGATCGAGACGCAAATGCCGACGAGCGAGATGATCAGCGTCACGAGGAGACCGCCCCACTGCTCGGTAGGCACCGGCCGCAAGCCGAAGACACCGCCATTGAGCAGGAAGTAGGTGGCGATCGGCAAGCCGAAGAAGAACAGGACCGCGTTGGTGCGCTTGAACGGCGCCTTGGGGATCAACAGCGGAATCAGGAGCACGGCCAGGAGCGCGAAGACGATATTGGGTCGCCAGTACTGATCGATCGGATAGAAGCCGTAGATGAAGAAGTTGATGCGGGCCGCGATATAGGCCCAGCATGCGCCGGCTTCCGGCATGCGGCACTCTTCCACGGTACCACCAGGCGGCACGGCGTGACCGATCAGGAAGTTCCAGATCGGCGGGACGGCCCAGATCAGGAAGGCGACGCCGAGCAGCGTCAGAATCGCATCCGTCGGAGTCGCGAACAGGTTCTTGCGGACCCAGAGCAGCGCACCACTGCTCCGGCGCGGCGCCGGCTGCGGGGCTTCGAGGGTGGTGCGAACAAAGCTGGCCATGGCGTTACCTCTCCACCAGTGCCACGCGGGCGTTGTACCAATTCATGATCGCCGAGGTGAGCAGCGAGAACGTGAGGTAGACGGCCATTGTCATGGCGATGATCTCGATGGCACGCCCGGTCTGGTTGAGCGCGGTCCCGGCGAAGACGTTCACCAATTCGGGGTAGCCGATGGCGGCGCCGAGCGACGAGTTCTTGGTCAGGTTGAGGTACTGGCTGGTCAGCGGCGGCACGATCACGCGCATGGCCTGCGGAACGATGACCAGGCGAAGCCGATCACCCTCCTTGATACCGAGCGACTGAGCCGCTTCGGTCTGGCCCTTGCTCACCGACTGAATGCCGGCGCGCACTGTCTCGGCGATGAAGGCCGCCGTATAGATGACCAGGCCGAAGACCAAGGCCACAAATTCGGGCGGCAGTTCGACGCCACCGGAGAAATTGAAGCGCTGCAGCACCGGCGGATCGAAAGCCACTTCGGCGCCGGCCACCAACCAGACAATCGCGGGAATGGCAACGAGGAGGCCGATCACCGAAAGCGTTACCGGGAAGCGCTGGCCGGTCTGCTCCAGCCGCCGCTTGGCCCAGGTCCGGAGGACGATGGCCAAGACGATGGCGACTACAAAGGCGATGACGACATAGCCGAACTGCTCGTCGGGCAGAGGCTTGGGAACGAACAGGCCGCGCTGGTTGATGAAGATGTCGAAGGGTAGCGCCAGCGAATTGCGCACCGCAGGCATGGCCTTGAGCACGGCGAAATACCAGAAGAACAGCTGCAGCAGCAGCGGGATGTTCCGGATGGTCTCGATGTAGACCGTGGCAAGGCGGGCGATGATCCAGTTGCTCGAGAGCCGCGCGATGCCGAGCGTGAAGCCGAGCATGGTGGCGAGCACGATACCGATCAGCGCGACGAGCAGTGTGTTGGTGATGCCGACAAGGAAGGCTTCCCAGTAGAAACTGGTGCGGTCCCAGTGGAACAGCGAGAAGCTGATGTCGAAGCCGGCGGTCTTGGTGAGGAAATCGAAGCCGGTCGTCTTGTTCTGGGCCGCTAGGTTCTGCGCCGTGTTGGCGATGATCCAAACGAAGAAGGCCACGACCAGGATGGCGACCAAGACTTGATAGACGATGCCGCGGATCACCGGATCGTTGAAAAAGGAAGTCCGTGGGGGCGCGTGGTGTCGCCCGCTGTCTATGGCTGTCATGGCTCGATCAGTCCTCTGCCCAAGAGACCGAAACCGATATCGGGACGCACCGATGTCGATATTCTGGCGAAGGGAGACGGCCCGGAGCGCATGGCACCGGGCCGTCCTTCGATTAGCGGATCGGCGGCGAGTACTGGATGCCGCCGGCGTTCCACAGGGCGTTCAGGCCGCGGGCGAGGCCGATCGGCGTCGACGGGCCGACATGCTTCTCATAGCTTTCGGAGTAGTTACCCACGAGCTTAATGATCTGGTAGGCCCAGTCCTTGGTCAGGCCGAGGGGCGTACCGAAATCTCCTTCCACGCCGAGCAGGCGCTTGATGGCTGGGTTATCGGAGCCGAGCATCTCGTCGACATTGGCCGAGGTCACGCCGAGTTCTTCGGCTTCCAGCAGCGCGAAGTAGGTCCAGCGGGCAATGTTGAACCAGCCGCTGTCACCCTGGCGAACCACCGGGCCGAGCGGCTCCTTGGAGATGATTTCGGGCAGGATGACGTGATCGTCCGGGTTGGCGAGCTTGGAACGCTCGGCGGCGAGGGCCGAGGAGTCCGTGGTGTACACGTCGCAGCGGCCGTCTTCATAGGCCTTCACGACTTCGTCCTGGTCGACGAACACCACGGTGTTGAACTCGAGGCTGTTGGCCGCAAAGTAGTCGGCAGCGTTGAGTTCGGTGGTGGTGCCGGACTCGATGCAGATGGCGGCGCCGCTCAGCTCGAGAGCCGAGTTGATGCCGTCGGCCTTGCGGACCATGAAGCCTTGGCCGTCATAGAACATGGTGCCGACAAAGCTGATGCCCAGCTGGGTGTCGCGGCTCATGGTCCAGGTGGTGGTACGCGACAGGATGTCGATTTCACCAGCGGAGAGGGCCGTGAAGCGCTCCTGCGAGGTGAGCGGGGTGTAGCGCACATTGTCGGCATTGTTAAAGATCGCGGCAGCGACAGCGCGGCAGAAGTCGACTTCCAGACCAGTCCAGTTGTTGTTGGCGTCCGGGGCCGAGAAGCCCGGCACGCCGCCGGTCACGCCGCACTGGACGTAGCCCTTGGCCTTGACGGCATCGAGCGTAGCCGACGTGGTCGTCTGCGCCGACGCAGCGGTCGCAGTGACGCCAAGCCCCGCCGCCAGCGCAATCGAAAGAAGAACTTTGGACATTTATGTAGCCTTTTGTTTCCTGACCCTCTTGGCCGGGAACACACCTGGCTGTTCCGCCAAACTTGCCCCCGGCGGCACCTCCGCCTTGGAGGGCGGGAGTGATGCTGGTATGCATCGAAGCGGCTATTGACGGTTGCGTCAAGGTCTATGGCGACAATAGGGCAGCTTTTCTGACCAAATTTTGGTCAACCGCCATGAGTGTGTATATTTTGGGCAGGACCACAGACGCATGTCGAACGAGAAGAAGAGCGGCAACCGGCAGCCGTCCATAGAGACCATTCTGACCCATACGGGCCGCCATCCCGAGCAACAGTTCGGCTTCGTCAACACGCCGGTCTACCGCGGCTCCACCATCGTCTTTCCAACGCTGGACGAACTCGAAAGCACCAAGCCGCGCTACGACTACGGCCGCACCGGCAACCCGTCGGCCAGTTCCGTCGCCGATCTGGTGACCGAACTCGAAGGTGCCGCGGGCACGGTTCTTGCGCCTTCTGGCCTCTCGGCAATTTCGACGGCACTCCTCTCTGTGCTGGCCGCCGGCGATCACGTGCTGATCACCGACAGCGCCTATCAGCCGACCCGCCGTTTCGCCAACGGCGTGCTCACCCGCATGGGCGTCAACGCGCAGTTTTACGATCCGCGCGCCGGCGCTGAGATCGAATCCCTTTTGACCGACAAGACGAAAGCCATCTTCGTCGAGAGTCCCGGCTCGCTGACCTACGAGATGCAGGATCTGCGTGCCATTGTCGCAGCCGCCAAGACGCGCGATGCCTTTGTGATCGTGGACAATTCCTGGGCGACGCCGCTCTTCCACCGCCCGCTCGAACTCGGCGCCGACCTGGTGATCCATGCCGGCACCAAAATGTTCGTCGGCCATTCGGACGCCATGTTCGGCACGGTTTCAGCCAATGCCCGGACTTGGGCGCAGCTCAAGGACACCACCATCGCATTGGGCGTCTGTGCCTCGCCGGATGACATCTTTCTCGCGGCCCGCGGCCTCCGCACCCTGGCCGTTCGCATGAAGGAGCATGCGGCGCGCTCGATCGAGCTCGCGTCCTGGCTTGAACAGCAGGCTGGGGTGAAGGCGGTGTACCACCCTGCTCTCCCCAGCCATCCCGACCACAACATCTACCGGCGAGATTTCACCGGCGCCGGCAGCGTCTTTGCCGCGCTGCTCGAACCGGCACCGCGCGAAAGACTGGCCGCGATGCTCGATGGGCTCGAAGTCTTTGGCATGGGCTGGTCATGGGGAGGGTACGAAAGCTTGATGCTGCCGATCCACCCCGAGCGGGTGCGCTCCGCCGTCAAGTGGACCGCCGAAGGCAACATGCTGCGCATCCATGTCGGCCTCGAAGGTCTCGAAGACCTGCGCGCCGATATCGATGCCGGCCTCGCGCGCTATCGCGGCTGAGGCAGTTTCCGTGAGCGGATCAGCCGGCGTGTCGCCGCAAATCCCCTGAGCCCGACGCTGCCGTCCGGCCGGATTTCAAAGAGCCAGCCGCGCGCGGCAAAGAAGATTCGCACCGCGTAGGCACCCAGTGTTCCCACCACGATGCCGCCCAGCACGTCGGTGGGGTAATGTGCTCCCACGGCAACCCTTGAGACGCCGACCACAATCGCCACTGCCAACAGCGGCAGCAGCCAGCGCCGGCTCAGAAAGCCGATGATAAGGGCCAGTGCCACGGCGGTCGTCGTGTGGCCCGAGGGGAAGCTCTGGTAGGTCCAGTCGTTGAAGATGTTCTCGAAATTGAGGTGCCCAACATCTTCGAGCAAGTGCGGCCGGCCGCGCCCAATGGCGCGTTTGATGAGGTTGGTCATCAGGCCCGGCAGCCCGACGCCGACGAAGATGAAGGCGTAAAGCTGGGTCATCTCGACCAATGCCAGATGCGGGCCCCGCTTGCGGATTAGCAGCGCCAATGCGCCACACACGACCATCAGCACCAGCGAGGGAATCAGCACCCATTCGGACAATCCGTAGTCGGTGACGAGCGCCAGCACGTCGTTGACCGGGCGCGGCCAGGCCCGCGCCGTCATTGAGAACCAGGGGTCGAACCACACCACTACGGCGAGCAGCGCCAGGACGGCCAGGGCGAAGCGCCACCAGGTACGACGGTCGAGCCCCAGGGGCCAAGGTTTGGAGAGGTCGATCATGCCTCCTTCTCCGGCACTTCGCCGACTGGCGTCAACTCTCGCAAATCGCCGCGCTATCCCTTGCCCTTTGCCGCGCGACTGAGTATCGGATGGAAACCACGTTCGGGGTATAGCTCAGCCTGGTAGAGCACCGGTTTTGGGAACCGGGGGTCGAGTGTTCGAATCACT
>JAEZKB010000325.1 GCA_023415605.1 Pseudomonadota bacterium
GTTCATGACCTGGATCCGGGTCGACCTGATGGGGTTCCTGTTCGGCGACATCCTCGCGGTCTCGGTTTGGGATATAGCGCTAATCTATGGCGGTGGGCTGGTGATCCTCGTGGCACTGGCGCTGATGTGGCGGCCGCTGCTGGCGGCGACGGTGAACCCGGAGTTGGCCGAGGCCGAAGGCCTGCGGCCGGAACTGTCGCGCGTGGTGTTCATGCTGCTGCTCGCCAGCGTCATTGCCATCGCGATGAAGCTTGTCGGCGTACTGCTGATCACCTCGCTGTTGATCATTCCGGCAGCGACGGCGCGACGGCTGTCGTCGACGCCCGAGCAGATGGCAGTGATCTCCGCCGTGCTGGGCGCGGCGGCTGTGGTTGGCGGGCTCTATGGCTCGCTGAGCTACGACACGCCGTCGGGGCCATCGATCGTCGTGGCGGCGCTGGCACTGTTTTTGATTTCGATAGCCGTACCGGTGCAGCTTTGGCGCAAGAAACGGCAGGAGGCCTGAAATGGCACACACCCATGATGACCACCAGCACGAGCGGCCGCGCGATCTGACGCGCAACCAGGACCTGGTACTCAAGACTCTCAATCATGCCGAGGCGCCGCTCTCGGCCTATGACATTCTCGACAAGCTGCGCGACGACGGCTTGCGGGCGCCGCTGCAGGTTTATCGGGCGCTGGAAAAGCTGATCGACCAGGGTCTGGCGCATCGGCTGGAATCGCTCAACGCCTTCGTCTGTTGTGCGCAGGCGCATGGGCACGCTGGCGCAACGACCGGCTTTGCCATCTGCGGCACCTGCGGGCGGGTCGACGAATTCGCCGACGATGTGGTGACGGAGCGGCTCAAAGGCTGGGCCGGCGAACACGGCTTTACGCCGGAGCGCACAGTGATCGAGTTGCGTGGCACTTGCGCGAAATGCGGGAAGGCGAAGGCCTAGCTTGCCTTCTGCTCTGACTGCTGACCAATGAGGCGGGTGAGAGCCTCGAGCGGCAGGGGCTTCGAGAACAGGTAGCCCTGGAACTCGCGGCAGCCGAGGCGGGTCAGTGCGGCGGCCTCTTCGCGGCGTTCGACGCCTTCGGCGGTGACCGAGAGGCCCATGGCGTAGGCGACCACCATGGTGGATTCGACCAGCGCGGCTTTCACCGGATCCTGATCGAGGAGATCAACCAGCGAGCGATCGAGCTTGACGCGATCGAACTTGAACTGGCGCAGGTAGCCGATGGACGAAAAACCGGTGCCGAAATCGTCGAGCGCGATGAGAATGCCGCGGGCGCGCAGCTCGTCGAGGGCCGCGGTGGCGCGCTCGGGGCGGGTGAGCAGGAAGCTTTCGGTGATTTCGAGCTGCAGCCGCTCGGCCGGGAATTCCGTGGCTGCCAGCACCTGATCGATCTGGCTCGCGAGCATCGGGTTGCGGAACTGCACTGTCGAGACGTTGACCGAGAGTTTGAGCCCCGGGTACTGCGCGAGGTCGCGGCAGGCACGGCGCAGCGCGAAGAGCCCGAGGTCTTCGATGAGACCGGATTGTTCGGCGGCGGGGATGAACTCGGCGGGGCCCTTGGGGCCGCCGGCGCGGCGGCGCCAGCGCAGCAGGGCTTCGACGCCGATCATCGTCTGCGAGGCGAAATCGAAGATCGGCTGATAGTCGAGGTCGAACTCGTCGGCCTCGAGGCCGCGGCGGATATCGGCCTGTACCTCGATCCGCTGCTGGCGCTCGGCCTCGATCGACTCGTCGTGTTCGACGATATGGTTGCCGCCGGTCTCGTGCGCCCGGCGCATCGCCGCCTCGGCCATCCGAATGGACTGGATGACATTGGCGCTTGTCACGCGGGCTTCGGCGAGGCCGATGGAGACGCCGAGCTTGATGCGCCAGCTCTGCACCGCCAAAGGCTCACTCACGGCTTCGAGGATCTTGCGGGCGATGTGACGCACAAGAATGCCGGCTTCGTCGCCGGAGCGGCTGATGGCGAACTCGTCGGAATTGGTGCGCGCGAGTTCCGCCTGGCCGTCGATGGCTTTTTCGATGAGCTCGAGTAGCTCGTCGAGCAGCATGGCGCCGGTGTCCTCGCCATAGGCGGCCACGGCCTCGCGGTAATCCTCGAGGCCGATATAGGCAGTGGCGATGTTGACCTCGGAGGTTTTCTTGGGCACCAGCCGGCGGAAGCTTTCTTCGAGGCCGAAGCGGTTGATGAGGCCGGTCTCCTCGTCGTATCGCGAGTTGATCCAGTCGCGCTCGTCGGCCTCGGCGCGACGCTCGACCGAGCGGCGGAACGAGTAGAGCACGGCGAAGACGAGGCAGCCGATCACCAGGAGCACCAGCGAGGCGACGCTGGCGGCGTGGCGGAAAGCGGTGTCACCGGGCCGCAGCGGCTCCCAGGTCACAGTGCCGATCTCAGCGCCGGCGGCGTCGGCGAGCGAGAAGCCATCCTCGACCGGCATGATCTCGGGCATGATGCGCGGCACCGGAATCTGGAACCGGTAAGCGATCTGCTTGAGCATCCCGTCGTCAATCTGGCGGGCGAACCAGAGGATGCGGCGATCCTCACCCGGCGTGGTGATGCGGCCGGTGGTGGAATGGATCACCGCTGCCGCGAGGCCGGCGACGCCGCGGCTGTTCTTGGCGTAGCCGGAAATATGGGCATCGGCACCGATCTGCTCGATCTGGCGACTCAATCCCTCGAGCAAGGCCTGGGTGCCACGGAAGTGATCGGAAATGTTGCCGTTGAGGGCGCCGCCACGGCCCTCGCCGAAAAGCACTTCCCCCTTGGCGTTAGTCACGACGGCGGTATCGTAATTGTCAGACGTGCGGGCGGTGCTGCCCCAGGTGCCGTCGAGCCAGGCCGGATTAAACGATACGTAGGTGTTGATATAGGCCTCGGTCCACGTCGCCTCGTCGGCGACGCTTTCGCCCAGCGACGTGACGAAAGAATTGAGGGCGGCGCTCACCGCCTTGCGGCCGCGATCGCCGTCGATGCGGTTGATTTCGGAGGTCATGAGGCTGAGCGAGAGCAGCACCAGCACGCAGACGCCGACATAGACGATGACGGAGGGCAGCGCGACGAAGACGGTAAATGTCTTCAGCGGATCCTTGGACCAACGGGGTTTGGCCCGCTCCGGCCGGGTCAGAGAGGTTGCCGCAGCGGACGCCAATGTCGCATCAGAAGTTGGCAATCCAGATCACCGAGCCATACGCCCGGCTATCCTATGCGGACCGGCCTAACATTGCCTTAAGCGACGTACCTCAGCCTCCGCCCAAGGGGAAGGAAGGGGCAGACGGATGAAACCCAAATCATCCCCCTGCCCCACTGTCCGCCGTGGCGTGACTGACTAGGTTTGCCACGGTGGCACGGTGGGCTTTACGAAGGAAAGCGATCCCCCTCTGCCCTCGGGTGCGAGGTGGAGCGGACGAATGTGGCGCGATTTGGAAGGCATGGTGGCACGCGCCGCTTTGCCAGCAATTATTTCAACGCGCTCGGTTTTTCCCCAGAGGCTTGCGGCGGATCGGCCACAGTCGGGCGACAGCTGGCTAGGCGCCCACCACCGCTGCGCGCTTCGCCAAGCGTGCCTTGATGCTTTCGACGTCGGCGCGGGGCGTGGCGGCGAAGAGCTGCTTGGTATAGGCGTGCTGGGGGTCGGAAAAGACCTTGTCACGACTGCCGTATTCCACCACCTCGCCCAGATACATGACCATGACGTCGTCGGCGATGTAGCGCACCACCGAGAGGTCGTGGCTGATGAAGACGTAGGTAAGGCCAAACTCATCCTGGAGGTCAGCGAGCAGGTTGAGGATCTGTGCCTGCACCGAAAGATCGAGGGCGGAGACTGGCTCGTCCAGTACCAGCAGCGACGGGTTCAGCATCAGGGCGCGGGCGATGGCGATACGCTGGCGCTGGCCGCCCGAGAACATATGCGGATAGCGGTTGAAGTGCTCGGGGCCGAGGCCGACCTTCAAAAGCATCTGCATGGCCTTTTCGCGCCGGTCGGTGGCCGACATCGAGGTGTTGAGCAGCAGCGGCTCGGCCAGCACGTCGCCGATCTTCTGGCGGGGGTTGAGCGATCCGTATGGGTTCTGAAAGACGATCTGCACCTTGCGGCGCATCTCGGCGGTGACGCCGGTGCGTTTGATGTCGACCGGCAGGCCGTCGATGAACAGCTCGCCGTCGGTCTGGCGGTCGATCATGGTGAGGATACGGGCGAGCGTCGACTTGCCAGAGCCGGACTCGCCCACAATGGCGAGGGTCTTGCCCTTTTCGAGCGTGAAGCTGACGCCGCGAACGGCGTGGACAACGCGGCCGGAGCCGAAGAAGCCGCCGCTGACGTGGTAGTCGCGCTTCAAGTTGCGGCCTTCGAGAACGAGGGTCATGCGACGCCTCCCTCGGCGAGGAAGTTGCCCGCAATCGTGGGCAGGCGATCGCCGGTGGCGTTCTCGGGCAGCGCCGAGAGCAGTGCGCGGGTATAGGCGCTCTTGGGCGCGGTGAAGAGTTCGAGTACGCCCGCCTCTTCCATCTTGTGCCCCTTGTACTGCACCACCACGCGG
>JAEZKB010000347.1 GCA_023415605.1 Pseudomonadota bacterium
GCCCCAGACCGAGGCCGTGACCCTCTGCGGATGGTTGAGCGCCAGGAAGGCCGCGATCCGCGCGCCCATCGAGTAACCGATGACCAGTGCCGCCTCGATGCCGAGATGGTCGAGCAGGTTCTTTGCGTCGGTCGCCATGTCGTGGGCGAAATAGAGCTTGGGGTCGTAGAGCTTGCGGGAGGCACCATGGCCGCGGTTATCGAAAGTGATGGCCTGGTAGCCGGCCTCGGTGAGGGTCTGCACCCAGCCGGTGTCGATCCAGTTGACCTTGCCCGACGATCCGAAGCCGTGGATGCACAGTAAAGGCATCCCCTCGCCGTGGACTTCGTAGGCGATTCCAATTCCGTCGGAGAGAAAGCTCGGCATGCCGGCGATGTAGCACCCTGCCAGCCGCGAACCAAGCCTTCCAATTGGCCGCCCGCTTGGGTATGGTCCGCCCGATTTTCCGATTTGGCCGTTAGGGTTTCTCGCCATGGCGCATACGAGCACTCCGCATTTCCACAACACCGAAGGGCTCGCCCGCATCGAAGTCGGTTCGAAGGAATTCCAGTGCATCGGGGCGCTGCCGCCTTTCGACCACCCGCACATTTATCTGGACATGGGCAAGGACAACGAGATCGTCTGTTCCTATTGCTCGACTCTGTACGTCTTCAATCCGAACCTGGCGCCGGGCACGTCCGAGCCCCTCTCTGCCATCTACCAGTCGGAAGCGGCCTAACGGCCGCGCCCGGCCATGTCGGGCACTGGACGCACCATCTACATCGCTGGTGCTGGCATCGCCGGCCTCACCCTCGCCTTGGCCCTCGCCAAGTTCGGCGCGCATGTGGTCGTGCTTGAGCGGAACAAACAGGTTCAGGAAGTGGGCGCCGGGCTGCAACTCAGCCCCAATGCCCGCAAGGCGCTCAACCAACTCGGTCTCGACAAGGCTTTGCATGCTCGCAGCTTTGAGCCTGCAGGTATTGACGTCTATCCGTTCCGGGCGAAGAAGCCGCTGGTGACGATGCGGCTGCGCGAGGCGGTGGAAAGCCGCTTCGGTGCCCCCTACTCCGTGATGCACCGCGCCGATCTCGTCGATGTGCTGCACAAGGCCTGCAAGCGCTTCGCCAATATCGACATCCTCTTTGGCGTCCGCGCCTATGACGTGGTGAGTCACGCCCGCGGCATCTCCGTGACGGTCGATGAAGCCGACGGCAAATCGCGCAGCGCCCGTGCCCATGCCTTCATCGGCGCCGATGGCGTCGGCTCGCATACCCGGACTCATATACTGATGGGCGAGAAGGCCACCTATTCCGGCTATGTCGCCTGGCGCACGACGTTGCCGATCGATGCCCTCAAGGGCGCCGTAGCCGGTGATCGCACCACACTCCTGATGGGCCCGGGCTACCACGCCGTCTGCTACCCGCTGCCCTATCGCGGCCGCATGAACATCGCCCTCTTCGCCAAGGAGAAGGAGGATGTCGCCTTCAACCAGACGCCCAAGGCGCCAAAACTGCCCTGGGCTATGCTGCCGAGCCGGCAGTTCAAGGCGATTGCCGAGGCTGCCGACGGCAGCTGGGGCTACTGGATCATGTCCACCGTCACCGCCGAACGCTGGCACGATGGTGGCGTTGGCCTCATCGGCGACGCGGCCCATGCCATGCTGCCGTTCCAGGCACAGGGCGCTGTGATGGCCATCGAAGACGCCGCCATCCTTGCACCGCTGCTGATGACCGAGCCCGAGGCCGAGTCGGCTTTTGCCCGCTACGAAGCACTGCGCCGGCCGCGCGTTGAACGCGTCGCCAAGCTCTCCCGCTCCAACGGCTTCGCCTTCCACCTGGAATGGCCCTTCACCATCGCCCGTGATCTGGTCATCGCGTCGCAGGGCGAACTTGGGCACTTGAAACGGCTGGACTGGCTCTACAGCTATGACCCGGCGCCCGAACCGATAATCGCTGCGCCGCCTCGCTCACCCCGGCCCGAGCGCCAGACGTGATCCCTTGGCGCTTGCGCGCAGGCAGCGGCCTGTGTCAACTGCGCCGCAATCCTAAGGAAGCGCTGACGGACGCATGCCGGTAAATCCCCAATCGAACCTGACGCTCATCTGCGTCCTCGTGACGATCTTCCTCGATATGCTGGGCTACGGCATCATTCTGCCGGTACTGCCCCAACTGATCGGCCAGTTATCTGGCGGCAGCGTCGCGCAGGCGGCCGTGATCGGCGGTTACCTGGTCTTCGCTTATTCGTTGATGCAGTTTCTGTTCGGACCCGCACTGGGAAACCTGTCCGACCGCTTCGGCCGCCGTCCGATCATCCTGATCGCCCTTGCAGGCCTTACCATCGACTACACCATCATGGGCTTCGCCAGTTCCATGGCGTTGATCTTCATCGGTCACACCATTGCCGGCATTTCTGGCGCCTCGGTCGCCACGGCCACTGCGTACATCGCCGACATCACACCCAAGGACAAGCGCGCTCACCGCTTCGGCCTCATCGGCGCCGCCTTCGGCCTAGGCTTCATCTTCGGCCCTGTGGTCGGCGGGCTTCTTGGCGAAATCGGCCCACGCTGGCCCTTCTATGCCGCGGCGGCGCTGGCTGGTGCCAACCTTCTCTTTGGCTTCTTCGTGCTGCCCGAGAGCCTCGGCCTCGACAAGCGCCGAAAGTTCGACATTCGCCGCGCCAATCCCTTCGGCGTCTTGCTGAGCCTTGCCAAGAACCCGGTCGTGCTCTGGTTGCTGGGCACCCTTGGCGTCTTCGTGCTCGCCAGTCAGTCGTTTCCTTCGGTCTGGAACTTCTTCACCATCGAGGTCCTGAGCTTCTCCTCGGCGCAGATCGGCGTCGCGCTCGGCTGCTTTGGCATCGGCTTCGCGGCCAGCCAGGCGCTGCTCGTCGGCCTGCTGACCAAGAAAATCGGTGAGTGGTCGACCGTCCTGCTGGGCATGGCTGCCGCCGCAATCGCCTTCGTCGGCACGTCGCTGATCCACTCTGAACTGCCGCTCTACGGCTTCCTGATCTTTGGCTCCCTCGCCGGCGTCGCCGGTCCCGCCATCAATTCTCTGATGAGCCGTCAGGTCCCCGACGACGCTCAGGGCGAGTTGCAGGGGGCAATCAACGCAACCAACTCGCTTGCCTCGATCCTCGGCCCGCTGCTGGCCACCCAGCTCTTCAGCTTCTTTACCCAGGCGCCCAAGGGCGCGCCCGACTATTTCCCCGGCGCTCCGTTCCTTGGCGCCGGCATCCTGGTGATTGTCGCCGCCCTGCTCTTCGTCTACACCGCGCGCCGCTTCGACCTGATCCACCGCCCGCCCGTCGCCAAGAAGAAGCACGTGCATGAAGCGCCCCAGCCGGGTCAGCAGACGACCCCGCCGCACGAGGAAAATACGGACACCGACGACACCCGTGGCCCGACTTTCCACCACTAGAAACAACAAGGGGCGCCGAGGCGCCCCTTCTTGGTTGTTCATCTGTCGTTCATTTTCCGAGCGTTGACGGCCATTTGCCGTGCTGCTCGCCCTCGCGATCGATCAGGATAAAGCCGTGTGCGCCGAAGAAATCGCGCTGCCCCTGGGTCAGGTTCGCAGTCCCTAAGGCCTGACGATAGCTGTCGAAATAGGCCAGCGAAGCCGACAGACAGATCAGCGGCAACTCATCGATCGCCGCCGCCGCCACGATCGTCCGCAGCGACTTGTTCGCATCCTTCATGATCGCGATAAAATCGGGCACCATCAAAAGGTTAGTCGCCTCGCCCTTGGCATAGGCCGCCGCCATCTGATCGAGGAACCGCGACCGGATGATGCAGCCCGCGCGCCAGATCTTGGCGATCGTCGCCAACGGCAGGTTCCAGCCATTCTCTTCCGACGCTTTCTGCATCACTGCAAAGCCTTGGGCATACGAGACGATCTTGCCGGCCAGCAATGCCTTCTCGAGGTCCGTCAGCGACACATTCGACTTGCCGCCGGTGCGCTTGCCATAGACCGCCTCGGCCGCGACGCGCTCCTCCTTGCGCGACGAGATCGAACGGGCAGCCACTGCGCCCTCGATCGCCGTCGCCGGCACGCCCAGCATCTGCGCCGCGATCGCGGACCATACGCCCGTGCCCTTCTGACCGGCCTTGTCGAGGATCAGATCGACCAACGGCTTGCCGGTCTTGGGATCGATGGCTTCCAGAACATACCCGGTGATTTCGATAAGGTAGGAGTTGAGCGGCCCTTTGTTCCACTCCTTGAACACCTCTGAGGCCGCGAGCGGGTTCATGCCCAGTCCGTCGCGCATCACGCCATAGACCTCGGCGATCATCTGCATGTCGCCATATTCGATGCCGTTGTGGATGGTCTTGACGAAGTGGCCGGCGCCGCCCTTGCCGAGATAGGCGCAACACGGCTCGCCATTGAACTTGGCGGAGATGGCTTCGAGGATCGGCTGGGCGTTTTTCCACTGCTCTTCCGGGCCGCCGACCATGATCGACGGTCCATGGCGGGCGCCCTCTTCGCCACCGGAAACGCCGATGCCGAGAAAGCCGATGCCCTTGGACTTGAGGTACTCGTAGCGGCGGTCGCTATCGGTGTAGAGCGAGTTGCCGCATTCCAAGATGGCGTCGCCTTCGTCGAGATGCGGCAGCAACTGCTCGATCATCTCGTCGACTGGTTTGCCAGCCTTGACCATGATGATGATCGAGCGCGGCCGCTTCACCGTCTGAATGAACTTGACGAGGTCGGCTTCCGGAATCGTCTTCCCGTCGAGGCCTTGCTCCTTGGCCACAGCCATGAAGTCATCGATTTTCGAGGCGGTTCGGTTGTGGACTGCGATTGTGTAGCCTTTTTCGGCAATATTGAGCGCCAGATTGGAGCCCATCACGGCCAGCCCGATAAGGCCAATATCCGCAGTCGACATAGAAAGTCCTCCATACGCCAAAAAAGGCTTCGTCAGGGGCGCTTTTCTGGCATGTGCAACGTCCAAACGCCACCGGAAAATGGCGCTATCGGGCCGCCCCAAGACCCCCAAAAAGGCGTACGCACAATTGGTGTTTCGCCCTTATCAATGTGTGGAACTTGCCCTAGTGTCCCGCCGGTCAGAGGGAGTGAACTGATCTTGGTGGACAGTCTATCGATGTTCAGCCTCGCCGGTCGGCGGGCGCTGGTCACGGGTTCGAGTCGCGGCATCGGTTACGGCATCGCTGCCGCATTGGCCGGCGCGGGGGCCGACGTCATCATCAACGGGCGCGACGAGGTCGCGCTGGGTGAAGCCGCGAGTAAGCTCGGCGACGGCGGCGTCAACGTGCGCGCCGTGGCTTTCGACGTCACCAGCGAAGAGAGCGTCAACGACGCCGTCACCTGGTGCGAAGACGAAGTCGGCCCGATCGACATCCTCGTCAACAATGCCGGCATGCAGTACCGCACGGCGCTGGAGGACTTCCCGGCCGACAAGTTCGACCAGGTGATCCGTACCAACCTGCACTCGGCCTTCTATGTCGGCCAAGCCGTAGCCAAGCGCATGATCCCGCGCGGCAACGGCAAGATCATCAACATCTGCTCGGTAATGAGCAACTTGGCGCGGCCATCGATCGCTCCTTACGCCGCCAGCAAGGCGGCCATTGCCAACCTCACCCGCGGCATGGCGGTTGACTGGGCTAAGCACGGCCTTAACGTCAACGGCATTGCGCCGGGCTATATCCGCACCGAACTCAACGAGGCCCTGCTGCAGAACCAGGAGTTCAACAGCTGGGTGCAGACCCGCACTCCGATGGGCCGCTGGGGGGAACCATCCGAACTGGGCGGTGCTGCCGTCTTCCTCGCTTCCGACGCCTCCAAATTCGTCAACGGACACATTCTCTATGTCGACGGCGCCTTCACAGCGACAGTTTGAGCCGGCGCGCATCATCATCGTTATGGGCGTGTCGTCGAGCGGCAAGTCGACGGTCGGCAAGGCCATCGGTCGCCGCCTGCACGTGCCCTTCCTCGATGGTGATGGCTACCACCCCCCGGCCAACAAGGAAAAGATGCGCAACGGCATCCCGTTGACCGATGAGGATCGCTGGCCCTGGCTCGAAACCCTAGCGCTGGCGCTCAAGGATGCCGCCGACCAGAAGGGGTCCGCTGTGGGTGCCTGCTCGGCACTAAAGCGCGCCTACCGTGAGTACCTCACTAAGAAGGCCGGCGAGTCGATCCTCTTTGTCTTCCTCGAAGGCACCAAGGACGTTATCCGCAAACGCATTGAGGCCCGCAGCCACGAATATATGCCGGCAAGCTTACTCGACAGTCAGTTCGCCACGCTCGAAGTGCCCGCTGCCGACGAGAACGTGCTGACGGTCTCGGTTGTCGATCCGGTGGAAGCCATCGCGAGTCAGGTGACCAAGGAACTGGACCACCTCAAGACCTTCAAGCGGGGGCAGTAGCACCAGTAGAATTCCAGAGGGTTGCGCCCGCGCGCGATCACCGCTATCCCTCGCGCCCACTCGGGGGGCGTACCGAGGGATAGCTTCATGCGTAACCTATGGGCGTTCGAAAACGCCGAGGGCGAATTCCGCGACTTCGCCGGCTTTGGCCGCACCGAGTTCAGCGACGGCCCTTTCCAGGGCTACATGGAATACCAGACCATCGCCCCGGGTATCGGCCTCTACCGCCTCGAAGGCGGCGCCGAACGCGACTACACACTCTCGGCCGCTGAGCACTCACCCGAAGGCATAATGATCATCGGTTGCATGCTGAGTGGCGCCGGCCGTGTTGCCGCCAAGGGCAGCGACGATCAAATCTGGCACGACGATGCCCGCCTCTACGCCATCACCCCGTTCGGTCGCCGCACCAACTACCATGTCACCGCCCATAAATCGTGGCGCTCGATGGCACTTAAGATCGATGCCAATATCATCGACCGTGTCGCCAACGACCACGTACCTCAGATCGTCCGGCAAGGCATCACCGAGGGCGGCGCGCCGATGTCCACATCGCGCCCGATGACCCCAGCACTATTGCGCGCCGCCGAAGAGCTGGTACGCCCCATCTACAATGGGCGCATGGCTGAGCTCTATCGCGAGGCAAAGGTACTCGAACTGCTCGCATTGCAGCTCGATGCACTGGCCGAAGAGCCCGTCGAGCAGCGCCAGTTGACGCCCCGCGAGATCGCCCGCGTTCGCGACGCCCACGACCGGTTGCTGGCGGACCTCGGCCAGACACCTGGCCTCCACGACCTGGCCGCGTCCGCCGGCCTCTCGCCCAAGCGGCTCAATCTTGGCTTCCGCTTGCTCTACGGACGTACCGTCTTCGAGTTCCTGCGTGACGCCCGTCTCGACGCCGCTCGCGAGATGCTGAGTGAGCGCCCCGACTTGCCGCTGAAGCAAATCGCCTGGACGGTCGGCTACGCGCAGGCCACGAACTTCATCAGCGCCTACCGCCGCCGCTTCGGCGTACCGCCGGGGCGGCACAAGCGGCTGACGCGGGACTGATATTCTGGCAGGGCAATTGTTATGCCCGGCGGGTGGGACGGTTGCGGGGAGCAACCGCGGCCCCTATCCATCCCTGCCTCCGCCTGGCGTCCCGTTCGCGACGGCGGCCTCCTGCCGTGCAAATGACCTGCCCCCCGCAAGTGCGGCAGCAGGGACGGCGGCAAAGATGGGATGCCGGGCGGAAGCCAGCAGCACTAGAAGCCGAACGAAAACTGCCCTTCGGGCGACGCGGCTTTTTCTAGGGCCAGCATCTTCATCTTCGAGCCGGCGCCTCCTGGTGCGGAAAAGCCTCCGGACTTGCCATGGCTGCCCAATACCCGGTGGCACGGCACGATCAGCGGAACGGGATTGGCGCCCAGGGCGGCGCCGACCGCCCGCGAGAGCGCCACATCGCCGAGCCGCCGCGCAATATCGCCATAGGTGGTGGTTTCGCCCCATCCGAGCGTGAGGATGGCTTCGTAGACCCGGCGGTGGAACTCGGACTGGCCGTCGAGATCGAGCGGCACCTCGTCGAATTCGATCCGCTCGCCACGGCCATAGGCTTGAATGTCGGCGACCAGCTCGGCGATTTCCTCCTCCGGCGCCGCTGACTGCGAACCGAATTTGGCCATGCGCTGTGCCACGGCACCGGCCTTGCTGTCGGGCAGTGCTGCACGCGCGATCCCTTTCTCGGTCCAGCCAAGGCCGAAGGTGCCGATCTCGGTATCGATGAGGCAGTACTTCACTGCTGACACTTTCTCGCGCGCGCGACGGCTAGGTTCCGGCCATATCAGCAAAGACCGGAGACAAGAAGATGGCCCGCATCGTCGGATACATTGCCACGAGCCTCGATGGCTTTATCGCCGATAGGGACGAAGGGCTCAAATGGCTCATGGAGCGCAGGGACGTCGAACTGGGCGAATTCGACTACAACCTCTTCATCAAGCGTATCCGCACCGTCGTTATGGGCCGCACCACGTATGAATGGATGGCGCGCCAGGACATGGACTGGCCTTACAAGAGCCAGCGCTCGATCGTGGTGACCTCCAAGGACATCGATACCCGCTACGGCAATGTCGAAAGGCGGTCGGACGTCGACGCGCTGGTCGCCGAATTGCGAGCCCTGGACGATGGCGATGTGTGGATGCTCGGCGGCGGCAAGTTGCAGATGGCCTTTATCGAGCGCGGGGCGCTGGACGAAATCGAGGTCTATATGATGTCCACCCTGCTGGGCGGCGGCTACCCGCTCTTTCCGCCGACGGGCTTTTTCAAGGACAGTATCGAACTGATCGAGGTCAACAACCTCGGAACCGGCTGCGCCCGGCTCTTCTATCGATTGCGCTAAAGCGATCTGGTGCCGTTTTCGATTTCCCAGGCGTCGCCCAGGAACAGCTCGATCTCGGAGATCACAAAGGGCAGGAGCGCGTTGAACTCGTTGCGCTCCTTTTCCGGCATCTGCCAGCGTTCGTCTGCCGGGTTGTCCCAGTTGACCTGACGGTCGAAGAGATAACAGAGCCGCGTGAGCCGCCGGATGATATCGTTGTTGAAGCCCCAGAAGTCGAGCGGCGTCGATTCGCCATCGACGAAGAGCGGCGTGTAGCCGTCGCTCATCATCTTGTATTCGACCTGGAAACGCACCTGCTTCACGCTGAAGCCCCGCCGCACACACACTCGATACAGTCGACTTCGGCCTTGGCGCAACTGCCT
This sequence comes from Pseudomonadota bacterium, assembly GCA_023415605.1. Classification (GTDB taxonomy): domain Bacteria; phylum Pseudomonadota; class Alphaproteobacteria; order Rhizobiales; family Devosiaceae; genus Devosia_A. The sequence goes on from JAEZKB010000347.1 coordinate 9,101, forward strand.
CAGATTGCGCCGGTGGCCCACATCGAAACGCCCATCGCAGTCTTACGATAGAGGGGGTGACGTCTCAATTCCGGTGACGCGGCGGATTTTACCTATCCACAAGCCCGTCAGGTGAACCAAACGGCGAGCAGCGCGATGGCGGCCGGCACGGTCTGCACCACGAGGATGCGGCGGCTCACGGTGATCGCGCCGTAGATGCCGGCGACAGCGACGCAGAGCAGGAAGAAGATCTTGATCGGATCGCCTGCCTCTCCAAGCCAGACGCCCCAGAGAAGGCCCGCGGCGAGAAAGCCGTTGTAGAGCCCCTGATTGGCGGCCAGCACTTTGGACGCCTTTGAAAACTCCTCCGTTGTGCCGAAGGCTTTGCGCCCGCGTGGCGTATCCCACAGGACCATTTCAAGGATGAGGATGTAGACGTGGATAAGGGCGACGATGCCCGTGAGGATACTGCCGATCATCCCGTCCCCTGTGAGTCCCGCTGAGTGTAGCGCAAAACGGAAAAGGCCGCCCCACTCGGGGCGGCCTCTTCACGGTAATGGTCGTTCAGCGATCAGTGCTTGAGCGCGTCGCGAGCCGCTTCCTTGACCTTGCCGGCGCCTTTCTGCACAGCGCCTTCAACCTTGTCGGCAGCGCCGTCCGCGCGCAGCTTCTCGTCGCCGGTGGCCTTGCCGATGGCGTCCTTGACGTGGCCGCGAGCTTCCTTGGCAGCGCCTTTGACTTCGTCCTTATGCATGATGTCCTCCATTCTTCAGTGTGCAGGCAAAACGCGGGCCCGGGAGTCGAAGTTCCGAAGCCGAACATTAATTCTGCGCCATGCAAGCACTTATCCCTCGACTCTCCGTGCATAGGCCTTCATGGCGCCGGCGAGGTACTCGGCAAAGCCCGGCTCGATCGCCTCGTAGCGGGCGATGAAGTCGGGATGCGACAGGTAAAGGTCGGCTAGCCCGGCATAGGCCTGCGGTGGGCAGGGTCGGTCCCACATCATGCTGACCCAGGACCGGTGCCGCTCGAGCAGCGGATCGAGCGAGCGTGATTCTCGCGGCACGTTCCGGCGCAGCCCTTCGGCGATCCCCAGCTCCAGCTCGCGAAGCTCGTCCTGCATCGCCTGCTGCTCGGCTTTGGTCAGCTCGGACCATGTCTTGCGGCTGGTCTCGATGCGCTCCGGCATGTCGCCGCCATATCTCTCGATGAGCCACGCCTCGTACTCGGCCTGCTTTTCGGATGAGATGCCCTTGTACAATTCCGCGTCCTGCATGGCGCGATCTCCTTTCAACCGGGCGATCGTGCGGTCGATCGTCTCCACCAGTTCGGCGTACCGCCTCGCCTCTTGCTCCAACCGGTCACGCTGCACCTGCAGGGTGGCCAGGCGGTCGAAATCCGGAGCATCGAGAATGGCCGCGATCTCGGCGAGGGGAATGTCGAGTTCGCGATGGATCAGAATCTGCTGCAGCCGCAGCAATTCCTCCTCGCCATAATACCGATAGCGGTTGGCGCCGACATGCGCGGGCTTGAGCAGACCGATCTCGTCATAATGGTGCAGCGCCCGGACCGACACGCCCGAGAGTTTCGCCACCTGCTTGACCGTATACATGTCATTGCCTCGCGTTTGTCCGCAGGACGACGGGATAGTCCCTGACGCCGCGTGAGGGTCAACAGCCTTCGGCAACCATCTCTTAACGCCATTGCGGAAGGTGACGAAACCGACACCGGACTTCTCCGTTGAGCCGCACCCACGTTCTCGGTGAGGCGCACAATGGCCCGGCAAATCGATATCGAAGACCTGCTGTACTGGGCCTTCCGCCAGGAGAAGGTGGAGACCAGTAAGCTGGCGAATGACGACGCGCTGACCCTTTACTGGGCCGTCATGGCCCTGCCCGCGCCGTTCGACCACCTGATCCGTCACCACGCCCGGATCGGCCGGCCACCCGATTGGAGCAGCACCTCCGACTCCAAGGTCGTGCATCTGGTCGCGGTGCGCTATTGGCGCGATCGCTACAGCGAGTGGCACAAGGCATTGGCTGTGCTGCAGCGCACCGTCAACGGTGCGCTGCGCAACTATGTCGCCACGGGGCCCGCGGCGCCTGCCGAACCGTGGCGGGACGGCAGCCCGACGATCAGCCGCAGGCCGAAACGAGCTTCGTCAGCGCTGCGCTCGATCCCTTGAGTGAATAGGTCCGCGCCGGATAGGCGGCCGCCTTGTCGCGGATCATCAGGCTCTCTTGCGTCTTGAGCAACTCGACGAGCTTGCCATTGGCCGGGGCCTCACCGGAGAAAAAGGCCGTCATCTCCTGGAACCTCATCGGCACCGTCTCGATGCCGCCATCGGTGACGAACTCGACGTAAGCGATCTCGTCGGAGTTCGCCTCCTTGCTGCTGCCCAGCGCTAGGTCGTGGTCGATCCAGAGCTTGCCCTCGTAGCAGGTGATGGCGAGCCAGGTCTCGGACGGATCGTCCGAGCAGACATGAGCCATCAACACCGGGCCGCCCTCTTCCTCCTGCATGTCGGTAACCCAGGCCGTGCAGTTCTCTTCCCCCTGGGCTCGAGCCGGCAAGGCGAAGTAGGCGACGGCCACACCAATGAGCACGGCGAAGAACGCCGCCCGAAGTCCGATACGCATCTAGATGACCTCTCCGCGCAATCTCAGGATGCCGCCTCGCCCAGATAGCCTATCTCGATACGGCAAAGATCGCCATCCTTCATGGTGGCGAGCCACTTGATGAAATCGGGTTTGTCCTTGAAGCCCGCCTTGCGGCAGTCCTCCTCCGTCACGGCCTCGACGGTGATCGGATCCATCCTGCCGATAGACAGCACGCCGACCCTGGTCTTGAGCGTGCCGCCCGCGCGCACCGTCGCCCGCTTCCAGCGCCGGAACTGCACCGTGATCTCGCCGCGTTTGATGGCTTCGAGAACCTCTCGCTTGATGAGCATAGTGTCCTGAAAATCCCTTGTCTGGTGGTCCGGCGTCGCTGCCCTAGTGAGCATCTTGGGCGAAAAGACGGAGCCGCTCAACGCCATCATGGCTTGTCCACAAACAGCGGGAACAAGCTCGTGGTGCGGGCGGTGGGACTCGAACCCACACGGGTATACACCCTCGGGATTTTAAGTCCCGTATGTCTACCATTCCATCACGCCCGCGCCGCCCGTGCTCTGTCACAGGTGGCAGCGGAACGCAACGCGGCTAGAGAGCGTCGAAGACACCCGGCGCGAGCTTCCCCGCTTTCAGCAGGTGTTGCACCGCGTACGTAACCGACAGTGCGTCGTCGAGAGCGTCGTGACCGCGCAGCGGCGGATGCTCGACCCCGTAATATTCGACGAGCTTGTTGCTCGGCGTGCGCGCCAGGTCCTCGACCGGCATGCCGGCTGCGAGCAGGAGTTTGACCGCATTGTCGAAGCGCTGCGCCGGGATCGGGAACGGTACGCCGGCCACGTAGCAGCTGATGGCGACCATGTTGAGCTCGTCCTTGCCCCACGACCAGCAGCGCGCCCCGGCCGCGAAGCTGTCGAGCGCCAGCAGCGCCTCGGTGATCGGCACGCCCTCGCGGTCGATATCGCCTTCGCTGATGCCGGTAAGTTGGGTAAAGAACGGGTCGAGCGCGTAGCGTTGGCCATGCCGGTCGACGGGCACGACATAGCGTTTGAAGGTATCACGGATGGCGAACTCGCCTTCGAGGCTGATTTTGGCGGCGCCGATCTGCGCGATGACCGGATCGGGATCGATCGCCGCGCACCAGAAGCGCCGCTGCGAGCCTTCAAGACACAGGAACTCACAGTCGAAAATCACGGCCGTTTTCATTCGTCAGTATCCTTGCGGTATTGCCAAGTCATGGGAACGGCCGCACGCTATGCTGCCCGAAAGAACCTCACAATCTCTACCCAAGTCGACTGTACCGGGTCACCGATCCGTCCTAGGTTGGGAGCTTGCCACTGCAGCTATTCAGCTGCGCAGCGACAAGCTGCGGACAGGCTGATGAACCGGCCGGGCTTTCGCCTTCCGGGTGCATGAGAAGCGAACAACGGCGGAGCAAGGCCCGTCGATAGTTCGAGCGTCGGAGGCAAGAACGCACCTCCGGCTGGAGCCCTGCTCCGCCGTCGTGACCGGGATTTGTGGCGTTCACCGGGGAAGTCCGGGGCGTTTCAATCGGAATGCCCCACCGCCGCAGGGTCCTTGTCCTGACCAGACCACGCTCTTCGCGTTTCTCCAGTCGAACCCCTTTTGATGGCGCCGAACATGAGCCCCATCGCGGCAGCAAATTAAGGCGACGGGGTACCTAGACCCGTCAGACCCTCCCGGCTTGGCCTGGGAGCGACCGACGTCTCTCCCACCCAGCCTCGCTGCACCAATCACTCGTCATGATCTCGCTTTCGGTGCGGCGATGCAGTGAATCTACACTAGCTCGAATCCGCGGGGATAAGTCGGATGAGTCTTCTGACAAGCGTCTGAATGGATTGCTGAAATCCTGAACGACGGATGACGCAAAGCTGACGGCAAAGTCCAACGGTTTGCGTCAGAAAGTGACCCCTTGAGCCTAAGCGCGGGTTATGAACTTTCATCATGTGATGGTGGGGTGAGTGTCGTGACCTAGTCTCACTCCCCGCTGTCATCCCTGCGACAGGCAGGGACCCACTTATCCGCCCGAGTGGAGGAGAGATGGGTCCCGGGTCGGAACCCGGGATGACAGCTGGTGGGTGGGAGAGAATGGGATAGGCGGCCGAGGGCCGGAACGGCGCAGCGAGCGCAAGTTGAGGCGCTGCACTGCTCACCCCAGCGACGCTCGTTCGCTTACGCTCGATCAAAAGAGTCGCTTGCCCGGCCTTGTTATCTCAGTCCGTGGCGCCGGAAATCGGCGGCACATAGGCCACGTCCAGGTCCCACGGGAAGAAGATCCAGGTATCCTGGGACACTTCGGTGATGAAGGTGTCGACCATGTCGCGGCCCTTGGGCTTGGCGTAGACGGTGGCGAAGTGGGCGCCGGGGAGCATGTCGCGGACAACCCGCGCCGTCTTGCCCGTATCGACGAGGTCGTCGACGATGAGGAGCTTGCCGCCCGACTTGGCTTTGGCCAGCAGCTCGTCGGTGATGGGTTTCAACACCTGGATGCCGCCCTGGTTCTGGTGGTCGTAGCTCTTGACGGCCACGCACTCGACCACGCGGATATTGAGCTCGCGCGCCACGATGGCGGCCGGCACGAGGCCGCCGCGGGTGATGGCGACCAGCGCATCGAAGGGCCCGAGTGATTGCAGTCGCCAGGCCAGCGCGCGGCTGTCACGGTGGAACTGGTCCCAGGTGACGGGGAAGGATTTCTGCTGGGTCTGGCTCAATTGGGTCTCCTTGCGGTCCGGTCGGACCCGCTCAATAGGGATCTTGCGGCGGCGGCAGGTTGGCGGACTGATGGGCCGCGGCGACCATTTCGCGCACCTTGGTGGCAGCTTCGGCGAGCCGAACCTCGTCGGACGAACGGAGCACCAGCTCGGTCATGACAGTGGTCTGGCCGAACTGCGGGTAGCTGCCCATCTTCACATCAGGGAACTCGGCCTGGATGCGCCCGAACGGGCCGCCGATGGCGCCCTCGCCTACTCCGCAGCGGATGGTGACCGACTGCACCTTCTTGCCACCTTGGAGGGTCGGAGCGATGGCTTCGAGCATGGCCTGCATGATCTTGGGCACGCCGGCCATGACATGGACGTTCCTGATGCGGAAGCCGGGCGCGGCGCTGACCGAATTGACGATCAGCGACGCGCCTTCGGGGATACGCGCCATGCGCAGCCGCGCTTCGGTGACCTCGGTGCCCGAAGCCTTCCAGCGCGCCTCGAGCATGGCCCGCGCCTCCGGGTTGATCGGCAGCGCTACGTCGAACGCCTTGGCGACGGCGTCGGCGGTGATGTCGTCATGGGTGGGGCCGATGCCGCCGGTCGTAAAGACATAGGTGTAGCGGGCGCTCAGCGCCTGCACCGCCTCGATGATGGCGGTCTCGACATCGGAGACCACGCGTACCTCGGTAAGGTCGATGCCCAGGTCCGTGCAGAAATCGGCGACAGTGCCGATATTCACGTCCTTGGTGCGGCCCGAAAGGATCTCGTCGCCAATGACGATCAGGCCGGCAGTGATGGCGTCAGAAGCGGGCATGGAGGTCCAAATGCTCGGAAAGGCAATGGAATGCCCGCCAAAGCTGCCGCCGTCAACGGCCGGACGGCGCTTTCTCCACGGCTTGCCAAGCGGCAGCTTGCGCGCCGCGGACGGGAGGGATAGGCGTCCAGCCATTGGTTGGGGGACGTATCGTGGTCGCGCCGTGGCTCTGGATCGTGTTCGTGCTGGTGGCGGCGCTTGGGCAGACGGTCCGCAATGTGCTGCAGCGCAGCCTCAGCGGTCCGCTGGGCACCGCCGGCGCCACCTATGTGCGCTTCGTTTACGGCCTGCCCTTCGCCATCGTGTTCTTCGCCGTCATCCTCATCGTCACTGGTGAGGGCATCCCCCGGCCCGACCTGGCCGCCCTGCTATGGACGGCCGCCGGAGCTTTGACCCAGGTGGTGGCCACCGCCGCGCTGCTGATGGCCATGCAGGGCCGCAGTTTCGTGGTGGTGACAGCCTATACCAAGACCGAACCGATCCAGGTGGCGATCTTCGGCCTGGTGCTGCTCGGCGACCATCTGACGCTGCCGGCGACCTTCGCCATCATTCTTGCGACGCTGGGGGTGGTGCTGATGTCGTGGCCGAAGAAGGAAAGCGCCGCGACGCTTTTTGCCTGGCGGCCGACGCTGCTCGGCATCGGCGCCGCGAGCCTCTTCGGGCTCTCGGCCGTCGCCTATCGCGGCGCGATCGTTGGCCTTGAGGGCGGCAGCTATCTCGTCAATGCGTCGGGCACGCTGGTGCTGGCGCTGTTCCTGCAGACTGCGGCGATCCTCATCTGGTTGGGCCTGCGGAACCGCAAGACACTCAAGGCCATGCTGGCCGAATGGAAGCCCTCGCTGCCCGCCGGCTTCATCGGCGCGCTGGCCTCGCAGGCCTGGTTCCTCGCCTTTGCGCTTGAAACGGCGGCGCGGGTGCGCACCCTCGGGTTGGTCGGCTGGCGCGAATGGCTGGGCATTGCGCTGGTGGCGGTCGGCGTCGTCTGGCTTCTGCAGGGATGAGGCGCGCCGCGGCCTTCCATTCGACCCGGCGACGCACTATTTTCAGGGCAAAGACTGGAGCCCGAATGATTACCTACGTCGACGCCGAATCCAAGCACCGCCGCACGACGGGTGTCATCCCCATCCATAGCGAGGCCGGCTTTGCCGGCATGCGCAAGGCTGGGCGGCTGACGGCGGAGGCGCTTGACCTCTTGGTGGATGAGGTCAAGCCCGGCGTGACCACTGCGGCGCTCGACCGCCTCGCCTATGAGTTCGCCCGCGATCACGAGGCCATTCCGGCAACCCTCTTCTACAAGGGCTACCGGCACTCGATCTGCACGTCGATCAACCACGTGGTCTGCCACGGCATTCCCGAGGAGCGCCCGCTGCGCGAGGGCGACATCGTCAATATCGACCTTACACTGATCGTCGACGGCTGGTATGGCGACTCGTCCCGCATGTATCCGGTGGGTGAGATTTCGCGGAAGGCCGAGCGGCTGATCGAGGTGACCTACGAAAGCCTCGAAGCCGGCATCGCCGCCGCCAAGCCGGGCGCCACCACCGGCGACATCGGCGCGGCAATCCAGCAGCATGCGGAAGCCGAGCGGACCAGCGTGGTGCGCGATTTCGTCGGCCACGGCGTCGGCCAGCTATTCCACGACGAACCCAACATCATGCACTTCGGCGTGCCGGGCACCGGTGTGCCACTGAAGCCGGGCATGATCTTTACCATCGAGCCGATGATCAACCTTGGCCGCCCGCACGTGAAAATACTCTCGGATGGCTGGACTGCGGTGACCCGCGACCGCACCCTCTCGGCCCAGTGCGAGCACTCGATCGGCATCACCGATACCGGGGTGGAAATCTTCACCCTGTCGCCGCGCGGCCTCTTCAACCCGCTCGACGCCCGCCGCGCTGCTTGAATTCACAGGTTTGCACGCTGACGGGGCTCGACCGGCCTAAGTAGTCATGCTAGGAACAAAGCATGAACTCGCTTGCTCCCGGCTTCAGCGACTCCCCCTTCAGCCATCGCGATGGCCATCGCGAACGGGCCCGGCAGCGGTTTCTGCGCCTGGGGGGCGAAGCGCTCGAGGACTACGAGCTGCTGGAACTGCTGCTCCACATCCTGCTGCCGCGGCGCGACACCAAGGAGCTGGCGAAACTGCTGCTGGCCCGGTTTGGCAGTTTCTCCGGCGTGCTGGCGGCCCAGCCGGCGCGGCTGCGCGAGGTCAAAGGCCTGGGTGAAACTTCGCTTGCCAACCTCAAACTGATGCAGGCAGTGGCGCAGCGCTATGCGCGCGACCAGGTGCAGCGCGACCTGCCCATCCTCAGCTCCTGGTCATCGCTGCTCGACTATTGCCGCTCCGCCATGGCCTTCGCCGATGTCGAGCAGTTCCGGATCCTGTTCCTCGACAAGCGCAACCGGCTGATCGCCGACGAGGTGCAGCAGACCGGCACGGTGGATCATACGCCGGTCTATCCGCGCGAGGTGATCAAGCGGGCTCTCGAACATTCCGCCACCGCCCTCATACTCGTCCACAACCATCCCTCAGGTGATCCGACGCCATCGTCCGCCGACATCCAGATGACCCGCCAGATCAACGATATCGCCAAACCGCTGGGCATTTCCGTCCATGACCATGTGATCATCGGCCGGAGCGGCCACGTGTCGATGAAGGGGCTACGGCTGATCTGACCGTAGCGGTGGCACGCCCCTGCCGCTAGTCGTCCGCTTCTGCCTTGGCGTCGCTCGGCCTCGCCTTGTGCAGCCGCGATCGGATCGCCTTTGCGAACGCCAGCAGGTGGCGGTTTTCCTTGATACGGCGGCGGCCCAGTTGCCAGTTGCGATGCAGGCCTGAGGCGGCGTGCCCCAGTGCGGTCAGCGGCAAATAGTGATGGCGCACCGGAATCTGCACGTTGCACCAGTGGCGCTTTTCGTCAGTAAAGCCGGCGCCCATGTCGAAGATGCGGAAACCCCCGTCGAACACCGTCTGCATGACACGTAGCAGGCACTGCTTGCCCGGTGACCCAGGCTGGATCGATGGCTCGAGGCTCATCGAGGAGATGAGACAGAACAAGCGATCGTCATGGGCGATGTTGTAGCGCAGCGCCACGATCTCGCCATTGAGACGCAGGGCGTGGAGGCGCACATCGATGCCCGAACCCGGCGCCACCGTAGCGTCGTAGAACTTGCGAATGCACGCTTCGGCAAACGGGTCGGCAACGCCCATCTGGACGAACCGGGCAGCACGCTGCTGGAACATCAGATCGAGCACGCCTCCATTCACGGCGCCATCCGAGAGTTCCTCGAAGGTCACCTTGCCCATCGCCTCGAGCTTCTCGCCCTGCTGCCGGTCGTGCTTGCGGCGCGATTTGCTGCGCTGGGTGGTGTTGGCCTCCTCCCAGCTCGAAAACTGCGCGCGATAGAGCGTGTCGCCCTGCAGCCAGGTCCCGAGCTCGGCGAAGATGTCGACGCCATCGACAAGCGTCTCGGGCATGGCGCGCAGGTGCACCACGTCGATGCCCTTGAGGCCTCCGAGCATGGACGCCCACAGGGACTTCCGCTGCCCGGACGTCAATGCGGCGAGGCGAGCGCGGTCGATCAACGGCGCATTGCAGCCGACATGATGACCGGGAAACCACGACAGCCGACGAACGCCTTTCGACACCTTGCGGTGCAGCGGGAACAGCGCCACCGGCGCACCGGCGACTTCGCCGACGATATAGAATTGGTCCTCTTCGGCAATATCCTGCGTCTGTACCCAGAGACGGGTGAACGCGTAGCTCTGGCCGGGCGATTCGATGCCCGCGGACTCGAGCGAGCGCCACAGGGCCTCAACCTCGCCGAGCCTGTGGCTTACGCGCGACGCGATCGACAACGGCACCCCGCCGGTTCGTGCGCCGCCGGTGGACTCGTCAATCAGCCGTGGCAATGCCGTGCTGCCCGCCATGAACCGTCCTCTCCCAAGAAGGTGGCGCATCCTCGCGCCGGGGGGTGAATAGCCCGTTGACGATGTCGTGATTAATCGCGTCCGGCTGGGGTTTGTACGAGGAGGGTAAAGAGGCCGTTACCCGATTGTCTGCAGGATGGGGAAAGTCTCCTGGAACCAGTAGGCAATGCGGGTGAACTGGCCGGTGAGGAAGAGCAGGCCAGTCAGCACCAAGAGCACCCCCATTACCTTCTCGATGGTACCCAGATGCTTCCGGAACCCTTGGAAGAAGGTGAGGAACGGCCCGATGGCGATACCGGCGAGAAGAAACGGCACGCCGAGGCCGAGCGAGTAGACCCCGAGTAGCGCGGCGCCCTCGTACGCCGTCTCCTGCGTGGCGGCAACTGACAGGATGGCAGCCAGCACCGGCCCGATGCAGGGCGTCCAACCAACGGCGAAGGCAAGACCTAGCAGGAAGCCGCCGACCGGCCCCGAGGCGACGCCCGGCCCCTGATGCCGCAACTGCCGGTCAAGCAAGCCGATGCGATAGACGCCAAGGAAGTGCAGCCCCATCGCGATGATGAACAGCCCGGCGATCGGCGTGATGATCGGCAGCGCTTGCCGGAAGGCCTGGCCGAAGGCGGTCGCCGTGGCGCCGAAGGTAATGAAGACCAGCGAAAAGCCGAGGATGAAGAACAGCGAGGTGAAAACGCTCTTTTGCCAGACGACGCCGGCCGTGGCGCCGTCGGCGCGCAACTGATCAAAGCTCGAGCCGCTCATATAGGTGAGGTAGGGCGGCACCAGCGGCAGCACGCAGGGGCTGAGGAAGCTCAGGACCCCTGCCCCAAATACGGCGAGAAATGAAAAGCCGAACACGACGCGTCTCCAAGTCGCCCGACTTCTAGCCCGTCGGCAGGGCAAAGCAATGCGGCAGATCAAACCCTCGCTTCCTTGTGAAGCGGGAGGGCCCGTGCTAGTCCCCGGTCGCATACCCTTTCACCCGTGGAGCGCCACATGGCCGGACAGCCGTTGCGGATTGCCCCCTCGATTCTCTCGGCCGACTTCGCGCGGCTGGGCGAGGAAATCCGCGCCATCGACGAGGCCGGCGCCGACTATATCCATGTCGACGTGATGGACGGGCACTTCGTGCCTAACATCTCCTTCGGCCCTATCGCCGCTGCCACGGCGCGCAAGGCCACCAGGAAGACCATCGACTGCCACCTGATGATTTCGCCGGTCGATCCCTATATCGCGGCCTTCGCCACAGCCGGAGCCGATATCATCACCGTCCATGCGGAGGCGGGCCCACATCTACACCGCTCGCTTCAGGCGATCCGCGCCGAGGGCAAGAAGGCGGGCGTCGCCATCAACCCGGCGACCCCGGTGAGCGCCGTGGCCCATGTCATCGCTGATATCGACCTGCTGTTGGTGATGAGCGTCAATCCCGGCTTCGGCGGCCAGAGCTTCATCGAAGAGACCTACGCCAAGCTGCGGCAGGCGCGCGACCTCGTCGGCGGCCGCCCGATCGATATCGAAGTCGATGGCGGCGTTTCGGCCGACAATGCAGGAAAACTTGCCGCGGCTGGCGCCAATGTCTTCGTCGCTGGCACGTCCATATTCGCCGGCAATGATCCCAAAACCTATGCGGACCGCATCAAGGCGATCCGTAACGGCGCGCTGACCATTCACGTCTGACACCGGATTCAGTTTCTCAAGAATCGAGCCCAAACCGATGATTCCGCGCTATTCCCGCCCCGAAATGGTCGCAGTCTGGTCTCCCGAGACCCGGTTCTCGATCTGGTTCGAGATCGAGGCGCACGCGACCACCAAATTGGCGGAACTCGGCGTGGTTCCGCGCGAGGCGGCGCAGAAGATCTGGGACGTGATGAACGCCCGCAAGGCTGACGGTACGCACTACAATTTCGACGTCGACCGCATCGACGAGATCGAACGCACCACCAAGCACGACGTTATCGCCTTCCTGACCCATGTCAGCGAAATCGTTGGGCCCGAAGCCCGCTTCTTGCACCAAGGCATGACCTCCTCGGACGTGCTCGATACCTGCCTTGCGGTCCAACTGGCGCGCGCCTCCGACATCCTGCTCGGGGATATCGATCGGCTGTTGGCGGCGCTGCAGAAGCGCGCCAAGGAGCACAAGTACACCATCACCATCGGCCGCAGCCACGGCATCCACGCCGAACCGACCACTTTCGGCATCAAGCTCTCCGAGGCTTATGCCGAATTTGCCCGCGCCCGCGCCCGGCTGGTCAATGCCCGCGCCGAGATCGCCACCTGCGCCATTTCCGGCGCCATCGGCACCTTTGCCAATATCGACCCGGCGGTGGAGGCCTATGTCGCGGAAAAGCTCGGACTCGCGGTTGAGCCGGTCTCGACGCAGGTGATTCCGCGCGATCGCCACGCCATGTTCTTTGCGACGCTGGGCGTCATCGCCTCCTCGATTGAGCGGCTAGCGACGGAAATCCGCCACCTGCAGCGCACCGAGGTCCTCGAGGCCGAGGAATTCTTCTCGCCCGGCCAGAAGGGCTCGTCGGCCATGCCGCACAAGCGCAATCCGGTGCTGAGCGAAAACCTCACCGGCCTCGCGCGCCTCGTTCGTGGCATGGTCACGCCGGCGCTGGAGAACGTCGCTCTTTGGCACGAGCGTGACATCTCGCACTCCTCGGTCGAGCGCATGATCGGGCCGGACGCCACGGTGACGCTCGATTTCGCCCTCAACCGCCTCGTCGGCTTGGTCGAGAACCTGCTGGTCTACCCCGAGAACATGAAGCGCAATCTCGACCTGCTCGGCGGCCTGCACAATTCCCAGCGCGTTCTGCTGGCGCTGACCCAAGCCGGCATGAGCCGCGAAGAGTCCTATGCGGCCGTACAGCGCAACGCCATGAAGGTCTGGGAAAGCCGCGGCGACCGCACCGGACAGTTCGCCGCGAACCTGAAGGCCGACCCGGATGTCTCGGGCAAGCTCAGCGCCGCCGAAATCGACGCCATGTTCGACGATTTCTATCATTTGAAGCATGTCGACACGATCTTCGAGCGGGTCTTCGGTCCGGTGCCGGGATGAGCGACGTCGTTTACGCCCGCGAGACGAGCCTCAGCGCTGGCGACTACATCGACGTCGTCGGCCACTCGGCCCTAGGCTCGAGCCGGCCGCTCGGCGATAGCAATCGCGTTGCGGCGATGATCGCCGGCGCCAATCTGATCGTCACTGCGAGGCTCGATGGCCGATGCATCGGCATCGCCCGCTGCCTCGCCGACTTCGCCTGGGTCGCCTACTGCGCAGACCTGGCCGTGCATGAGGACTTCCAGGGTCGCGGCATCGGCAAGGGTCTCCTCGCCAAGGTTAGGGAGGAACTGGGCGACGGCGTCGGCATTGCGCTGATCTCGGTGCCCGGCGCCGTCAGTTTCTACGAAGGCATCGGCATGGAGCGGCAGGCCGATGCCTTCTGGTCGCCAAGGACACGCGGCGTATGAAGATTTCCGAAGCAGACATCCTGATACTGCCCGGCTTGGGCAACTCCGGCGAGGGCCACTGGCAGCGTCGCTGGGCCGAGCGCTTTTCGACCGGCCGGCTGGTCGAGCAGGACGAATGGGATAAGCCCGTGCTTTCCGACTGGGTCGCGCGGATCCATCAGGACATCATGCTGGCGACGCGGCCGGTGGTGCTGATCGCTCATTCGCTGGCAGTGCCGGCGCTGGTGCATACGGCGCAGAACATCAAGGACGCCAAGGTGCGCGGCGCCTTCCTCGTATCGCCGCCCGACCTCGAAAATGAGGATATCGTCGCCGAACTGCCGCACGAGGTGCGCACGTTCCGCAATGTGCCACGCGATCCCCTGCCCTTCCCCTCGCTGCTGGTCGCCTCGACCAATGACCCCTATGTCAGCATCGAAAAGGCGGTCGACATGTCCACCGCCTGGGGCTCGGAACTGCACCTCGCCGGGGAAGCGGGCCACATCAACGTGGCGTCCGGCCATGGCCCATGGCCCGAGGGGCTGCTGATGTTCACCCGCCTGATGCAGCGGTTGAAGGCTTAGGCGTCAGCCGATCGGTTGACCGAAGCGGAAACTCTTTTCCGGCAAAGGCCCGGTTTTTTAGTCGCTTAAACCTCGTCTGGCGCGAGGCTACCGGCCTATGGTGCCGGCCCTGCGAGTGCCAAAGGAGGCTATAGTGACAGTGAACAGCAAGAACCCCGAAACCCAGGGCCTGCACGCCGGCTGGCGGTCCGATCCTGCGACCGGTGCCGTGGCGGTGCCGATCTATCAGACCACGTCCTATCAGTTCGAGGACAGCGAGCACGCCGCCGACCTGTTTGCGCTCAAGCGCTTGGGCAACATCTATACGCGCCTCGGCAACCCGACGACTGACGTGCTGGAAAAGCGCGTTGCGGCGCTGGAAGGCGGCGCCGCCGCGCTTGCCGTTGCCTCCGGTCAGGCGGCATCTGCCTATGCGGTGCAGAACCTCGCCATTGCCGGCGACAATATCGTCGCTTCGACTGACCTCTATGGCGGCACCTACAATCTCTTCAAGAATACGCTGCGCGAAGCCGGCATCGAGGTCCGCTTCGTCGACCCGGCAGACCCGGAGAACTTCCGTCGCGCCACCGATGACAAGACTCGCGTCTACTATGCCGAAACCCTGCCCAACCCGAAGCTGGCAGTTCTCAAGATCGCCGAAGTGGCATCGATCGGCCGCGAATTCGGCATCCCGCTGGTGGTCGACAACACCGCTGCGCCGCTGACCGCCCGGCCCTTCGAGCATGGCGCCGCCGTGGTGGTCTATTCGTCCACCAAGTATCTCGGTGGCCACGGCAATTCCATCGGCGGACTGATCGTCGACGGCGGCAATTTCGACTGGGCCGCCAAACCCGAGCGCCAGCCGCTGCTCAACCAGCCCGATCAGGCGTATCATGGCGCCGTCTGGGTCGAGGCGGCCAAGCCACTGGGTCCGATCGCCTATATCCTCAAGGCCCGCACCACCCTGCTCCGCACTCATGGTGCGGCGCTCTCGCCGTTCAACGCCTTTCTGACCATCCAGGGCGTCGAAACGCTGGCCCTGCGCGTCGACCGACATTTCGAGAATGCCGCGAAAGTAGCCGCCTGGCTGCAGCAGCGCCCGGAAATCGTCTCGGTGAACTATCCGGGGCTGCAGACCGGCGACAAGAGGGCCGCGGCCGACAAGTACCTGAAGCGCGGCTACGGCGCCCTGATCGGCTTTGAGCTCGCCAATGGCCGCGAAGCCGGCGCCCGCTTCATCGACTCGCTCAAGCTCATCTATCACGCCGCCAATATCGGCGACGCGCGCTCGCTCGCCATTCACCCGGCGACCACCACGCACTCGCAGCTCTCGCCTGAAGAGCAGCTCTCGGCCGGCGTCACGCCGGGTTATGTGCGCCTCGCCATCGGCATCGAGCACATCGACGACATCCTCGCCGACCTCGATCAGGCGCTGAACGCCGCCGGCCAACAGGCTGCCGCTGCGGAATAAAAAAAGGCCGGGGCGGCGCGCTGCCGTCCCGGCCTTCCAAACTATCGAGAAAGCTGCGATCAGCCCTCGGCGGCGACCTGGTCGCGGGCAGTCTGGACGAGTTCGACCATCTTCTTGCGAATCATGTCGTCCGAGACCGACGCACCCTTGGCCTTGAGGTCGCCCTGGATCTTGCGGAAAACGTCCTCGTCGCCCGCTTCCTCGAAGTCGGCCGCCACGACCTCTGCGGCATATTCCTTGGCATGCTCTTCCGACAGGCCCATGTGCTCGGCGGCCCACAGGCCCAGGAGCTTGTTGCGGCGAGCTTCGGCCTTGAAGCGGAGTTCGGCGTCATGCGCGAACTTGTTTTCCTGGCCCTTCCTGCGATCGTCAAAACCCGACATGTGTATCTCCGCGCCTTGATTTCCCCGGCGCTCCAGCGCCCTCAATGCTGAGCACATATGCTGAGCGGGCACCCAAATCAACGGCCCCGGACGCGGCATTTGGTCAGCGGCTGTTAACGGCTCGCCGGGGCTTTGGATGCACGATCCCGCGAATTCTGCGACCCTGCCGGCGTTTAGGACGAAAGGCGCGAAAAAACTTGCTTTCCGCTGGTATTCTGGCGCATGAACGCGCCAAATTCACCCAATTTTCCAGACAAAGAACGGCAGAGCTCACATGAACCGTCGGCGAAAAATCTATGACGGCAAGGCCAAGACCCTGTACGAGGGCCCGGAGCCGGGCACGCTGATCCAGTATTTCAAGGACGATGCCACCGCCGGCAACGGCGCCCGTCACGAGATCATTGACGGCAAGGGCGTGCTCAACAATCGGATTTCCGAGTACATCTTCACCAAGCTGAACGGCCTTGGCATCCCGACCCACTTCATCCGCCGCGTGAACATGCGCGAGCAGCTGATCAAGGAAGTCGAGATCATCCCGCTCGAAATCATCGTGCGCAACGTGGCGGCCGGCTCGCTGGTCAAGCGCCTGGGCCTCGAGCCGGGTACGCAGCTGCCGCGCTCGATCATCGAGTTCTGCTACAAGGACGATGCGCTGGGCGACCCGATGGTGTCCGAAGAGCACATCACTGCCTTCGGCTGGGCTACGCCGCAGGAACTGGACGACATCATGTCGCTGGCCATCCGCGTCAACGACTTCCTCACTGGCCTCTTCATGGGCGTCGGCATCCAGCTGGTCGATTTCAAGATCGAGTGCGGCCGCCTTTACGAGAACGACATGATGCGCGTCGTGCTCGCCGATGAGATTTCGCCCGACAACTGCCGGCTCTGGGACATCAAGACCCGCAACAAGCTCGACAAGGACCGCTTCCGCGAGAACCTCGGCGGTCTCGTCGATGCTTACCGCGAAGTGGCCCAGCGCCTCGGCATCCTCTCGGAAACCGACAACGCGTTGACCACAGGTCCGCGACTCGTGCAGTGAACCCAACGCGGCCCTCGTGGCCGCGTTTCTTCTTTCCGGAGCCCGAAGCGCATGCGAGCCCGCGTCACCGTGACCTTGAAGAATGGCGTCCTTGACCCCCAGGGTCAGGCCATCCAGGGATCGCTGAAGAGCCTTGGCTTCAATGGAGTCGGGGCGGTCCGCCAGGGCAAGGTCTTCGACCTCGTGCTTGAGGAAACCGACAAGGCTGCGGCCGAGGCCAACCTCAAGGCCATGTGCGAAAAGCTACTCGCCAACACCGTGATCGAAAACTACTCGATCGAGGTCATCGGCTGAGCCGACTCACCGGCGGTGGCCGGTTTGCAACAGCGCCCCATTCTTCGCGTGCCGCGCGATTTTCGCACTAGGCGAAGCAGGGTGCATAAAATTACACGATGGCAATTACGCATTAACACACCACGACTACAGTGCTCGCGCGCTGCGTAATCGCGCTAGTACCGGTAAAGCAAATGCTGAAGACGTTCTCGCTCTCGGTTGCCTTCTTCCTCACGCTCGGCCTGCTGTTCGCCGCCTACGCCTCGGTTCCAGTCTAGGCGGATCCGTCTACCCATTCATCGTTGGCAAAGCCCGACGTGCGGCGCGAGCCGCCGTCTTGAGCTGTCATACGGTCGGATGGGGAGCCGTCGCGCAGCGTTAACCAGCCGCATTCAGCCTTCGTTCAGCCGTTCGGGCGCATACGACCCATGCGCATTGCGGCAATTGCCCGCTTTGCCGAACAGCCGTAACCCCTCCCGCAGATGCCCGCGACAGTGACGGGCCATGCCGACCAGTTAGCCGACCGAAAAATGATCAAGACCTTCTCGCTCTCCGCCCTCTTCTTCCTCTCCATCGGTCTGCTTTTCGTCAACGCGGCTCAGCTACCGATCGCCTGACGCCTCACGGCTGCGTGAATAAAACCTTAGATATTAAGCACTTCGCTTAATCCTATCTTCCGACTCCATGAGCGTTAATGCCGCCTCGGTTGTATGAGGCAGCATCAACCTGGAGTGTGCGGCATGTCAGGAACAGCGGATCGACTTTCGTGGGTGGACACGGCCAAGGGCCTGTCGATTATCCTCGTGGTGATGATGCATTCGGCCTTTGGCGTCGGTGAAGAAACCGGCCAGGCCGGTATATTGCACTGGATCATCGGCTGGGCGACGCCGTTCCGGATGCCCGAATTCTTCCTGATCTCGGGGCTCTTCCTGTCGCAGGTGATCGCTCGCGACTGGCTGAAATTCTCCGATCGCCGCATCGTTCACTATCTCTATTTCTACGCCCTTTGGGCGGTGATCCAGATTGTGTTCAAGGTCGGTTTGGGTACGGGTGACCCCGTCAGCATGCTTGGGCAGATTGCTCTCGCCGTGGTCGATCCCTATGGCGTACTCTGGTTCATCTACATGCTGGCCGTGTTCAGCCTGATGACCAAGGTGCTGTGGGACCTGCGGGTCAATAACTGGATCGCGCTGGGCCTTGCGGCCGTGCTGCAGATCCTGCCGATCGGCCCGACCGGCAGCTATGTGGTCGACCAGTTCGCCGAGTACTTTGTTTACTTCTTCGCCGGTTATGCGCTGGCGCCGTGGATCTTCAAAGCGGTGGCCTGGGCCGAACAGCGGCCGCTTCTCGCGGTCGGCGCACTTGCCGCCTATGCAGTGATCAACGGTCTCCTCGTCTTTGGCGGCGGCTTCGAGATGCAACCCGCCCACGCCATCATGGGCGGCTATGCCGGCCTGCCGGTGCTGCACCTGGTGCTGGCTCTCGTCGGTTCGCTGGCACTTTGCGTCACCGCCGCCCTGCTGACCAAGCTCGCGTTCATGGACTGGCTGCGCTGGCTCGGGGCTCATTCGATCGTCGTGTATCTCAGCTTCTCGATCCCCATGGCGGTCACGCGCACCGTGCTGCTCAAGGTCGGCATCATCGACGACACCTCGATCCTCTCGATCATCGTGCTGCTCGCCGCCCTGATCTCGCCGCTGATCCTCTACTGGCTCATCCAGAAGACAGGCTGGGGCAAGTTCCTCTTCGAACGCCCAGCCTGGGCCCACCTGCCCGGCACCCCCGGCAGCCGCAACTATGTCGCCAGGCCGAAGGTGGCGCCGGCGGAGTGATGGCCGCCACCCGCCTGTCCGCCGTGCTAGTGTTTCTGCGCACGACGTGGGTGATCGCCGTCGGCCTCTTTGGCCTGATCATCGGCGCGTCGGTGGGTTATGCGAATGAAGGCTGGATCGGCGCCATCATTCTTGGGGCGGTGGGATACCTGATGGCAGCGACCCTGGCCGCCATGGGCAGGTATGGCGTGGAAATGCTCCTGTCGTTCTTCGGCTCACGCCTGAGAACGGAATTCAGAGGCGGGCTTCGGGCCCGCCTCTTGCTTTTGCCACGAAGACTCAGCAGAAGTCCGGCCATCCCCTGAGCAAGGATCGCGCCATGAAAGCCGCCGTCGTCGTCTTCCCCGGATTGAACCGCGACCGCGACATGATCGCCGCGCTGACCAAGATTGGCGGCCAGGCTCCGGCAGTGGTCTGGCACAAGGATGCCGACATTCCCGATGTCGATCTCATCGTCAACCCAGGCGGCTTCTCTTACGGTGACTATCTCCGCTGCGGCGCCATCGCCGCGCGTTCGCCGGTGATGGACGTGGTCCGCGACCGCGCCGCCAGGGGCGTAAAAGTCCTCGGCGT
>JAEZKB010000123.1 GCA_023415605.1 Pseudomonadota bacterium
CGCCTCGGCAGTCCGGGTGTAGTTGTCCCACTCGGTGCCGATCATGTCGCGTTGCACGTCGGTGAGGGCGAACGGACAAACGGCGTTGACGCGGATGCCGTGCGCCGCCCACTCGTTGGCCGCGACCTTGGTCAATGCTCCGATCGCACCTTTGGCCGCGGAATACGGTCCGGTATAGGCGATTCCGCCGAGTGCGGAACCGGACACGAAGTTGATCACCGAGGCCTTACCGGCCGCCTTGAGGAACGGATGCGCCAGTTGCATGAAGCGGAACGTCGCCTTCGGGCCGGTGGCCTCCGACAGCTCCCAGTCCTTGTCACTGACCAGTTCCAACGCTTTGGGCATCGCGAAGTACTGGGCGGCATTGACCAGAACATGTAGCGCCCCGCCGGCGGCGGCCGCGTCGACCGCGGCGGCGATGTCCTCACGTTTCGCGACGTTGGCGCGCACGAAATGCGCCGAGCCGCCCGCCTGCTCGATGAGGCCGACACATTCCGCGGCCTTGCCCTCGTTGAGATCGACGATGGTCACCCGGGCCCCCTCGGCCGCGAGTCGTCGCGAGATGGCCCTGCCGAGACCTTGGGCTCCGCCGGTGACCAACGCGTTCCGGTTCTCCAACCGCGCCATGGGTTCCTCCCTGCGTGTAACAGTTGAACAGAGTTCGTTCTATCATTCAGTATGATGACAGACCGCCGGACTGCGGTGGCGGAAAGGGGTGCCGGATGCGGATCGACGACCGGGTATCCACGCGATGCGCATAGGACTCACCGACGAGCAGGCCCTACTGCGCGAAACCACCGCGCGCCTGGCCGAGTCGCTGGCCACCACCGCCGCCGATGACGTCGCGACCGGGCACCGTCTCGACGACCAGTGGCGTCGAATCGTCGAACTCGGGGTTCCGGCGCTGCGAGCCCGCGAGTACTGCGGCTTGGACGCCAGCGGTGTGGAAACCGCGCTCGTGCTTGAGGAATTGAGTCGCCGACTGGTGGCGGTCCCCGTGCTCGGGCAGGGAGCGTTGGCCACGGAACTGTTGTCCGCGGCGGGTTCCGACAAAGAAATCGAGTTGGTCGCCGAGGGTACGTGGCGAGCCGCGCCGGTGCTGTCGCCCGACCTGAGCGATTTCGCCGACTCGCCGAAGGCCGGCGTCGCACTGGACGCCGCGGGTGCGACTCACGTTCTCTATGCGATACGCGACGGCGCGGCACGCCGTCTGATGTGTACCGCGCTGGATGACGGATCGGGAAGCCCCGGAACGAATCTGGACCTCACCCGCACAATGCGCACGCTCACGTTCGACGATGCCGAAGCAGCGAGCCCCCTCGGGGATCCGATCAGCGCGGAGCGGTGGACGGCAGTGCAGGCGATGGCGCTGACCGCGGTTGCCGCGGATCTGGTCGGTGTGATGGCCGGCGCGCTCGACGGCGCGGTGCGCTACGCGGGCGAACGGGTGCAGTTCGGAGTCAAGATCGGCAGCTTCCAGGCCATCGGACACCAGCTCGCCGACTCGCTCGTACGGCTCGAAGGCGCGCGCAGTTGCCTCTGGCACGCCGCGTGGGCGGTCGATCATCTGAGCGCCGGCGAAGCCCTGCTGGCCGCCCGCACGGCAAAGGCTTACGCGTCGGCGGCGGGACGGGATGTCGTCGAGACGGCGATGCAGGTATTGGGCGGAATCTCCATCACGTGGGAACACGAAGCTCATCTGCGGCTACGCCGGACGCTGTTGAATCGACGGCTTTTCGGCGACGAGAACACGCAATACGCCGCGATCGCCGATCTGCGGATCAACGATCGCGACCTGGGCTAGCGAGGATCATGGACTTCACCGACACCCCCGAGGAAGGCGAGTTCCGGGCACGCCTGCGCAGCTGGTTGAACGAGAACGCCGCGGCAGCGGCCATTCCCGACGATCCCGCGGCACGAGCGGACGCCGCGAACGCGTGGCATCACACGCTCTACCAGGCCGGGTACATCGGCTTGTCGTTCCCGGTCGAGTACGGCGGACACGGACTCTCTCCCGTGTACGAGGCCATCCTGAACGACGAACTGGGCCGCGCCTCCGCCCCGCCGATCGAGGGGATCGGGCACCTGGCCAACGCGTTGCGATTGTTCGGATCCCAGTGGCAACGTGCCGAACTGCTGCCCGGGCTGCTCTCGGGGGCGGTCCGCTGGTGTCAGGGGTTCAGCGAGCCCGAGGCCGGGTCCGACCTCGCCGGCCTCAAGACGAGAGCCGAGGCCGTCGGCGGCGCTGATGGCGAGGGCCCGGCGCGATTCCGCATCAACGGCCGCAAGATCTGGACCAGTTTCGCGGCGGTCGCGGACTGGTGTTTCCTGCTGTGCCGCACCGAGCCCGAGGCGGTCAAGCATGCGGGAATCTCGGTCCTGCTGGTACCGATGTCGACACCCGGCATCGAGGTGTCCCCCATCGTCAACGCGGCCCGGAACCGGGAGTTCGCGGAGGTGACCTTCACCGACGTCGAGGTGCCCGCGGAGAACCTTCTCGGTGAACGTGGACAGGGCTGGTCGATCGCCAACCAACTGCTGGCCTATGAGCGCGGGCCCAGCGACATCAACTGGATC
>JAEZKB010000133.1 GCA_023415605.1 Pseudomonadota bacterium
GGGCCGAACTGCCCGACGTCCCCGACTTTGTGGGACGCCTGGCTTCGTCGTGGCCGCAGTGGGTCGGCACGCCGGCTGGGGTCGGCACCGGGAGCGAAGCGGCAAGGCGCCAACCCCGGACCGAGCGAGCCAGCGGCCCGCGTGCGGGCCGCCTTGAAGAAGTACAGAAAGTTCTCCGCCCATCCCCCGCCGGCAGCTTGTCGTACTCCGCTTGATGCGTTACGGGTTGGCTCCACTTGATGCGTGACACTCCGCCGAGTGTTGGTGGAGTTGAACGTGACAGAGCAGCGGTATCGCGCGGTGCTGGAGGTAGAGGCCGGTGTTCCGGTGACGGAGGTCGCCGAACGGTTCGGGGTATCCCGGCAGGCGGTGCATCGGTGGGTGGGTTGGTATCGGGATGAGGGTCTGGACGGGCTAGCGGACCGGTCGCACCGCCCGCATGCCCACCCGGCGCAGACCAGCCCAGAGGTTGAAGCCGCGATCTGCGAACTGCGGCGTAATCATCCCCGGTGGGGTCAGCGGCGTCTGCATTTCGAGTTGGGCCGTAACGGTTGCCCTGGGCCGGTGCCGGCGTTGACGACGATCTACCGGGTCCTGGTCCGGCACGGGCTGATCAGTCCTGTTCCGCGCCGGCGTCGCCGTGAGGACTACAAGCGGTGGCAGCGCGACAAGCCGATGGAACTGTGGCAACTCGACATCGTCGGCGGTATCAAGCTCGCCGACGGCGGCGAAGCGAAGGTGATCACGGGGGTGGACGACCATTCCCGGTTCTGCGTCATCGCCACGGTGGTGCGGCGGGCCACCGGCCGGGCCGTGTGTTTGGCGTTTGCTGAGGCGCTGCAACGGTTCGGGATCCCCGACGAGGTGCTCACGGATAACGGCAAGCAATTCACCGGCCGGTTCAACCAGCCCCGCCCGGCGGAGGTGATGTTCGAACGGATCTGCCGGGAGAACGGCATCGTCGCTCGTAACACCAAGCCTCGCAGCCCGACCACGACCGGCAAGGTCGAGCGGTTCCACCAGAGCCTGCAACGGGAATTGCTCGATGACGTCGAGGTGTGGCCCGACGTGGAGGCAGTCCAGGCGGCGGTGGAGGCCTTCCGCGTCGAGTACAACACCGACCGGCCCCACCAGGCCTTAGAGATGGCGTTTCCCGCCGACCGGTTCGCAGCCCGGCCCACCGACGAGCAGCTGCCGCTGCGGTTGCCACCAACCCTGACTACCTCGCCCGCGAAGCCCGCCCCACCGGCTGCGACACCATCACAGCCGCCGGTCCCGGCAGTGCCCTCGGCCAACGGTGGCGAGCCCGTCGACATCGCCGTCGAGGTGACCCGGGTGGTGCCCGCATCGGGCAACCTGAGCATCTGCGGGCAACAGTTCCGGCTTGGCCCCGACCGGGCCGGCACCCCGATCACATTCTGGATCGACACCACCGTCGTGCACCTGTTGGCCCACGGAGTTCGGCTCAAGACCGTGCCATCCCGGCTCACCGTCGCGCAGCTGCGCCAACTCCTCGCCGACGGCGCCCGACCCGGCGGACCAGCACCCATCACCACCGGCTCCGCCCAGCCTGGCAAACCCATCGAAGTCGACCGCGTGGTCAACGGCACCGGTCTCATCGGCCCGGCCGGACGTCAACACCCCATCGGCTTCCAGTTCGCCGGCCGGCGCGTCACCGTGCGCCTCGACCACGCCATCATGCAGATCACCGCCGACGGCATACTGCTGCGCAGCCTGCCCAACCCCCTCACCCCGGCCGACCACGCCCGCATCCGCGACGCCCGCCCAGCCGGCCCGCCGCCCCAGCCGACACCTGAACCGGTGCGGGTTCAGCGGCGCGTCAGCAGCCGCGGCGCTATCACCGTGGCCGGGCAGCGCATCCACGTCGGCATCGGCCACGCCGGGCGCACCCTCGACGTTGAGTCCGCCCACACCACCTGGCGCATCTACGACGACGGCGGCCTGGTCGCCGAACTCGCCCGCACCACCACCAAGCCGATCGCCCGGTTCAAGGCCCACAAGCCTGAACCCGCCCGACGCATCCCGGCAGCAAGAACCGATGTGGGAGTCTGAGCCCATGCAAGCCCCCACCCCGCCTGCGGAAACAATCGCCGCAGCCGGCTCGCCGGACTGGTCGACCCGCGCTGCCGCAGGACAGCAACTCGCCGCGTGGGCCGACCGCGACGACATTGCCGAGGTCCTCCGCCGGCTCGTGCTCGATCGCCGCGATACCGCCGTGGTCGAAACAACCTGCCTGGCTCTGCTCCGCCGCAACGACGTTCACGGCACCCGGCTCGTGGCCGAAGCAGTCACCAAAGCTCTCAACCTTCTCCGCGACGGCCTCGACCACATCGACCACCTCCACGACGCCGTCATCAACTACCTCATCCCCGACGGCCCCGTCGACGACTTCCTCGCCCACTGCGACGCCCTGACCCGGGAATCCGACCCCACCACAGCCACCGGGGCGGCACACCTGGCCAGCTGGGCCCGGCCCTGGTCCCCGACGGCCGACCAACCCGCTACCCTGCCCGATAACAAGGTCCTCTAGCCGGAGATGTCACTCATCAAGTGACACTGATCCGTAACGGATCAACTGGAGCCCGACATCGGTCAATCATCAGGTGGGACTAGACACAATCTTCCCCGGCGTCACAGCCTGAGTCACAGCTATCGTCACGGTCATGGCTACAGCGAACCTCACGGTCTCCCTGGATCCGGCTGTTATCGACATGGCAAAGGCGCAGGCCGCTCAGCACGGCATG
>JAEZKB010000150.1 GCA_023415605.1 Pseudomonadota bacterium
CCTGACGGGCGAGCAGGATGTGCTCGCGGGTCTGCGGCATCGGGCCGTCGGCAGCCGACACGACCAGGATCGCGCCGTCCATCTGGGCAGCACCGGTGATCATGTTCTTCACGTAGTCGGCGTGGCCGGGGCAGTCGACGTGAGCGTAGTGACGGTTGGTCGTCTCGTACTCGACGTGGGCGGTGTTGATGGTGATCCCGCGGGCCTTTTCTTCCGGCGCGGCGTCGATCTGATCGTACGCCTTGAAGGTCGCACCGCCGGTTTCGGCCAAAACCTTGGTGATCGCAGCGGTCAGCGAGGTCTTGCCATGGTCGACGTGACCGATGGTGCCGATGTTGCAATGCGGCTTATTGCGGGAAAACTTTTCCTTAGCCATCACTTCTCTCCGTATTCGTCAGCCGTGGAGCTGACTATTCTTCTAGTTTTCGCGATCAGGCGTATTTGGCCTGGACTTCAGTAGCGACCGCCTGCGGCACCTGCTCGTAGTGGTCGAAGGTCATGGTGTACTGAGCACGCCCCTGGCTCATCGAGCGGAGCGAGTTCACGTAGCCAAACATGTTGGCAAGCGGCACCATGGCGTCGATCACCTGCGCAATACCGCGGGCTTCGGTGCCGCGGATCTGGCCGCGGCGGGAGTTCAGGTCGCCGATGACGTCGCCGACATAATCTTCCGGGGTGAGAACTTCAACCCGCATGATCGGCTCGAGGATCTTCGGGGCCGCCTTCTCGATGGCTTCACGGAAACCCGCGCGGCCGGCGATTTCGAAGGCGAGGACCGAGGAGTCCACGTCGTGGTAGGCACCGTCCGTCAGCGTGAACTTCACGTCCACGATCGGGAAGCCGATGATCGGGCCTGCGCCCATGACCGACTCGACACCCTTCTGCACGCCCGGGACGTATTCCTTCGGCACGTTGCCGCCCACGACTTCCGAAGCGAACTGGAAGCCGGCACCCGGCTCGTTGGGTTCGATGCGGAACTTGATGCGGGCGAACTGGCCCGAACCACCGGACTGCTTCTTGTGGGTGTAGTCGTGCTCCACGAGACGAGTGATCGCTTCACGGTAGGCCACCTGCGGCGCACCGATATTGGCTTCCACCTTGAACTCGCGCTTCATGCGGTCGACGAGAATGTCGAGATGAAGTTCGCCCATGCCCGAGATGATGGTCTGGCCGGATTCTTCGTCGGTCTTGACGCGGAACGACGGGTCTTCGGCAGCCAGGCGAGCGAGGGCAAGGCCCATCTTCTCCTGGTCGGCCTTCGACTTCGGCTCGACGGCGATGTCGATAACCGGCTCGGGGAATTCCATACGCTCGAGGATGACCTTGTGCGCCGGATCCGAAAGGGTATCGCCGGTGGTCGTATCCTTGAGGCCGACGATGGCGACGATGTCACCAGCATAGGCTTCGTTGATCTGCTCGCGAGAGTTCGCGTGCATCTGGAACATACGACCGACGCGTTCCTTCTTTTCCTTGACGGTGTTCTCGAGCTGGGCGCCGGCCTCGAGGTGACCCGAGTAGATGCGGCAGAAGGTCAGCGAGCCCATGTGCGGGTCGTTGGCGATCTTGAAGGCCAGCATCGAAAGCGGCTCGTCGTCCGAGGCGTGACGCTCGATCTCGGCGTCGGTCTTGACGTCGATACCCTTGATCGCGGGAATGTCGGTCGGAGCCGGCAGGAAGTCGATGACGCCGTCGAGCAGGGGCTGCACGCCCTTGTTCTTGAAGGCCGAGCCACAGAACACCGGGTAGAGCTTGACGTCGCAAGTGCCCTTGCGGATCAGCTGACGCAGCGTCTCCTTTGAGGGCATCTCGCCGTTGAGGTAGGCCTCGGTCGCCGCATCGTCCATTTCGACGGCAGTCTCGACCAGCTTCTCGCGGTATTCCTCGGCCTTGGCCTTGAGGTCAGCCGGAATCTCCACGACGTCCCACTGTGCGCCGAGTTCTTCGTTGCGCCAGACGAGCGCGTTCATCTCGATCAGGTCGACGACGCCCTTGAAGTCGCTTTCAGCGCCGATCGGCAGCTGCATCACGACCGGCTTGATGCCGAGGCGCTTCTCGAGGGTGTCGAGGCAGAAGTAGAAGTCAGCGCCGGTCTTATCCATCTTGTTGACGAAGATGAGACGCGGAACGTTGTACTTGTCGGCCTGGCGCCAGACGGTTTCCGTCTGCGGCTCGACGCCCTGGTTGCCGTCGAGCAGCGCGATGGCGCCGTCGAGCACGCGGAGCGAACGCTCGACTTCGATGGTGAAGTCGACGTGGCCGGGGGTGTCGATGATGTTGAAGCGGTACTGGGCGCCGTCACGGCCCTTCCAGAACGTGGTGGTCGCGGCGGACGTGATGGTGATGCCGCGTTCCTGCTCCTGCTCCATCCAGTCCATGGTCGCGGCGCCGTCATGGACTTCGCCGATCTTGTGGGACTTGCCGGTGTAGTAGAGCACACGCTCGGTGGTCGTGGTCTTGCCGGCATCGATGTGGGCCATGATGCCGAAATTGCGGTACCGGTTAATCGGGTATTCGCGTGCCTTAGTGTGCTCCCGTTACCAGCGGTAGTGCGAGAAGGCACGGTTGGCGTCAGCCATACGGTGCGTATCTTCGCGTTTCTTGACGGCCTGACCACGGCCATTGAGGGCATCCATCAGCTCACCCGACAGACGCTCGCGCATGGTGTGCTCACCACGCTTGCGGGCGGATTCGATGAGCCAGCGGATGGCGAGGGCCTGCTGGCGGTCGGTGCGGACTTCGACCGGGACCTGGTAGGTGGCACCACCGACGCGGCGCGAACGCACTTCGACGGCCGGGCGCACGTTGTCGAGCGCCGTGTGGAACACGGTGATCGGGTCCTGCTTGGTCTTGGACTGGACGATATCGAAGGCGCCGTAGACGATCGACTCGGCAGCCGACTTCTTGCCGTCTTCCATGAGCGAGTTCATGAACTTGGTGACGACGATATCGCCGAACTTGGGATCGGGGATGACTTCACGCTTCTCGGCGCGGTGACGACGGGACATACGATGCTCTCCTTACTTCGGCCGCTTCGCGCCGTACTTAGAACGGCGCTGCTTGCGATCCTTGACCGACTGGGTGTCGAGGACGCCGCGCAGCACGTGGTAGCGCACGCCCGGCAGGTCGCGAACGCGGCCGCCACGGATGAGCACGACCGAGTGTTCCTGCAGGTTGTGGCCTTCGCCGGGGATGTACGAAATGACTTCGCGCGATGTGGTCAGACGGACCTTGGCCACCTTACGCAGCGCCGAGTTCGGCTTCTTGGGGGTCGTCGTATAGACGCGGGAGCAAACGCCGCGCTTCTGCGGGTTGGCTTCCATCGCCGGGACCTTGTTCCGCTTGGGCTTGGACACCCGTGGTTTGCGGATCAACTGGTTAATGGTCGGCATTGCGCTCTTTCCATCCGTCCGAATTTCGTTCTCGCGAAAGATGCAGCAAACCAAAACGGCGCCCGCCAAACCCGGAACGGGTCAGCGGCGCCTTTGAATGCAGCGGACCACCAACCCTTTTGGCTGGCGTTCATGCGCACAAAGATTTGCTACTTCTTCTTGCCTTTAGCAGTGTGTTTGAACGTCCTGGATGCCCGCGCTAGGTGGCAGATACCCGTGTGAAGTTCACGACCGACCGTTAAGGTGGCGCCTCTTTACGGCCCCTGAGTCCCCCCGTCAAGGATTCTTTGCACGCAAAACCGGCCAGGAAGGCCCGATTTCGGCCGGTTGACGGCGATGTGAGTAAACGAGGCGCTTCGGCAGGGCACCCCTGCCCCGATCGCATGGCTCATGTGGCCGATTTATCATCGAGATTGCCGAGCCGATACAAAGGTGTACGATCCGGCGCGGGGCATAGGGGCGATATGAGGCCGCGGGCGTTTGCCGATATGGGCCGTTGAGGGAGATCTTGATGGGTTTGAGAGTAATCCTGGCTGCTGCCGCGCTGATGCTGGGCGGCGCCGCCGGCGCCATGGCGCAGGAGCTGATCGACGGCACCAATGTCGACGAAGTCGCCAATATCGCCCGCGGGTTCGGCTCCGTGACAATGGACAAGTCGAGCAATGGCGATCCAGTGATCGAGGGCAAGATCGAAGGCGTCTCCTACTACCTCTTCTTCCGCAACTGCGCCGACGACAACACCCAGTGCGAAGACCTCAATTTCTATGCCGGCTTCCTCGACAACAAGCAGACAATGGAAGCCATCAACGCCTGGAATCGCGACAAGCGCTTCGGCAAGGCCTATCTCGACTCCGACCTCGACGCCGTCATCGAATATGACGTGAACCTCGAGCACGGTATTTCGCGCGAGAACCTCGACTCGACCTTCCAGGTCTGGAGCCTGATCCTCAAGCAATATGCCGACTATATCGGATTCCAGCGCTAATCGGCGTCAGTTGACGATGGCGATCGCGAATCCGTCATAGCCCTTCGATCCGACCGTCTGGAGCGCCGTCGCCTCGAGGCGCGGGCGGTCACGGAAGACGTCGAAGGCAGCGCGGGAGCCACGGACATTGGGGTCGGTGCTGCCAGCATCGGCCACTCCGCCATTGCGGACCACATTGTCGAGTACGATCACCGTGCCAGGCCGCGAGAGTTTCACTGCCCAGTCGAGGTAGACCGGATTGTTGGGCTTGTCGGCGTCGATGAAGACGAGGTCGAAGGGCCCTGCCCCTTCGGCGGCCAGCAGCGGCAGCGTCTCGGCCGCGGCACCGACGCGGACCTCGACGCGATCGGCAAACCCTGCCCGGGCTATGTTCCTGCGCGCGGTATCGGCATGTCGCGGTTCATATTCGAGCGTCACCAGCTTGCCGCCTGCCGGCAACGCACGCGCCAGCCAGATGGTCGAATAGCCACCGAGCGTGCCGACTTCGAGGATGCGCCTTGCCCCAATCATCCGGGCGATGAGATTGAGGAACTTGCCCTGCGCCGGCGACACATCGATCGGCGGCAGCCCATCGGCGGCGTTCTGCCCCAAGGTTTCGGCCTGGATGGGATCATCCCCCAGCAACCGCTCCTCGATATAGGCGTCGACCTTGGCCCACGTGTTGGCTTGGCTCATGACAGGTCCTCCGTCCGCGACGCTTGTGCCGCGGTTCTAGGACGGTGCGGTGACCGAAGCACTAGGCAAATGGGAGGGGGCAGCGCCCAAAAAGAAAGGGCCCACGAGGGCCCTTTCCAACTTCATGTCCGTCGCGCTTACTCGGCCGGCTCGGCAGGGGTCGCTTCCGGAGCCGGGATGGCTGCGGTCGACGCCTGGCGGCGGCGTTCCTCGAGAATGAGGTCGTCGCGCTTGGTCGCGATCTGCTTGGCAGTCGCGATACCGGCACCGGTACCGGCCGGGATGAGACGGCCGACGATGACGTTCTCCTTGAGACCTTCGAGCAGGTCGGCCTTGCCGGACACCGCCGCTTCCGTGAGGACGCGGGTGGTTTCCTGGAACGAGGCGGCCGAGACGAAGCTGCGGGTCTGCAGCGACGCCTTGGTGATGCCCAGGAGCACCGGAACGGCTTCCGCCGGCTTCTTGCCGTCGGCAATGAGCTGATCGTTGAGCTCATCGAAGTCGAGCTTGTCGAGTTGCTCGTCCTTGAGCATCCCGCTGTCGCCCGGGACGGTGATCTCGACCTTCTGCAGCATCTGGCGAACGATCACCTCGATGTGCTTGTCGTTAATCAGCACGCCCTGCAGGCGGTAGACTTCCTGGATCTCGTTGACGAGGTAGCGAGCAAGCTCCTCCACGCCCTTGATGGCCAGGATGTCGTGCGGCGCCGGGTTGCCGTCGAGGATGTATTCACCCTTCTCGATGGTATCGCCTTCCTGCAGATGGAACGGCTTGCCCTTCGGGATCAGGTACTCGACCGGCTCCATCGTCGAGTCATCGGGCTCGATGATGATGCGGCGCTTGTTTTTGTAGTCGCGGCCGAATTTGATCGTGCCGTTGATCTCGGCAATGATCGCGTGGTCCTTCGGACGACGAGCTTCGAACAGTTCGGCCACACGCGGCAGACCGCCGGTGATGTCCTTGGTCTTGGCGCTCTCGAGCGGGA
>JAEZKB010000337.1 GCA_023415605.1 Pseudomonadota bacterium
CGCGCCCTCACAAGCGTGGGGGGCGCCCCCCCCGCGCCCCCCCGCACTCGCGAGCGACTTCGGAGCAGATCATGGCCGTTGCCGAAAGCACCACTGCTATTCCTGCCGCCAAGCCGAAGCGGCGCACCGCGCCGTTTTCGCTGGGTGCGATCGCCTCGTACTTGCAAGCGACGCCGCTATGGCTGATCCTCGGCTTCTTTCTTGCCCTGCCGATCCTGTTCCTCGTCGTGGTCAGCTTTTGGGACTATGACTTCGCGCGGATGTATCCGGATTTCATCTGGACCAACTACATCGATACGCTCGGCTCTTGGGTCACCTGGAAGACCTATCTCAACACTCTCAAGTTCGCCGCGATCGTTTGGGCGTTGACCCTCTTCATCGGCTTTTGGGTCGCCTATTTCCTCGCCTTCTATGTGCGCAGTGCCACGACGCAAACAGTGCTGTTTCTAATCTGCACCGTGCCGTTCCTCACCTCCAACATCATCCGCATGATCTCGTGGATTCCGGTGCTGGGGCGCAACGGG
The DNA here is from genome assembly GCA_023415605.1 of Pseudomonadota bacterium. Classification (GTDB taxonomy): domain Bacteria; phylum Pseudomonadota; class Alphaproteobacteria; order Rhizobiales; family Devosiaceae; genus Devosia_A. The sequence continues at coordinate 525 of JAEZKB010000337.1, forward strand.
CTGGTCAACTCGACGCTGGTTCAGATGGGTGTGATCCCGCAGCCGCTCGAGTGGTTGCTGTATTCCGATTTCGCGGTCGTGCTCGCGATGGTGCATCTCTACACGCTCTTCATGGTGACGCCGATCTTCAACACGCTGATGCGTATCGACCGATCGCTGATCGAAGCGGCGCGCGACGCCGGCGCGAACGCCTTTCAGGTCCTTTGGAACGTCATCCTGCCGCTGGCCAAGCCGGGCATGGCGATCGGGACCATCTTTGTGGTGACACTTGTCATGGCCGATTTCTCGACCGTGCAGGTGATGAGCGGCGGCCAATCTGCGTCGGTGGCGTTGATGATGAAGAACCAGATGAGCCTGCTGCAGTATCCCGGCGCTGCCGCAAACGCCGTGGTGCTGCTCATCCTCGTACTGCTGCTGGTCGCGGGTATCCTCCGCATCGTCGATATCCGCAAGGAGCTCTAGGATGGGCGAGAAGAGGACGGTCGGCTTCTACATCCTTGCTGCCTTCTTCGGGCTCTTCGTGCTTTTCCTTTATGGGCCGCTGAGCGCAATTTTCATCTTGTCGTTCCAGGGGCCGAGTGGAGGCCTCACGTTCCCGCTCAACGGCGTTTCGGTGCACTGGTTCTTCAACCTTTTCGAGAAGCAGGCGGTCGGCGATTTCGGCGCCAGCTTCTCGCGCTCGTTGATACTGGGCTTGATGGTGATGGCGGCGACGGTGGTGGTAGCACTGCTGGCGGGGCTCGCCTTCCGGCGCAAGTTCGTCGGGGCGACGCCGCTGTTTTATCTCACCATTGCCAGCCTCGTGGTGCCATCGATCATCGTGTCGCTAGGTATTGGTGTGCTGTTCCAGCAGATCGGCATGCGGCCGAGCTGGTTCGGTTCGGGATATGGCGCGCATCTCACCTGGACGCTGCCGTTTGGTGTGCTGATCATGTTCGCCGTCTTCAACCGTTTCTCCCCGAGCTACGAGGAGGCAGCGCGTGATCTTGGTGCTTCGCCGTGGCAGACCTTTTTGCACGTGCTGCTGCCGATGATCGCACCGAGCCTCATCGGCGTCGGACTCTTCGGCTTCTCGCTAAGTTACGACGAGTTTGCGCGGTCGCTGCTGACCATGGGTACGTTCAACACGCTGCCGTTGGAAATCTACGGGATGACCACGAACGTGACGACGCCGGTGCTGTATGCGCTGGGCACGGTGACGACGCTGTTCTCGTTCCTCATCATAGGCGGCACGGTGGGGCTGATCGCCTTCATCGATCGCAAGCGGCTCAAGGCCTGATGCGCATCCTCATCATCAATCCCAATACGACCGCCTCAATGACCGAGAAGATCGGGCATGCGGCAAGGCTCGTCGCCTCCGCGGGAACGGAGATCGTCGCCCGCAATCCAGCAACCGGGCCGGCTTCGATCCAAGGCGCGGAGGATGGCGAAGCGGCGCTGCCGGGCCTTTTCGCGGAGATCGAGAAGGCCGAGGAGTTCGATGCCATCATCATCGCTTGCTTCGACGATACCGGGCTTTATCAGGCGCGGAAGCGGACGCGCGTGCCGGTGATCGGCATTGGCGAGGCGGCCTATCACTATGCCATGCTGGTGGCGGAGCGCTTCTCGGTGGTGACGACGCTGTCGGTCTCGATCCCGGTGATCCAGGAAAACATCATGCGGTACGGGCTCTCGGCACGTTGTGGCAAGGTGCGGGCGTCGAACGTGCCGGTGCTTGAACTGGAGCGCCCCGGATCCACGGCGCGCGAGACGATCTCGGACGAGATCGCCTCAGCGCTGTTGCACGACAATTCTGATGCGATTGTATTGGGTTGCGCAGGCATGGCCGATCTTGCCGCTGACCTGTCGGCCCGCCATCATGTGCCCGTGGTGGATGGGGTGGCGGCGGCGGTCAAGCTCGCCGAGGGGCTGGTCAGCATGCGGTTGGGAACGTCGCAATCGGGGCCGTTCCGGCAGAATCTCGCGGCATGAATTTCGAGATCAGAGAGATGAACCGCGCCGACCTCGAGGTGGCGCTGGGCTGGGCGCAGGACGAGGGGTGGCATCCGGGACTCGATGACGTCGCGCCGTTCCTTGCAGCGGACCCGTCGGGGTTCCTGATGGGGTGGCTCGGCACAGTGCGCGTCGGCTGTATTTCGGTGGTTAAGTACAGTCAGGACTTCGCTTTTCTGGGACTCTACATCGTCCATCCCGCGCATCGCGGGAAGGGGTACGGCAAGGCGATCTGGGACGCCGGGATCGCCAGTGCGGCCGGGCGCACGATCGGGCTCGACGGGGTGCCGGCGCAGCAGGACAATTATCGCAAGTCGGGCTTTGAATTCGTTCACAAAAGTGCCCGCTGGGGCGGGACGTTGCGAGGGTTGGTGACGACCCGGTCGTATGTCCGGCCGAGCACGCCGGATGACTTCGCAGCGCTTGTCGCCTTTGATGCCCAACACGTTGCAGCGGTTAGAGAAAATTTCCTTCGCGAGTGGCTGGCGCCGTCGGCGACGCGGCAGACGGAAGGGTATTTCGAGGATGGGGTGCTGCGGGGATATGGGACCATCCGGCGGTGCGTCGAAGGGTGGAAGATCGGGCCGCTGTTCGCCGAGACCCCGGCCATTGCCGAAACGCTTCTGGCTACGTTGGTAACCCCTGCTGGTACGGACTTGGTTTATATAGATATTCCGGAGCCCAACGGGGCAGCGCGGGAGATGGTGCAGCGGCTCGGATTCACGCCAGCGTTCGAGACGGCGCGGATGTATCTGGGGAAGGCACCGACATTGCCGCTGGGTGCCATCTTCGGCATCACGACACTCGAATTGGGCTGAAGTCCAACAGTGAGTGTCGCTTTGGTAGTCGTGTGCGTGTCACGCAGACCATGAACGTTCATCAGGCGATGGTCATCGGTGTGTCGTCGTTGATGGAGCCAATCTAATACCACTCTCGACAGGCGAGACGGTATGGCACTAAGCTTGGGACAGACTCTGGCAGCGACGCAGGAGCGGACGTAGGCTGGAGGGAATGCGGGCTGGCCATCCGGCGCGGGTCCGCGACAGGGAGCGGAGATCCACGATGCACTTCAAATTCGGCAAGTCGCTACTGACCGGGCTCGCGATGGCGACGCTGGTCTCGGTGAGCGCGCTGGCGCTGCCGGCACAGGCAGCGACGTTGCGCATGGCCTGGGCGCAGGACGCCACCGGGCTCGACCCGCACAAGCAGACGGCGTTCCCGTCGCTACGGCTGCTCGAGCTGATCTATGAGCCGCTGGTGCGGCTCGATGCGCAGTACAATGTGGTGCCGGCGATCGCCACGAGTTGGGAGTTCTCGGCTGACGGTCAGACGCTGACTTTCAAGCTTGATCCGAACGCTAAGTTTTCCACCGGCGACACGGTGACGTCGGCGGACGTGAAGGCGTCCTTCGAGCGGCTGCTGAATGAAGAGACGGCGGCCGCGGCGCGCGCCAACTTCCTCTCGATCGCCTCGATCGACACACCCGATCCGCAGACGGTGGTGTTCAACCTCAGCCAGCCGGATGCGCCGATCCTGGTCGCGATGTCGGGAACGAATGCATCGATCGTGCCGGCGAGCGCGGTAGCGGACGGCAGCATCGGCACGCAGGCGATTGGTTCGGGCCCGTTCAAGCTCGATGAGTGGGATCCCAATGTCAAAGAGGTGCTGACCGCCAACCCGCACTGGGCAGGTGGCAAGGTCGGCGTCGACGGGATCACCATCTCGGTGCTGCCGAGCGAAAGCGCCATCATCGACTCGATGCGCGCCAACCAGATCGACTTCGCACTCTTCAATGATCCGACCATCGCGACGCTGATTCCGGGCGAACAGGGGATGACACTCAACCGCATCCCGGGCCTCTCCTACAACGTGCTGCAGATGAACCCGGCGCGACCGCCGATGGACAATCTCAAGGTTCGCCAGGCGATCTCGTGTGCCGTCAACCGGCAGGAGATCGTCGATACCGCTCTTGTCGGCGAAGGCAAGGTGACCGGCCCACTGACGATGGAAGCCTATGCGTCCGATCCGTCGACGCTGTTCTGCTACACGCAGGATGTCGAGAAGGCCAAGGCGCTGATGAAGGAAGCGGGCTTGGAGAACGGCTTCGAGGCCACGGTGATCGCCGCGACCGGCGAGCCACCTTATGCGGCGAACGAAGCGCAGGTGCTGCAGAGCCAGTTGGCGGCCATCGGCGTCAAGCTCAACATCGAGACGATGGACCTCAAGGTCTATGTCGACACCTGGCTCAAGGGTGACTTCGACATGGCGGTGGCTCAGAACGGCGGTCGCCCCGATCCGTACCCGATGTACAACCGCTACTTCACCAAGGACGGTAACCTGGTGAAGGTATCGAACTTCGTGGATCCGGAACTCGACAACCTGCTGCAGCAGGGCCGGGTGGAGACGGACCCAGTCAAGCGCAAGCCGATCTTCCAGCAGTTCGAGGCGCGTCTGGCGGAACAGGCGCCGTGGGTGTGGATTTCCAGCACGGTGACCTATACGGCCAACCTAGAGGGCGTGAAGGGCTACGAGATCAATCCCAGCGGGCTGCTGTTCTCGCTCGCCAAGGTGACCGTGGGCGAGTAGCGCCTTGATCCGCCGTCGTCGCACAACGACGAGGGCCAAGCGAAGCATCATGAAGGGGGCCCTGGTCTCATGACTTTGGCGCCCCCTTCCACCGCCTGTCGGCGGTGCCGGTCCCCCGCTTCGCACGGGAGGATCACTACTGAACGGCTGGAAAGAAGCCCATGAACTATCTCGTGCAGCGACTGCTGACGTTTCCGCTGGTGCTGCTGGGGGTGTCGCTGCTCGTGTTCTTCGCCATCCGGCTGGTGCCCGGCGATGCGATCATCGCGATGCTGGGCACCGAGGCGGGATTGCTGACGGAGGCGCAACGGGAGTCACTCGCTGCCTATTTCGGCCTCGATCAGCCGGTTATCGTTCAATATGGCCGCTGGCTGGTCGGATTGTTCGAGGGCAATCTCGGGATCTCGACGACTTACGGCAAGCCGGTGCTCGAGGTGATCATTGCACGGTTTCCACTGACGCTGGAACTCGCGCTGCTGTCGATGGTGATCGCACTGGCCGTGGGCATCCCAGCCGGTGTGTTCGCGGCCACGAAGGCTGATCGTCCGCCCGATCTGGCAGTGCGGCTGCTGGCAATGCTCGGACAGTCGACGCCGAGCTTTGTCGTCGGGCTTGTGCTCATCTATTTCCTCTCTGTGACCTTCCGCATGCTCCCGGCGATGGGGAGCTTCACGCCGCTGTTCGTCGACCCGATCGGCAACCTCAGCCAGATGATCCTGCCGGCCATCACTTTGGGCCTGTCGTTCGCCGCGGCGGTAACCCGCATATCGCGCTCGGCCATGCTCGACGTGCTGAGCGACGACTACGTGCGGACGGCTCGCAGCAAGGGCGCGTCCCAGCGCGATGTCGTGTGGAAGCATGCGCTGCCCAATGCGCTGATCCCGGTGGTGACGCTTTCGGGCGTCGAATTCGGCTACCTCCTGGGTGGTGCGGTGATCGTCGAGCAGATTTTCGCGCTGCCGGGCCTCGGACGCCTGACACTGGATGCGATTTCGCAGCGCGACTATCCGCTGGTGCAAGGCGCAGTGTTGTTCATCGCCTTCAACTTCCTCGTCGTGAACCTGCTCGTCGACCTCGCCTATACGGCTCTCGACCCCCGCATCCGGCTCGGGGGCAAGTAATGGACCTCCTGAAGGCCGTGTGGCGGCACCCGAGCGGCCGCATCGGTGCGGCGATCATCGCGGTGTTTCTCGTCATGGCGATCCTCGGCGCACTAAGGGTCACGCCGCACGATCCGCTGAAGCAATATGTGATCGACCGGCTGAAGGGGCCGAGCCCGACTTACTGGTTCGGCACGGACCTGCTCGGGCGCGATACGTTCAGCCGGCTGATGCTCGGGATCGGCGAGTCGTTCACGGTCGCCTTTGCGTCGGTGGCGATCGCGGCCACGGCCGGGGCGCTGATCGGGCTATTCGCCGCGTGGTGGGGCCACCTTTGGGACGGCATCCTGATGCGGATCATGGATGTGCTGCTGGCCTTCCCGGCCATCCTCCTGGCGCTGCTGATCGTCGCCATTCAGGGGCCGGGGGTGATGACCAGCATCACGGCGATCGGCATCGTCTATACGCCGATCTTCGCCCGCGTCGTTCGCGCGCCTGCGCTAGCGCTCAAAGCTCGGGAATTCGTCGACGCGGCGCGCACCTTCGGCAGCTCGCAGCCCTACATCCTCAGCCGGCACTTGCTCCTCAATCTCGTCGCGCCACTGACGGTGCAGATCACGCTCGCGCTGGCCTGGTCGCTGCTGACCGAGTCCGGCCTGAGCTTCCTCGGGCTTGGTACGCAGCCGCCGGCGCCGTCGCTGGGGGTGATGCTCGCCGAGAGCAAATCGATGATGACGCGTTCACCCTGGCTGATGCTGTTTCCTGGCCTGACCATCATGCTGGCGGTGCTCGGCTTCAACCTCTTGGGCGACGCGCTGCGCGACATACTCGACCCGCGCACGCAGGAGCGCGCAGCATGAGCCGGCTCCTCTCCGTACGCGACCTGCGGGTTGGCTTCGGCAAGCGGCCGGAAGCCAATGAGGTGGTCAGAGGCGTGAGCTTCGACCTCGCCGCTGGCGAGACACTGGCCATCGTCGGGGAGAGCGGTTCGGGCAAGTCCGTTACGGCGCTGTCGGTCAACCGTCTCGTCGATTTTGGCGGTGGGCGCATCACGGGCGGCAGTATCGAACTGTCGCGTGGCGACGGTTCGGTGCTCGATGTGACGCGGGCGGATGAGCGGGCGATGACGGGGGTTCGCGGCCGCGAGATCGGCATGATCTTCCAGGAGCCGATGACCTCGCTCAATCCGGTGCATACCATCGGGTCGCAGATCGAAGAGGCTTTCCAGCTCTCAAGAGGGCTTGAAGGTCGGGCCGCGACACTAGCGGCAAAGGAAGCGCTGGAGCGAGTGCGCATCCCGGATGCGGCGCAGCGGCTCGGCTATTATCCGCACCAACTGTCGGGCGGCATGCGGCAGCGGGTGATGATCGCCATGGTGATCGCCGCCAACCCGCGGCTGCTGATAGCGGATGAGCCGACGACGGCGCTCGACGTGACCGTGCAAGCACAGATCATGGCGCTGCTTGCGGAACTGCGGGCCGAGACGGGCATGTCGATGATCTTCATCACCCACGACATCGGCCTCGTCGCCGGCATCGCCGACCAGATCATGGTGATGCAGAACAGCGTGGCAGTGGAGCAGGGGGCGTTGGACACCGTGCTCGACGCGCCGCAACACGACTACACAAAGCATCTGCTCAACGCCGTGCCGCACTTCACCGGGGGCAAAGCGGTACGCGGCGACGGGACACGAGCGGAGGCGGCCAAGCCGCTGGTGACGGTGGAGAATCTGGTGATCCGCTTCCCGGCAGCGCGCGGACTGTTCTCGCGCTCGGCCGGGGCCGTGCATGCGGTGGACGGGGTCGATTTTGACCTGGTGCCGGGGGAGACGCTGGCCATTGTGGGCGAGAGCGGGTCGGGCAAGTCGACCACGGCGCGCGCGATCCTGGGGCTGGTGCGCGCGACGCGTGGGCGGATCGACACGGCCAAGGGTCGCGGGCCGCGGCCGGTGCAGATGGTGTTCCAGGACCCGTTCGCCTCGCTCAACCCGCGGCTCAATGTGGAGAGCCTGCTGGCGGAGCCGGCGATCGCGGCCGGACAGCGGGTTGACGTAAGACTGCGCGAGCGGATGCTGTTTCTGCTCAAGCGCGTCGGGCTCACCGAAGACGCCCTCAAGCGCTATCCGCACCAGTTTTCCGGCGGACAACGTCAGCGCCTCGCCATTGCTCGGGCACTGATGCTGAACCCGGAAGTGGTGGTGCTCGACGAGGCGGTTTCGGCGCTCGACGTGTCGGTGCAGGCGCGGGTGCTCGACCTTCTGGTCGATCTGCAGCACGAGTTCGGCCTGGCCTACCTCTTCATCTCGCACGACATGGCGGTGGTGGAGCGGATCGCGCATCGGATTGCGGTGATGTATGCGGGGCAACTGGTCGAGATCGGCGAGGCGCGCGCCGTGCTGGCCGACCCGCAGCACAGCTACACCAAGCGGCTGATCAGCGCCGTGCCGGCGATCGAGCGGCGGCGGCAGACATTCAAGGTGGATACGACGACCGTCCCTTCGCTGGTGCGCCCACGCGGCTATGAGCCGCCGCCGGCGCGCTGGCGCGAGGCCGGCATCGACCATCGCGTGCGACTGGAGGAACAATGAGCGTCAGCGACACTCTCGAGCGGGCGTTTGCCCCCGTGCAGGCGGCGGTGGCGGCGGGGCGCCTCCCGGGCGCGATCCTGGGAGTAGTCGATGCCGATGGCACCCGCGCCACTCGCGTGATCGGGCAGGCGCAGATGGTGCCGGTGGGGCGGCCGATGACGGAGGAGACGTGGTTCGACCTGGCGTCCCTGACCAAGGTGATCTTCACCACGCCGCGCATCCTGTCGCTGGCGGAGGCGGGGACGATCGATCTCGACGCGCCGCTGATTTCGGTGATCCCGGATTTCCGGCAGTACAACCCGGACAACTGGGAGCGGAAGATCACCTTCCGCCAGTGCCTCGGGCACCAGACGCCGTTCCCGGGGGTGTTCCCGATCTACACCTATGGAACCGATCCGAACCTGCTGCGGGCATTTGTGCTGCAGCACGAATGGTCGGCGGGGCCAGCGGTTTACTCGGACCTCAACTTCATTCTGCTCGGTATTGCGCTGGAGCGGCTGAGCGGCAAGCTGATCCGGGAGCAGGATCCGGGGCCGGGCTTTGCCTGGTCGGCGGACCCGGACAAGGCGGCGGCGACGGAGCACGATGCGTGGCGGGGGCGCGTGGTGGTCGGCGAGGTGCATGACGAGAACTGCTACGCGCTGCAGGGCTCGGGGCATGCCGGGTTGTTCGGGACGGTGGCGTCGGTGCTGGACTACGGGCAGTCGCTGCTGATGGCGACGGGTGTTTCGGCCGGCGTGGTCGAGCTGATCCGCAAGCGGGTCGGCGGGCGGCGTACGCATGGCTGGGAGATGGCCTATGACGGTTGGTCGGGTGGAGACCACTGCTCCGCCGGGACGATCGGGCATACCGGGTTCACCGGCGTAGGGCTGTGGGTGGATTTCGACCGGAGCCGGGCGTGGACGCTGCTGACCAACCGGGTGCATCCAAGCCGGCATTTCGACTCGGGGATCGTGGGGCTGCGCCGAGCGGTCGGCGATCTGGTCAACGCGGAGGCCTGAGATGGAGCCGTTCTGGACCGTCGGGCTGATGACCGGCACCGTGCTCGACGGCAATATCGACGTCGCGCTCCTCAAGACCGACGGCGAGCGGGTGGTCGAGTTCGGGCCGTATACGCTGGCGCCCTATACGCAAGCGATCCGCGACCTGCTGGAAGAGACGCTGGCGCAGGCGCGGACGTGGAACTTCGCGCAGGAGGATCCGCCGATCTTCGCCCAAGCGGAGGAGGCACTGACGCGGGCGCAGTCGGCGGCGGTACGGTCGCATGTCGAGGCCTCGGGGCTGACGATGGCCGACATCGGCGTCGTCGGATTCCACGGTCAATCGGTGCTGCATCGGGCGCCGCAGCCGGGGCGGATCGGGGCGACGCGGCAACTCGGCGACGGCGAATTGATGAGCCGGCTGCTGGGCACGAAGGTCGCCTATGATTTCCGCTCGGCCGACGTGAAGGCGGGCGGGCAGGGGGCGCCGCTGGCAGCGATCTATCACCAGGCGCTGCTGCGTGGATTGGGTACCAAGGGCGAGACGGCGGTGCTCAATCTCGGTGGCGTTGCCAACGTGACCTACTGGGATGGCGGCGAGCGGCTGGTGGCGTTCGATACGGGGCCAGCCAATGCGCCGCTCAACGATTTCATGAAGGCGCGCGGCCTTGGCCCGATGGATCGCGACGGGGCGCTGGCGCGGAGCGGGACGGTGGACGAGGAGCGGCTCAAGCAGCTGCTTCAGCATCCCTATATGGCGCAGCGGCCGCCGAAGTCGCTGGACCGATTCGACTTTACCGCGGCGATGGCCGACGGGCTCGATCCGGCGACCGGTGCGGCGACGCTGACGGCGTTTACGGCGGCAGCGGTGGGCAAGGGGCTCGACCTGCTGCCGACGCGGCCGACCAAACTCATCGTCTGCGGCGGCGGGCGGCACAATCCGGTGATCATGGAGATGCTCGAGACGCGGGCGGGGGTCGAGGCGGTGCCGGCGGAGGCAGTGGGCTGGCGCGGCGATGCGATCGAGGCCGAGTGCTTCGCATTTCTCGCGGCGCGGGTGATCCGCGGGCTGCCGATCAGCTTTCCGACGACCACTGGCGCGCCGGAGCCGATGACCGGCGGCCGCGTGGCGGGCTAGAGCGGCTTTTGCAGGAATGTGCGGGTACGGCCCGGCGGGAAATCCGGGAGTTCGCCGAAAGGGACGTAGCCCTGTCGCTGATAGACCTTGAGGGCCACCGGGTTGAAGGTGTCGATGTAGGCGGCGTGGCAGCCGCGCGTGCGGGCTTCGGTTTCGGCGGCATCCAGCATGCGGTGGGCGAGGCCGGTGCCGCGTTCGGTCTCGGCGACCCAGAGCCATTGCACATAGAGCCAGCCCCAGGCGGTATAGCCGGAACTGCCGGCGACGAGGCGGCCGCTGTCGTCGCGGACGACCACGGCCATGGGGCGGCGGCCGGAGGGGCCGACATCGGCGTCGTTAAAGGCGGCCAGGTTTTCGCCGATCGCGGCAAGTTCGTCGGCGGCTGGGGAGTCGGTGACCGTCAGGGAATGCGCCATGTCCGTAGAGCTCGCGGCTTGCATCGGGAGTCCGAGTGCGTATCACTTAGAATCATGGCGGTTCCAGAGGGGCAGAAATCATGAGCAACACGCCCCTTGCGCTGATCATCGGGGTCGAAGGCTATGAGCTGACGGCGAACGAGGTCGCGCTGCTCCGCGAGGCGGACCCGCTGGGGCTATTCCTCTTCCGTCGCAATATCGACACGGCAGACCAGGTGCGGCGGCTTTGCGCGCAGATCCGCGAGACGCTGGGACGACCGGATGCGCCGATCTTCATCGATCAGGAAGGCGGGCGCGTGCAGCGCCTCAACAACGGGAATTTTCCGAATTTCCGCAGCCTCGGTTCGTTCGGCGCGCTGGCGCGGAAGGATCCGGCGCTGGGCAAACGGGCGCTGCGGCTCTCGACACAGGCGATGGGTGGGCTGATGGCGGAGCTGAGCATCGACAGCGGCACGACGCCGGTGGTCGATCTGGCGCGCAAGGGCACGCATGACGTGATCGGCGAGCGCGCGTTCGGAGATGATCCGGAGCTGGTGATTGCGCTGGCGCGCGAGGTGATTGACGGGATGCTGGAGGTCGGGACGCTGCCGATCATCAAGCATATCCCGGGCTATGGACGGGTGACGGTCGATCCGCATTTCGACTGTCCGGTGGTCGATGCGGAACTGGACGACTTGCGGGCCACGGACTTCCGTCCGTTCGTGGCGCTGCGGGATGCGCCCTGGGCGATGGTTGCGCATCTCGTCTTCACGCAGATCGATGCCGACCGGCCTGCCTCGGTGTCGCCACGGCTCTACGATCTCATCCGCAACGACATCGGCTATGATGGTGTGCTGATCACCGACTGCCTCGCGATGGAGGCGCTGAAGGGCACGCCGGGCGAGCGGGTGGCGGCAGCGCTCGAGGCTGGCTGCGATATTGCGCTTCTGACGCAGGGTGGGCTGCCAGCCAGCGCCGCGGCAGCAGAGGCAGCGCGTCCGCTGACGGCGGAGAGTTTGGAACGAATCAAGCGCGGCGACCGCAAACGCGGTAGCCTTCGCGTCGATGCCCTGGCGCTGCACGCCGAGGTCGAGGACATATTCAGGGAGAACGGGCTCGCCTGAGGCGCATGCCGGTTCGAGAAAGAGGAGACGCATTGTGTTCAAGAGCAGATTGATGGCCGGGGTCGCGCTGGCCCTAGCGATGACTGTGCCGGCGGCCGCGCAAACGGTGCTGACCGTCAGCTCCGAGCAGACGACGACATTCGTGCGCAACTTCAATCCGTTCAACCAAACCTCGGCGCGCGCGACCACAAAGGACTTCATCTACGAGCCGCTGGCCATCTTCAATCGCCTGGCTGGCGCGAAATGGGAGTATCGGCTGGCGGAGAGCTTCGAACTCGCCGATGACCTCAAGTCGATCAGCTTTACCCTGCGCGATGGGCTCAAGTGGTCGGATGGCGAGCCACTGACCGTCGATGATGTCGTCTTCACCTACGACTATCTCAAGAAATTCCCGGCGCTCGACTTCAACTCGGTCTCGGCCCTGATGGAGTCGGTCGAGAAGGTCGACGAGCGCACCGTGCGCTTCAACCTCAAGGTTCCCAACTCACTGGTCGCCACCACCATCGTGGCGATGCCGATCGTGCCCGAGCACATCTGGAAGGATGTAGCCGATCCGGTGACGTTCACGAACGAGACGCCGGTCGGCTCGGGTCCGCTCACGGAGATCACCCGCTTCACGCCGCAGGTCTACGAGCAGTGCCGCAATCCGAACTACTGGGACGCGGCGAGCCTCCATATCGATTGCATCCGCTTGCCGCAACTCGCGGACAATCCGCAGGTGCTGGCCGCCCTGGCGGACGGCACGCTGGATTGGGCGACGAGCTTCGTCCCGGACATCGACAATACGTTCGTCGCCAAGGATCCGGAGCACCACAAGTACTGGTTCCTGCCCTCCAGCATCGTGGCCTTCACGCTCAACCTCGAGAACCCCGACGAGAACGCCAAGAAAGCCTTCAACGACGTCAACTTCCGCCGCGCCTTCAGCATGCTGATCGACCGCCAGTCGATCATCGACATTGCCGGCTACGGCTATCCGGTGATCAACGAAGACCCGTCCATGCTCGGCCAGTTCTATGCCGCCTTCGCCAACCCGGAAGTGGCCGAGAAGTTCGGCAAGTACGGCAAGTTCGACCTCGAAGGGGCCAAGGCGCTGCTCGACGAGTCCGGCTACAAGGACGCCAATGGCGACGGCTTCCGCGATAATCCGGACGGCACGCCGATCGCTATCGATATCGAAATCCCGAATGGCTGGACCGACTGGATCGACGCCGTGCAGATCGCGCTCGAGTCGCTACAGGCAGCGGGGCTCAACGCCAAGATGTCGACCCCCGAGGAATCCGTCTGGGCTTCGGACCTGATCGACGCGAAGTACTCGGTATCGCTCAATGCCATCGCGTCGGCGGCGAACCCCTACTTCCCGTACATCCGCTCGTTCAACCCGGCCGATTTCGGCAAGAGCCGCACATCGGCGCAGCGCTGGACCGACCCGGAAGTGGTCGAGATGCTGAACAAGTACACGCAGCTCAAGGACCCGGCCGAACAGAAGGCGGTAATGGACGCCATTCAGCTCAAGGTGGCCGAGGCGATGCCGGTGATCCCGGTCTACAACAGCCCTTCGTTCTACCAGTACAACACCAAGCGGTTCACTGGCTGGGCCAGTGCGGACAATCCGATCACCTCGCCGGCGGTATCGAACGCCAATCCGGGGCGGTTGATCCAGTTGCTGGCACTGCGACCGGTCGCGCAGTAGTTGGTGGACGTTTTATCCGACGATCCACCGGCGGTGCATGGATCCTCCCCCGTTGCACGGAGGAGGAGGGCTATGCGCAGCATGGTGGTGGGGGCGACCACACCAATCGGCGTCTCCCGGTGCCCCTTCCACCGCGTTCGGCGGTCCCCCTCCCCCGTTGCACGGGGGAGGATCACGGAGAGTTTCGTGCGCCGCCTCTCTTCAGTCGAGCGGAACACATAGTCCATGGCTTTTCTGCTCCGGCGACTTGTCTTCTACCTGGCGGCCTTCCTCGCGGCGGCGACGATCAACTTCTTTCTGCCGCGGGTGATGCCGGGCGATCCGATCCAGATCATGATCGCCGGCGCGGGGTCCGACCTGTCGCTGGAGAACCTCAACGCGCTCAAGCTCACGTTCGGCTTCATCGATGCGCCGCTGGGCGAGCAGTATATCGCCTACCTGAAGAGCGTCTTCACCGGCGATCTCGGCCGCTCGATCCGGTTCTTCCCGCTGCCGGTCACGGAACTGCTCGGGCGCGCGCTGATCTGGACCGTCGGTCTCGTCGGCACGGCGACTATCGTCAGTTTCGCATTGGGCACGTTCCTGGGCGTCATGGCAGCGTGGCGCCGGGGCACGCTGTTCGACACGATCGTGTCGCTGATCTCGATCTTTTCAAGTTCGGTGCCGGCGGTGGTGGTGTCGCTGGTGATGCTCTTTGCCTTTGGCTACACGCTGGGCTGGTTCCCCAATGGCTATGCGGCCAATCCGATGCTCGATCCGGGCTGGGACTGGGCCTACATTTCAAGCGTGCTCTATCACGGCACCCTGCCAATGCTGACCATGGTGCTGGTGCTGACGGGCGGCTTCGCCGTCACCATGCGCAACAATATGATCAACCTCCTGGGCGAAGACTATATCGTCATGGGCCGGGCCAAAGGGTTGGCCGATCAACGAGTCATGCTCTGGTATGCGGCGCGCAACGCTCTGCTGCCGACGGTTTCGGCGCTTGCCATTTCGCTGGGCTCGGTGCTCGGCGGCTCGCTGATCATCGAGGTGGTGTTCAATTATCCGGGGATGGGCAACACGCTTTACCAAGCGATTCTGGCCCGCGATTACCCGGTCATTCAGGGTGAGTTGCTGATCCTCACCGGTGCGATGCTCACCGCCAACTTCATTGTCGATCTCAGCTATGTGCTGCTCGACCCGCGGCTCAAGAAGGCCTGAGCCGATGAACCTCTTCTCGCAACTGCTGCGCAACCGGAAGGCCTTGATCGGCGTGGCGATCCTGCTGGTCGTCGTGCTGTTGGCAGTCTTCGCGCCGCTGCTCACCGACTACCTGCCGACGCAGCGCGTTGGCCGGCCGCATCAGCCGCCATCGAGTGACCACCTGCTGGGCACCACACGGCTCGGCTACGACGTTTTCACGCGGATGCTCTACGGGGCGCGCGTGTCGCTGGCCGTTGGTTTCGGCGCTGGGCTGCTGATTACGGTCATCGGCACGGTGCTCGGCATCATTGCGGGCTACAAGGGCGGTGTCGTCGACGAGGTGATCAGCTTTTTCACCAACATGATCCTCGTTATACCCAACCTGCCGCTGCTGTTGGTGCTGGCGGCCTTCATCGGGCAGGCGAGCCCGCTGGTTATCGCGGTGATCCTCGGCTTCACCTCGTGGGCCTGGGGCGTGCGGGTGACGCGGTCGGAAACGCTCTCCATCCGGCAGCGCGATTTCATAAAATCAGCCGAGATGCTGGGCGAGCCCGGCTGGCGGATCATGGCCTTCGAAATCTTCCCGAACCTCATTTCGATTGTGGGCATCAACTTCATCGGCAGCGTGATCTTCGCAGTCATCAGCGAGGCGACGCTCGAATTCCTCGGCCTGGGCGACCCCAACACCGTGTCGTGGGGCATCATGCTCTACAATGCGCAGAACTCGTCGGCGCTCTCAGTGGGGGCGTGGTGGGATATCCTCACGCCGTGCCTCGCGCTGGCGACCCTTGGTCTCGGACTGGCGCTGATCAATTTCGCGATCGACGAGATCGCCAACCCACGCCTCAGAACCGGCGGCATGCTGCTGCGCTGGGCCGGGCTGATCCGGCGTGGGGAGGGCAAGCTGTGAGCGAGTCACTCCTTTCCGTCCGCAATCTCAGCATCGACTACGTGGGAGAAAAGACCGACTTCCACGCAGTCAAAGATGTCAGCTTCGATATCGGCCGGGGCGAATTCTTCGGGCTCGCCGGCGAATCCGGCTGCGGCAAGAGCACCATTGCCTTCGCCATCAGCCGGCTGCACCGGCCACCCGCGATCATCCGCAGGGGCAGCCAGATTCTCCTTGATGGACGGGATGTGCTGGCGCTCAGCGACGCAGAACTGCGCCAGCTGCGGTGGCGCGAGGTGGCGATGGTGTTCCAGAGCGCCATGAACTCGCTCAACCCGGTGCTGACCATCGAGGATCAGTTTTTCGACGTGCTGAAGACGCATACCGGGATGGCTCGCGCGGCGGCCCGCGCCCGCGCTGCGGAACTGCTGGCACTGGTGGACATCGGCGCCGACCGGCTATCGGCCTATCCGCACCAGCTGTCGGGCGGCATGCGGCAGCGTGTGGTGATCGCGATGTGCCTGGCGCTCAACCCCAAGCTCTTGATCATGGACGAACCGACGACGGCACTGGATGTGGTGGTGCAAAGGGAGATCCTCGAGCGCATCCACACGCTTCGTCAGGAACTGGGCTTTGCGGTGCTGTTCATCACGCACGACCTGGCGCTCATGGTGCAGGTCAGCGACCGCATCGGCATCATGCTCGAGGGTGAGCTGGTAGAGGTAAACGCGGCGCAGGCCATCTATCGGACGCCGCTGCACGATTACACCAAGAAGCTCTGGGCTTCGATTCCGCGGTTAACGGGCGGGCGTGTGGGGCAGGGTGCGGCATGAGCGAGAGCAGTCCCATCCTCGCGCTCGATGCGGTCTCGAAGGTATTCCACCGCGGCGGCAGTGTGGTGCATGCAGCGCGCGCCGTGTCCGTGGCGTTACATCCGGGACGGACGGTAGCGCTGGTCGGCGAGTCCGGGTCGGGGAAGACCACGGCGGCGCGCCTCATCATGCGGGAATATCGGCCGGACAACGGGCGGCTGCTGTTCCGCGGGCGGCCGGTCGAGAAGGGCGACGACCTTCGGGCCTATCGTAGTGCCGTGCAGATGGTATTCCAGGACCCGTTCTCCTCGCTCAATCCGGTGCACACCATCCGGCACCATCTCGAGCGGCCGCTGCGGCTGCATCAGCCGGAGCTCAGTGGCGTGGCGCGCAAGGCGGCGGCGACGGAGGTGCTGGCGCGGGTGCAACTCGATCCGGCGCTGATCCTGCCGAAATATCCGCACGAGCTCAGCGGCGGTCAGCGGCAGCGCATTTCAATCGCGCGGGCCTTGGCGGTGAAGCCGGAGGTCATCGTTGCGGACGAGCCGACCTCGATGCTGGACGTCTCGGTGCGGCTGGGCATCCTCAACCTGCTCAACGACATGAAGCGGGAGATGCGGCTCGCGGTGCTCTACATCACGCACGACATTGCGACTGCGCGCTACGTCGCCGAGGAGATCATGGTGATGTATGCAGGGCAGATCGTCGAATGGGGCGAGACCGAAAAGGTGCTCGGCGATCCGCAGCATCCATACACGCGGTTACTGCTGTCGGCGGTGCCGGACCCGGACCGGCGGTTCGGGGAGGCGCGGCCGGAGGAACTGGGGCAGATCGAGACGATCCGCCGGCAGTCGGCGCTGGAGCAGACCGAGGTGCGCGAGATCGCGCCCAATCACTTCATCCGGCCGATGCGGGACTAGAGCCGGCGGTAGGCGGTGGGTTCTCCACCGCCGGAGGCGCGGGTGCGGGCGATGGCTGTTTCCAGCGGTTCGACCGTCACTGCCATGGCGGCGCCGTTTGCATGAACGATATCTGAACCGTTGATCATGATGGCCACGTGGCCCTTCCAGAAGACGAGGTCGCCGCGCTGGAGGGTTTCGACGGGCGTGCCCATCGCGGCCTGCTGGTCGCTGTCGCGGGGGCAGGGTTTGCCGACGGCGTAGAGCGCCTGCTGCACGAGACCGGAGCAGTCGAGGCCGACGCTGGTGCGGCCGCCCCAGTAGTAGGGGGTGCCGACGAAGTGTTCGGCCACGGCGACAAAGTCGAGGGCGGGCTGGTCGAGGGGGGCAAGGTGATCCTGGACGAACCAGCCGCCAGTGGTCTTGATGAAGCGGCCGTCGCGGGCTTCCTCGACCAGGAGGGTGTTCATGGAATAAAGGCCGACGGGGGCCGTCTTGATGCTGGGGCCGGAGTAGCCGTAGGTGCGGAGGGCACGGACGGTGTGGGTCAGGGCGGGGCCTGGGGCGGTGAGGGCGGCGGTTTCGACATAGCCGACATAGCCGTCGCGGCGCGCCTGGCCGAAGGCCCAGCCGTTGGACTCGTCGAGGACGTCGAACAGTTCACCGAAGAGCAGTTGGTCGAGCTGTTCGGCGTCCGCGGCGGGGGCGCGGCGGAGGGCACTTGTGGGGACGGCGGTCTGGACGAGAACGGTGTCGACATAGCGATCCGCGGGGACAATTCCCTGCAGCGAGCGGGCGGCGAGGCCGTCACGGGCGAGGGTCAGGCGCGGATCGGGTGTCGTGGTCATTTCGGGCCGGTGGTGATGATGGCGCGCACGTCCGCCTCGACGATGTCGAGGATGCGATTTATGGCGGCGCAGGCGGCGTCCGGATCGGCGGCAACGATGGCGTCAGCGAGCTCGCGGTGCGGCGGGAAGGAGTCGAGGCCGAACTCGTCGCGGCCGAAGGGGGATTCGTTGGAGCGTTCGAGGGCGTGGTCGAGCCGGTGCAGGATCTGGCCGAACATTGGGTTGCCGGAGGCGTCGTAGATGGCGCCGTGAAACGCGTGGTCGGCCTTGCGCCACGGGCGGCCCTCGTTCACCTCGACGAGGAGGAGATCGCAGAGGCGCGAAATCTCGGCACGTTGTGCGGGGCTGGCGTTGAGGGTGGCTTTGCGGACGACCTCGTCCTCGAGGGCGCGGCGCACTTCGATCAGGCGGAGCAGGGCCTCGCCTTCGAGCTTGACCATGGTGGGGACAAGTCCGCCGGAGGTCTGGACGCGGGCCGAGAGGTAGGTGCCGTCACCCTGACGGCGCTTGATGATGCCGAGGCCTTCCCAGCGGTTGAGCGCCTCGCGGATGGTGGAGCGGCCGACGCCCAAGGCATTGGCGAGGGAGATTTCGGGGGGCAGGCGATCGCCGACCTTGAGGCCGGCGCGCTCGATCATGGCGGCGAGCGCGTCCAGAACGGCAACGCCGCGCGAGCGCGTTTCGAGCGGTTCGAGAAAGTGCAGCGCTCCGTTTTTTGCCACCGCGTCCTCCAACGCTTCAGGCGGGCACACACATCACAGTTTTGGCCGCTTGTCAGCCGTGCTGACGGGCGCGGGCAGGCTCGGCATTCAGATGCAGCATCTCGGTCAGGGCGTCGAGCAGCAGATCCATCTGCGGCCTGGAGTTGTAGCCCTGGACGGAGAGCCGCACGATGGAATGGTGCTGCCATTTGAAGACCGGGATCTCGATGGCATGGCGCTCGAGCAGCCTTCGGTGGAAATCGACCGGATCGTCGATGTGGGGCACGGGCATGGCGACCATCTGCGGGGCGCAGAATTCGGGCGAGGAGAGCGGCGTGAGGCCGGTGCGCTCTCGAAGGCGACGGGCCGTGTCTTGCGCGAGTGCGCGGCAGTCCGCGGCGACGCCGTCCCAGCCGTGCTCGCGGCGAAAGTCGAGGGCAGCAGGGACGGTGAGCCAGGCGGCGGGGTCGCGGGTCCCCTGCATCTCGAGTTCGTCGATGAAGGGGGAGTTGCCGAAGGCGCCCTTGGAGCCGGGCTCCTTAGAAGTGACGGTCCATCCGTGGCTAATGACCAGCGGGTTGATGAGGCCCTGGAGTTCGGGGCGGACATAGAGGAAGGCCGAGCCCTTGGGCGTCATCAGCCACTTGTGGAGATTGCCGGCATAGAAATCGACACCCATGGCGTCGAGGTCGAGCGGGATGTGACCCGGGGCATGGGCGCCGTCGATGACGGTGAAGATGCCGCGCTTCCGGGCTTCGGCGATCGGGCGCTCGATGGGGAAGACCAGCGCCGTCGGCGAGGTGATGTGGCTGAGGAACAGGACCCGGGTGCGGTCGGTGAAGCCGGCGACGATAGCGTCGGTGAAGGCTGGCTCCGAGACGAAGGGCATGGGCACTTTGACCGTGACCACCTTGGCGCCGGTGCGGCGGCAGACATAGGCCCAAGTCTTTTCGAGAGCGGAGTATTCGTGGTCGGTGGTGAGGATTTCGTCGCCGGGCTTCAGGTCAAGCGACTGCGCGACGATGTTGAGCCCCTCGGTGGCGTTGACGAGGCCGACGATGTTGTCCGGACCCGTGCCGAGATAGGCCGAGAGCGCGACTCGTGGCGCGCGCATCCGCTCGGTCAACTCGCGGCCGAGGAAGGCGACCGGCTGGCGCTCCAGTTCGAGCTGCCAGCGCTGGTAGGTCTCGAATACCGGGCGAGGGCAGGCACCGAACGAGCCGTGGTTGAGGAACACGACATCGTCCCGAAGGAGAAACTGCCGCGCTAGGTTGGAAGACAATTCAGCGCCCTTTCAAGGTGGGGTCGAGGGCGTCGCGGAGGCCGTCGCCGAAGAGCGTCGTCGCGAGCACCGTGATGGCCAACGCGGCGGTCGGGAACACCGCCATGTGCCAATAGAAGAACATGAAATTCATGCCGACATTGATCATCTGGCCCCAGCTCGGGGTCGGCGGCGGCACGCCAATGCCGAGGAAGCTCAGCGAGGCCTCGAGCATCATGGCGAGCGGGATGGCCAGAACGAAGCCGACGATGATCGGGGAGATGGCATTGGGAATGAGGTGCCGGCGAATGATGTACCAGGGCGAGGCGCCCAGCGCTTGCGCGGCGCGAATGAACTCCTTCTCGCGCAGCGCCTTCACCTGCGCACGAACGAGCAGGCAGACATTGACCCAGCCGAACAGCGCCGAGATCGTGATGATGGTGAAGAGGCCACCGCCCGTCAGCGCGCCGAGCAGCAGAGCTGCAAGCAGCGACGGCACCACCGAGAAGAGCTCGATGATGCGCATGATCACCCAGTCGGTGCGGCCGCCGAAATAACCTGCCAGTGCCCCGAGCGGGATGCCGATGAGGACGCTGAATGCCGCGGCCGCAAAGCCGATGGAGAGCGACACGCGGGCGCCGTAGACGATGCGGGTGAAGAAGTCGCGGCCGAGGTCATCGACGCCGAACCAGAACTCGGCCGACGGAAAGGCGAGCGCCTGGGTGAGGTAGGCCTGTGCCGATGGGTCGGTCTTGGTGAAGAGCGGCGCGAAGATGGCGGCGAGCATCAGGATCGCGAGGATAATGCCGGCTGCGACGGCGGCCTTGTTGGCGGTGAAACGGCGCCAGGCGAACCAGGCGGGGCTGCGCTGCTTGACGGCGGGCGGCTTGGCGAGCTCGACGGTGGTGCTCTCGAACTCGGTCATCGGCGCTGGTCCCCGAAGCGGATGCGCGGATTGAGCCAAGCGTAGCAGACGTCGCTGATCAGGTAGGCGAGACAGAACATCAGCGTCACCATGAGAACAAGCGCCATTTCAAGCGGATAGTCGCGGTTCTCGATCGAGGAAACGAAGTAGGAGCCCAGACCCGGGATACGGAACATGGCCTCGACGAAGATCGAGCCGGTGGCGGTCCCGATGAACATTGGCAGGAACACCGCGACCATCGGGATGGCCGAGTTGCGCAGCACGTGCTGGAAGATGATGCGGCGCTCGGAGAGGCCTTTGGCCCGCAGCGCGGTGACGAAGGGCCGGTTGAGTGTATCGAGCATGGCCGACCGGGTGTAGCGGGCATAGGTGGCGAGCGGGATCGCCGCATAGGCGATGATGGGAAGGATCCAGCGCTCGGGCTTGCCCCAGCCACTGGCTGGCAGCCAGTTGAGCCATACGGCAAAGACCAGGATCAACAGCATCGAGATGACGAAGACGGGGACCGTGAGGCCCAGCGTTGCGAGCGCCGAGGCGAGGTAATCGATCCAGGTGTTGCGGCGCAGCGCGGCGGCCATGCCCAGGAGGATGCCGAGCGGGGCGCCGATCAGCACGCCCAAGCCTCCAAGCAGCAGGCTTGGCGGCCAGGCGTCGGCGAGAAGGCTGACCACGGTTTCGCCCGGCGCCTGATAGGGGAAGCCGAAGTCGAAGGTCAGCACGCCCTTCATGTAGTTGACGTATTGGACCCAGAGCGGCTGATCGAGCCCAAGCTTGGCCATCAGCGTGTCGCGAACGGCCTTGGAAACCGGCATGTCGTTGCCGTCGAAGGGGCCGCCGGGCACGGCATGCATCATCAGGAAAACAATCACCGAGACCACAAAGAAGGTGAAGGCAATCGAGAGCAGGCGGCGGAGAATGTAGAGAACCATGGTCGCGCGCTCCTAGTGGGTTACGATCGCTTCGACCAGATGGCCGGGAGCGATGCTCACGAGTTGCGGGGCGTCGGCAGGCGAAGGGCCATCCGTCAGGGTCGAGCGGGCGAGACGCGGCATAGCGGCTTCGATCTCGGCGGGTTTGAGGAACTTGCGCTCGCGGCGATCGCGCGGATTGGTGGCCGGGATCGCGTCGAGCAAGGCGCGCGTATAGGGGTGCTGTGGGTTGGCGAAGAGGGAGGCCGTGGGCGCCTGCTCTACAACTCGGCCGCGATACATCACCATGACCGTATCGGTAAGCGAGCGGACGACACTGAGGTCGTGGCTGATGAAGAGGATCGATAGACCCATCTGGCGCTGCAGGTCCTTGAGCAAACCGATGATCTGCGCCTTGACCGAGACGTCGAGGGCTGATGTCGGCTCGTCGGCGATCAGCACGGACGGTTCGAGGATCAGCGCACGGGCGATGGCGACGCGCTGACGCTGGCCTCCCGAGAGTTCGTGTGGATAGCGCTGCCCAAAACTGCGATCGAGCCCGACTTTTTCGAGCCAGTCCAAAGCCAGCTCGATCTGCTGGCGGCCCGGCGTGACGCCGTGGATGTGCAGTGGCTCGGCGATGATCTCGGCTAGCGTCATCATCGGGTCGAGGACAGAGTAGCTGTCCTGGAACACCACCTGCATGCGGCGACGATAGGGCTTGAGCGCTGCCGTATCGAGCGCACTGATGTCGGCGCCATCCACCAGGATGCTGCCGCTCGTGGGCTCGGTGAGCCTCAGGGCCATCATACCGGTGGTGGTCTTGCCCGAGCCTGACTCGCCCACCAGTCCGACAATGCTGTTGCGGGGCAGGGTGAGGCTGACGCCGCGAACGGCGTGCTGGTCGAAATAAGAATGGAAGATCCGGCCGCTGCGGCGCAGCTTGTAGACCTTGGAGAGGTCGCGCAGTTCGAGGGCCGGGGCGAATTCCGTGGCATCATCTTCGGGCGGCGGCTTGCTCGCGCCGGCGGTGAGGCTGGCAAGGAGCTGCTGGGTATAGCTGTGCCTGGGAGCGTCGAAGATTTGCTCGACCGGGCCTTCTTCCATGACCCGGCCGCCATACATGACGACCACGCGATCGACCGTTTCGGCGATGACCCCAAGATCGTGCGTGATCATGATGAGGGCCATGCCGAACTCGGCCTGCAATTGCTTGATCAGCTGAAGAATTTGCGCCTGGATGGTGACATCGAGCGCGGTGGTCGGCTCGTCGGCGATCAGCAGTTTGGGTCGGCAACTGAGCGCCATGGCGATCATGGCCCGTTGCAGCATGCCGCCGGAAAGCTGATGCGGATAGTAGCCCAGGACATCCTTGGCGTTGCCGATCTCGACCCGTGTCAGGAGATTTTCGGCTTCCGCCAGTGCCTCGCGCCTGGAGACGCGGCGATGGGTGCGGATAGTTTCGACGATCTGGTGGCCGATAGTGAAGACCGGGTCGAAGGCGGTCATCGGATCCTGGAAGATCATCGCAGCGGAGCGGCCGCGCAGAGATGAGAGCGTCTGCTTGTCGGCCTTCAGCACATCGATGCCATCGAGGATCATGCTGTCGGCGGTGACCTTGGCAGTCGAGGGGAGGAGGCGCAGCAACGCCATGCAGGTGACGGACTTGCCTGAACCGGACTCGCCGACAATGCCGAGGCTTTCGCCCTCGTTGATCGAGAAGCTGACGCCGCGGACGGCGTCGATGGTGCCGCCATGCTGGCTGAAGCCGACGCGGAGTCCCTTGATTTCGGCCAGTACCATGCGCTGCCCGGTCCCCCTGTGAGAGAGAAGGGCGCCCGGCGCGCGGGGAGCACGGATCGATGCTACTTCACCGAGATGTGGGAGTAGAGGAAGTTGCCGATGCGATCGAGCGGCGTGAACCCCTTGCTGTTGGGGGTGACGCCCGGACCGGTGATATCCTCGCTGACCACGGCCTTGAGGATCGGATGCACCAGCGGCACGATCAGGCCCTGGTCGATCATCACCTCCTCGGCCTGCTCGTAGAGTTTCACGCGCTCTTCCCAGTTCGGGTTAGCGTCGGCTTCGGCAATGAGCTTGTCGTATTCGGGCACGTGGTAGCTGTGACGGCCACCATTGTAGAAGATGCCGTAGAAGTTCGACGGGTCGAGGTAATCGTACTCGTAAGGCGCGATATAGAGGTTGTTCTTGCGCCCGAGCATGCCTTCCATCCAGTCCTTGCCGGGCATCACCTTGATGTTCATGGTGATCCCAAGGATGTCCTTGATCTGGGCCTGGAGGTACTGCGCCATGGGCGGGAGGATGGCGCCGTTGTAGTTGCCTTCCTCGCGGAACCAGACTTCGACGGTGGGGAAGCCTTCACCATTCGGATAGCCGGCCTTGGCCATGAACTCCTTGGCCTTTTTCGGATCGAACACGGCCTGCTTGGCGGTGTTCTCGCTCCAGCCCGGGTAGCCCACCGGGAGGATCGAGCCGGCCGGGATGGCAATGTCCTTGAGCACGGTCTTGGTCAGTTCGTCGCGGTTGACGGCATAGTAGAAGGCGCGGCGCACATCGACATTGTCGAAGGGCGGGCTTTCGAGATCGAACGAGATGTAGGACGTCGCGAACACCGTGTTGCTGCGGATCTGATCCGGCATGCGGCCCTGCATCGCTGGGATCTGGCCGGCGTTGAGATAGGTGAAGGCCAGGTCGCCGGCGAGGAAGGCGGGCATGCCGACTTCAGGCAGGCCGACGGACGGATCCATGGTGAGTTCATCGACCTCGGCCGGCCACGGGCCGGTATAGGTCTCGTTCTTCACGAGGACGACCGAGTTGTTCGACTTTTCCCAGGACTGCAGCTTGAAGGGGCCCGAGGAGATCACGTTCTCGACCTGGGTCGACCAGTCGTCGCCGAACTTGTCGAACTGGTGCTTGGGCACCGGATACCAGAGGGAGACGACGCTCGGCATGTAGGGCTTGGGCGCCGTGGAGGTGATTTCGAGGGTCTTGTCGTCGACGGCCTTGAGGCCGAGCGTCGAGGCGTCGGCCTTGCCTTCGGTGACTTCCTTCCAGTTCTTGATGCCGCCGGCAAAGTCCCAGTACCAGGCGAAGTCATAGCCGGAGACAGCGGCGTGCTGCAGGGCGAAGACGTAGTCGCTGGCCTTGAGCGGTTCGCCATCGCTCCAGACGAGGCCATCGCGGAGCTTGAAGGTCCATGTGAGGCCGTCTTCCGACTGGGTCCAGCTTTCGGCGCCAAGCGCGGTGAGCTGATATTCGTTGTCGAAGCTGGTCAGCGGCACCTGCAGGAGTTCAGACCCCGAAGCGCGTGCATAGACCGTCTTCATGTAATCCATATAGGTGCCGGTGGTGGAGCCACCCGGCACAGTCAGCTTTGTCTGCGCGGCCACCGGTACCACGGCAACTGCCGCGGCAACCGCCAGCGCGCCGACAAACTTCAGCAACGCGTTCATGAATATTCCCTCCATGTTACAGACTTGTCGTGCTCGTCCATAAGCCGGTTCGGCGCGTGTGAACCCGCTTCAACCGCCAGCCAGCTGCCCCTCGACAGCTGCCTAATGACATATGTCTGACAAATACGCGGGTCGATGACAAGCGGGGGGTTGGGGATTCCGCTTGTGAGGGCCGAGGGCGAGAAGACGCTGGACGTCACGGGGCGGGCGACATGGAGAAGGCGTCGTTTTCGGCGGGCAGGCTAAGAGCGTGCCGGCCGGCAGGCAGTCAGGCGTGGGTTGCGTCGACGATAGGTTCGACGGAGCGAAAGACCTCGTCCGGGGTGGAGCCGGTGACAATGATGCCGAGGAGGATGGCGCCGATGCCGGCGGCGCGGAGGCGAGAGACATCGGCGGCGGTGAACTTCTTCTGGCTTGGGGCAATAACCGGCCGGCCAGACGAGCTGACGATGCTGGAGAAGCGGGCGAGGTCATCGTCGTTCAGCGGCTGACCATAGTCGGCGAAGCGGCCGATCGAGGCTTCGACCATGGCCCCTGGGATGGCGCGGATGGCGTCGATGTCGTCCTGGCCACTCTCGCTATCGAGGGCGAGGATGCGTTTGAGCCGTGATTGGTAGAGATGCGGCTGCACGTGCTTAAGATAAATGTTCCAGCCTTCGACGCCGTAGTCGGCGAGAGCGTTGAGTTCGTCGAGCGTCGGCTGGATTTCCTGGCCGCTCATCACCAGCATGGGTTTGCCGAGCTTGGCCAGTTGTTCGATGAAGGGACGCTCTTCGGCGAAGGAGCCAAAGGTGGTGCCGCTGGCGCGGTGATAGGCGTTGTGGTGGAATTTGATCCCGAAGGCGCCAGCCTCGACCGCGGCCCTGGCCAGCTCGATATCGTGCCGGCCGAGCGAGACCAGAACGGGCAGTTCGCCGGCGATCATTGCGGCTTCGATCATGGTCAGCCTTTCAGTCCGGTATGAGCGAGGCCTTCGATGAACTGGCGCTGCGCGAAGATGAACACCACCAGTACGGGCAGCGCGGTGAGGGTCGCGGCCGCCAGCTGAATGTTCCACATCGGGCCCTGGTAGACGTCGACATACTGGGTCAGTGCCTGGGGCAGGGTGAAGTTGGTCGGCGTGGTCAGGAACACGATCGGCTCGAGGTAGAGGTTCCACGAGTGGAGGAAGGTGAAGATGGCGACGGCGGCGAGCGCGGGCTTCGCCAAGGGGAGGGCGATGCGCCAGAAGATGCCGAAGCGGCCGAGGCCATCGACGCGGGCGGCTTCCTCGAGTTCCACCGGCAGGGCGATGAAGAACTGGCGCATGACGAAGGTGGCGAAGACGCTCGGCGCGCCGAAGATCGGAACCAGGATCAGCGGCCAGTGCGTGTTGACCATTCCCCATTTGAGGAACATCTGGAACAGCGGAACGATGGTGACTTCGCTGGGGATCAACAGCCCGAGCAGCACCACCATGAAGATGAGATTGGCGCCGGGGAATTTAATGCGGGCGAAGGCGTAGCCGGCGAAGGAGGAGACTACCATCGTGCCGATGGTGACCAGCGCGGCGATGTAGCAGGAGTTCCAGTATTGCTGCGCGAAAGGCTGCAGTTGGAACACCTGCTCATAGGTGGACCAATCGAAGGCGCGCGGGATGATGTCGGGCGGGAAGGCGAAGATGTCGGAGATGGGCTTTACCGAGCTCGTCACCATCCACCAGGTCGGGAAGACGAAGGGGATGGCGAGCACGCAGAGCAGCCCATAGAGCGCGACCCGGGCGCGTGGGGAGAGATCAGTTTTCATAGAAGACGATCCGCTTGCGCATCTGCCATTGCGCGAAAGTGAGGATGGCGACGATCACGAAGAGCAGGATCGAAACGGTGGCGCCGTAGCCGAAGCGGTGGAACTGGAAGGCCTGCTGGTAGAGATAGTAGACCAAGACGGTCGTCGACATGCCCGGCCCGCCCTGGGTCAGCACGGCGATCTGCGCAAAGACCTGCAACGAGCCGACGATAGTGATGATCGTGGTCAGCAGCACGGTGGGCGAGATCAGGGGCAGGGTGATGGCGTGGAACTGGGTCCAGCGGCTGGCGCCATCGACACGGGCGGCTTCGTAGAGTTCGCGCGGTACGCCCTGCAGGGCGGCGAGGAACAGCACCATGTTGAGGCCGACATTCTTGAACACCTGCACCACGATGACAGAGAGCATCGCGGTGGGCGGCGAGCGCAGCCAGTTCGGGCCATCGATGCCGATGACTTTGAGCATGCCGTTGATGCCGCCATTGGCCTGCAGCAGGAAGCTCCAGACAATGGTCCAGGCGACCAGCGAAACAACGACCGGCGAAAAGAAGATGGTGCGGAAAACCGTGATGCCCTTGAGCTTCTGGTTGACCAGGATGGCAAGGAGAAGGGCGAGCGAGAGATTGAAGACGACGAGCCCGGCCGAGAAGATGCCCGTGGCGGTGAGCACTTCGCCCAGCGCCGGATCATTGGCGAGCTTCTGGTAGTTGGCGTCGCCCACGAAACGGAAGGTGCCGGCCAGCACGTTCCATTCGTGCAGCGAGTACCAGACGACGAGGCCGAGCGGGATCAGCACGAAG
>JAEZKB010000344.1 GCA_023415605.1 Pseudomonadota bacterium
CCCTCACCCGGCGCTGCGCGCCGACCTCTCCCCCAAGGGAGAGGTGAACCAGGTCGAGACATCGCGTCCATCAATGCCCCGCCATGTGCTGGCCGATGGTGTTGCGGTCGGTGTCCTCGATGGCCGAGACATAGTTGATGGTCCCGCCCGACATCACCGCCACGCGGTCGGCCAGTTCGAGGATTTCATCCAGATCCTCGCTGACCAGCAGCACCGCTGCACCGCGGTTGCGCTGTTCCATGATCTGGCTTCGGATCTCCGACACCGAGGCGAAATCCAGCCCAAAGCAGGGATTGGCGACGATCAGCACGTCGACATCGCCGGAGAGCTCGCGCGCCAGCACCGCCCGCTGCACATTGCCGCCGCTGAGCGTTTTGATCGGCGCGTCAGGCCCCTGCGTCTTGACGCGGTATTTGGCGATCAGTTCCTTGGCCTTCTCGCGCATCGGTCCCGGCGACATCCACCAGCCGAGCTTGGCCACCGGCGGCTTGTCGAAGGAGCGAAAGGCGATGTTCTCGGCGACGCTCATCTTGGGCACGGTGGCGTTCTTGAGCGGCTCCTCGGGCAGGCCGAAGACCTTGTACTTGTCGAAGCTGCCGCGCTTGGGCTCGAAGCGCTCGCCATTGATGAAGATGCCGCCGTCGGCCATCGGCCGCTGACCTGAGAGCACTTCGACCAGTTGCGACTGCCCGTTGCCCGAAACCCCCGCAACGCCGACGATCTCGCCGGCCTTGACCTTGAGGTTCACCGATTTGACCACTGAGGCGCCGTCGCTGTCCTCGGCAAAGATGCCGGCCAGTTCGAGCCGATCGGCCCCTTCGTTGTGCTTCTTCCGCGCGGCGCGCTCGCGGATGGCGGTGTCGCCGATCATCATAGCCGACATGTCGGGCACGCTCACCAGCTTGGCGTCGCCCTCGCCAGTAAACTTGCCGCGCCTGAGTACGGTGAAATGGTCGCAGAAGGCCTTCACCTCGCGGAACTTGTGCGAGATCATCAGGACGGTGATTTCCTTGCGGTCGGCCATGCCGCCGAGCAGTCCCAGCATCTCGTCGGCCTCGCCGGGCGTGAGCACCGAGGTCGGCTCATCGAGGATCATGAAGCGCTGGTCGAGATAGAGCAGTTTCAGGATTTCGAGCTTCTGCTTCTCGCCCGCCGACAACGAAGACACCTGCGCATTGAGCGGCACGCGGAACGGCATCTCCTCCATGAAGGCGTCAAGCGCCTTGCGCTCCTTGGCCCAGTCGATCACCGACGGCGCATCGGCGCGCGAGATCACGAGGTTCTCGGCGGCAGTGAGGCACGGCACCAGCGTGAAATGCTGGTAGACCATGCCGATCCCGTGGGCACGCGCATCGCGGGGCGACTTGATCGACACTTCCTTGCCGTCGAGCAGTACCTGCCCCTTGTCGGGCGAGTAGAACCCCATAATGCACTTGACCAGGGTCGACTTGCCGGCGCCGTTCTCGCCCAGCAATGCATGAAACGACCCGGCCTCGACGTTGATCGACACATCGTCGAGCGCCACCAGCGGTCCGAAGATCTTGGTCATGCCGAGCGCCTGCAGCGACGTCGCGCGACCCTTTACGGCGGCAGACGGAATGGGAGCGGCGGCGTCCATCACAGCACCTCGATCAGGTCGGTGGATGTAGCAACCGCGCCGAACACGCCGCCCTGCATCTTGATCATGTCGATGGCGGCCAGGTGGTTGTCATACTTGGTCGCCGCGCAGCAGTCTTCGAGCAGCACGCATTCAAAGCCGCGATCGTTGGCCTCGCGCATGGTGGTGTGCACGCAGACATCGGTGGTGATGCCGGTGAGCACGATATTGCGGATGCCCTTGAGCCTGAGGATCAGTTCCAGGTCTGTCGACGCGAACGAGCCCTTGCCCGGCTTGTCGATGATGGCCTCGCCCGGCTCCGGCGCCAGTTCGGGGATGATCTCCCAGCCCGGCTCACCACGCACGAGGATACGCCCCTGCGGCCCCTGGTCGCCGATACCGGCGCCGATCCGCTGCGACCGCCAGCGCTTGTTGGCCGGCAGGTCCGAGAGGTCCGGCTTGTGCCCCTCGCGGGTGTGGATGATCGGGTAGCCTTTGGCGCGGAACGCGGCCATCAGCTTTTTCAGCGGCTCGATGGGGGCGCGGGTGAGGGAGATGTCGTAGCCCATGGAATCGACATAGCCGCCCGGCCCGCAAAAGTCGGTCTGCATGTCGATGACGATCAGCACCGTGTTGTCCGGCCGCAGGTCGCCGTCATAGGGCCACGCATAGGGCGTGGACCTCACGGTCTTGCCGCCGGGCACGAAGGCCGCGTCCACGCGCTCGTCCCCGAGGCTCTGCGCCACGCTCATTCCGCTGCCTCCTGGAACTTTTCGCCATAGCGCCGGGTAGGCTTGGCAAAGCCCGAACTGGTGCCGTCGGTAACCTTGACGCTGTCCTCCCACGGCAGCCGGTACGTGCCCGCGACCATGTCGTGCATGAAGGTGTAGGGGCAGTCCTGCGCGCCGCCGGCAACGGCGGTGAAGCCGCGGTGGCCGAGCTGGTAGATATTGTTCTCGACCCCCCAGTTGGCCCGCGCCTCGCGCACGAGATCGGGCCGCACTTCGGCGGTGATGATCTCGTCGGCGCGGCCGGTAACTCCCTCGGCGATGATGGTGCCGTCGAAGTCGACGATCATGGCTTCGCCCATGGAGTCGAACGTGCCGTCTGACCCGCACATGCAGACATTCGCCGTGACCATGAGGTTGTGGAACGAGTTGGCCTGATTGGTGAAGCGCCATGCCTTGCGGATCGGCGCGGTGTACCCCGCCGTGCGCAGCATGATTTCGGCGCCCTTGTACGCCGCCTCGCGCGCCATTTCGGGGAACATGCCGTCGTGGCAGATGATCAGCGAGAGCTTGCAGCCCTTGGGGCCGGTGATCACCGGAATGCCGAGATCACTCGGCTCCCACGGCTCCACCGGCACCCAGGGATGCAGCTTGCGGTAGTAGAGTTGCAGCTCGCCCTGGTCGTCGATGATGAGGCCGGAATTGTAGGGGTTGCCGCCCGGGTTGTGTTCCATGATCGAGAAACAGCCCCAGATGGCGTTCGCCTTGCAGGCCGCCTTGAACGCCGCGACCTCCGGCCCATCGAGCGAGCACATGATCGCCGGGTTGGTATCCATCGAAAGGCCGTGCAGCGCATATTCGGGGAACACCACGAGGTCCATGGTGCCGAGGTTCCGCCGCGCCTTGCCGACCATGGCGACGATTTTGTCGGTCTGCGCTGCGAGGTCCGCCCGCGTGACCACCACCGGCAGCTGTAGCTGCACCAGGCCGATGACGACGCCGTTTTCGGATTTGTTGAGTCCACCGAGTCCGCTCATGGCGCGCCCTCCTATTTGGTAATCGAGAGTTCGCCCGGCACATCCCGCGCCGCGCCCTTCGAGCCGGCGGAAATGATCATGATGATCAGTGTCAGGATGTACGGAGCGGCGTTGAAGAAGTAGTATCCCTGGGTGACACCGATGGCCTGCAGTGAGGGTCCGATCGCGCCGGCCGCGCCAAAGAACAAAGCGGCCCAGATGGCGCGGATCGGGTCCCAGCGCGCAAAGATCACCAGCGCGACGGCCATGAGCCCCTGGCCGGACGAGAGGCCCTGGTTCCAGTTGCCCGGATAGTAGAGCGAGAGGAACGCCCCGCCGATACCGGCCAGGAAGCCGCCCGCCGCGGTGGCGAGGAATCGCACGAGATCGACCGAGACGCCCATGGCTTTCGCCGAGGCGGCGCTGTCGCCGGTCATGCGGACGATCAGGCCCCACTTGGTGTTGCGAAACGCCCACCACATGAAGATCGCGAGCCCGATGCCCACGAAGAACAGCGGGTTGACCTGCAGCGCCTGCGCCAGCGCCGGATTGCCGGTCCAGTCGCCGAGTGGAATGGAGTCGAGTCGCGGCGCCTGCGGCTGGATGAAGGGCTGGCCGAAGAAGAAGGCGAGCCCGGTCCCAAA
This sequence comes from Pseudomonadota bacterium, assembly GCA_023415605.1. Lineage (GTDB taxonomy): Bacteria > Pseudomonadota > Alphaproteobacteria > Rhizobiales > Devosiaceae > Devosia_A. The sequence continues at coordinate 3,986 of JAEZKB010000344.1, forward strand.
GCTCATCATCGCGATGCCGACGGCGATGTCGTTGACCTTGGGCAGCTTGCAGATATAGCCGTGCAACGCCCCCAGAAAGAGCCCCGAACACCCTGCCGCCAGCACGCCCAGCCACGGGCTGCCGGTGAGGTACGACGTCGCGTAGGCCACCATCGCACCGAGCACGAGATTGCCCTCGAGCCCGAGATTGATGCGCCCCGACTTCTCGGTCAGCGTTTCGCCCAGCGCCACGAACATGAACGGCGTCGAGACGCGGATGGCCCCGCCCAGCATGGCGATCAGCACGGTGAGAACGGCATTGTCCATCAGGTGCGGTCCCCCGTTGCCTTGACCTGGAAAATCTTGAAGCGGCCGTAGAACGTGTCGCTGATCAGCAGCACCACGAACATGATGCCCTGCAGCACCAGGATCGTGGCGTCGGGCATGCCCATGCGCCGCTGGATCACCCCGCCGGCCGCCGCCAGCGCGCCGAACAGGATCGCCACCGGCACCACCGCCAGCGGATTTTGCCGCGCCAGGAACGCCACCAGGATGCCGGTGAAGCCATAGCCGGCGACCAGCGAGGCATTGGCCTGGCCGTGGATCGCCGCGACCTCGAAGAAGCCGGCCAGCCCCGCGCAGGCCCCGGCGATCATGCAGCACGAGACCATCAGCCAGCCCACCGGCAGTCCCTGCGCCTTGGCGGCCCGCAGATTGCCGCCGGTCATGCGCGCCGCGAACCCGAACGTCGTGCGCGCCATCAGCACCCAGAGGATGATGGCGAGCAGGATCCCCGCCGCAAAGCCCCAGTGAATGTCCGTCCCCGGGATCGAGCCGATCCGATAGGCGTCGCCGATCGGCATGGTCGATGGCTTGTTGGCCGAGGCCGGGTCGCGCAGCGCCCCCTCGACGAAGAAGTTCATGATCGCAATCGCGATGTAGCTCATCAGCAGCGACGCGATGGTCTCGTTGACCCCGCGCGCATATTTGAGCCAGCCCGTCAGTCCCACCCACAGCGCCCCGGTGATCACCCCGGTCGCCGCCATCAGCGGCAGCGTGATCCACACCGGCACGCCGTTGCCGACCAGCGGAATGGCGATGGCCGCCGACGCAAACCCGCCCAGCACCAGCGCGCCCTCGCCGCCGATCATGGTCAGGCCGATGCGCGCCGGAATGGCGAAGGCGAGGCCGGTCAGGATCAGCGGCGCCGCCCGCTGCAGCGAGTTCTGGATCGAGAACGACGACCCGAACCCGCCGGTCCAGACCAGCGAATAGAACGTCACCGGGTCCTTGCCGATGATCACGAGGAAGATCGAGAACAGCACCGCCGAGGCCAGCAGCGCCAGCACCGGTATGCTCACCGCCTCGGCAAACCGCAGCACCTGCAGGTTCGGCCCGCTGCTGGTTTTCACAACGACACTGTCGGCGGTCTGGACGGTCATCGACTGCGGCACTCCGTTTCAGAGGACCTCATCCTGAGCGTGTCGAAGGAGGGGGTCCGCGCGCACCGCCCTCGTGGTTCGACAGGCTCACCATGAGGGCTCATTTTAGCCGGTGGCCGAGCGCACCCGGCCACTGTTTGGTTTGCAGCACGAGGCGGTGTGCACCCACCACCCCGCGCCGCAAGCAGCTCGCCATTCGGGCATGGCCCTCATGGCCTTCTCACCTGAAATCGCTCCACTGGAGCGATTTTGCCTGCGGCCGGTTCGAAGTCAGGTGATCGACCCCTGCACGCCCTCGAGCAGCCAGTTCATGCCGTCGAGATAGGGGGCGTAATTGTCGTAATCCTTGTCGATGACGACGTTGCCGGCATTGTCCTTGAGCGTGCCCTTGTAGATCGGCGTGCCGGCCTTGAGTGCCTCGATGGCGGCGTCGGCCGCCTTGATGGCTTCGGGCGTCGCGCCGGCGCCATAGGGCGTGTTGCGCAGCATGTCGTTCTTGTCGTAGCCACCCACCAGCCAGTTGGGCAGCGTCTCGCCCTGGGCGACGGCGTCGGCATATTGCTTGTAGGCCGACTCCCACTTGTATTCGGCGCCGGTGATGAAGCCCTTGGGCGCCAGCGGCGCCTGCGAGGCATTGTGGCCCAGCGTCTTGACCCCGCGCGCCTCGGCCGTCTCGATTACGACCTTGGGCGAGTCCACGTGGCAGGTGATGACCTCGCAGCCGGCATCGACCAGCGCGTTGGTGGCTTCCGCCTCGCGCACCGGCAGGCTCCACTCGCCGGTGAAGATCACCTGCACGGTGGCGTTGGGGTTCACCGAACGCGCGCCGAGCAGCACCGAGTTGATGTTCGAGAGCACCGTCGGGATCGGCTTGGCGGCCACGAAGCCGATCTTGCCGCCCGAGGAGAGCCCCGCGGCCACGCCGTTCACATAGTGCGCCTGGTTGAGGTACGGGAAATACGATCCCGCATTGACCGGATCACCCTCTTTCCAGAGGTTCGCCGCATGCCGGAACTCGACATCGGGATACTTCTTGGCCAGCTCGATCACGAACGGATTGTAGTAGCCGAACGAGGTCGCCAGGATCAGATTGGCCCCGTC
>JAEZKB010000357.1 GCA_023415605.1 Pseudomonadota bacterium
CTGCCGGTGAGGTACGACGTCGCGTAGGCCACCATCGCACCGAGCACGAGATTGCCCTCGAGCCCGAGATTGATGCGCCCCGATTTCTCGGTCAGCGTCTCGCCCAGCGCCACGAACATGAACGGCGTCGACACGCGGATCGCGCCACCCAGCATGGCGATCAGCACGGTGAGAACGGCATTGTCCATCAGGTGCGGTCCCCCGTTGCCTTGATCTGGAAAATCTTGAAGCGGCCGTAGAAGGTGTCGCTGATCAGCAGCACCACGAACATGATGCCCCGCAGGACCAGAATCGTCGCATCCGGCATGCCCATGCGCCGCTGGATCACCCCGCCCGCCGCCGCCAGCGCGCCGAAGAGGATCGCGACCGGCACTACCGCCAGCGGATTCTGCCGCGCCAGGAACGCCACCAGGATACCGGTGAACCCATAACCCGCCACCAGCGAGGCATTGGCCTGCCCGTGGATCGCCGCCACCTCGAAGAAGCCGGCGAGACCGGCGCAGGCGCCGGCGATCATGCAACAACTGACCATCAGCCAGCCGACCGGCAGTCCCTGCGCTTTCGCGGCCCGCAGGTTGCCGCCGGTCATGCGCGCGGCAAAGCCGAAGGTGGTGCGCGCCATCAGCACCCACAGGATGATGGCGAGCGCAATGCCGGCTGCGAAGCCCCAATGGATGTCGGTGCCGGGGATCGAGCCGATGCGATAAGCATCTCCGATTGGCATGGTGGACGGCTTGTTAGCCGAGGCCGGATCGCGCAGTGCCCCCTCGACGAAGAAGTTCATGATGGCGATGGCGATGTAGCTCATCAGCAGCGACGCGATGGTCTCATTGACCCCGCGCGCATATTTGAGCCAGCCTGTGAGCCCCACCCAGAGCCCGCCAGTGACGATGCCGGTCACCGCCATGACCGGCAGCGTCATGAGGGGCGGCAGGCCATTGCTCACCAGCGGAATGGCGATGGCAGCGGAGGCGAACCCGCCCAGCACCAGCGCACCCTCACCGCCGATCATGGTGAGGCCGATGCGTGCCGGGATGGCGAAGGCGAGTCCGGTGAGGATCAGTGGCGCCGCGCGCTGCAGCGAGTTCTGGATCGAAAACGAGGAGCCGAAGCCACCGGTCCAGACCAGCGAATAGAAGGTCAGCGGATCCTTGCCGATGACCAGAAGAAATATCGAGAACAGCACCGCCGACGCCACCAGCGCCAGCACCGGTATGGTCACCGCCTCGGCAAACCGCAGTACCTGCAGGTTGGGCCCGCTACTGGCCTTGGCGGCGACGCTATCTGCGGTCTGGACAGTCATCGGCTGCGGCTCTCCGTTTCAGAGGACCTCATCCTGAGCGTGTCGAAGGACGGGTCCGCGCGCACCGCCCACATGGCTCGACAGGCTCACCATTGAGGGCTCAACTCGGCCGGTGGCCGGGCGCACCCGACCACCGTATTGGGTTGCAGCGCGAGGCGGTGTGCACCCACCATCCCACGCCGCAAGCTCATCAGATCAGGTGATCGACCCCTGCACGCCCTCGAGCAGCCAGTTCATGCCGTCGAGATAGGGGTCGTAGTTGTCGTAGTCCTTGTCGACCACGACGTTGCCGGCATTGTCCTTGAGCGTGCCCTTGTAGATCGGGGCGCCGCCCTTGAGCGCTTCAATGGCCGCGTCCGCGGCCTTGATGGCTTCAGGCGTTGCGCCGGCGCCGTAGGGCGAATTGCGCAGCATGTCATTATTGTAGCCGCCCACCATGAAGTTCGGAGGCGTCTTGCCGGCCGCGATATCGTCGGCATAGGCCTTGTAGATCGTCTCCCACTTGTATTCGGCGCCGGTGATGAAGCCTTTAGGCGCCAGCGGGGCCTGGCTGGCATTGTGGCCGGCGGTCTTGACGCCGCGCGCCTCGGCCGTCTCGATCACGACCTTCGGGCTGTCCACATGGCAGGTAATGACTTCGCAGCCGGCATCGACCAGCGCGTTGGTGGCCTCCGCCTCGCGGACAGGAAGGCTCCACTCGCCGGTGAAGATCACCTGCACCGTGGCGTTCGGGTTCACCGAGCGCGCGCCGAGCAGCACTGAGTTGATGTTGGAAAGCACCGACGGGATCGGCTTGGCGGCGACGAAACCGATCTTCCCGCCCGAGCTGAGGCCCGCGGCGACGCCATCCACATAGTGTGCCTGGTTGAGATAGGGGAAGTAGGAGCCCGCGTTCGGCGGATCGGTGTCCTTGTTCCAGAGGGGCGCCGCGTGCCGGAAGGTCACATCCGGGTACTTCTTGGCCAGGTCCACTACGAACGGATTGTAGTAGCCGAACGAGGTGGCGAGGATCAGGTTGGCGCCATCGAGGTTGATCATCGACTCCATCGACTTGGCGACAGCGTCGGTCTCGGGCACGTTTTCTTCTTCGACAACGGTGATGCCGGACACGGCCTTCAGCGCCTCGACGGAAACGGCGTGCGCTTGGTTCCAGCCAAAATCGTCCTTCGGACCGACATAGACGATGCCGAGAATGACGTTGGTCTGTCCCCTGGCGAGGCCAAACGGCAGAGCCGACGCAGCGAGGCCGGCGGCGCCGGCCCTCAGCAGCGAGCGGCGAGAAAGCGAAAAGGTCATGACGTGGTTCCCTGAATTGCACCCATTCAGAGCCTGCCAACCCGTACCGGCAGCGCCCATGATCTTGACAATGCAATAGATGTGCCAAGGGACAGACCGATCGAACCGGGAGAATTCACTAATGAAAATCATAGGCTTATAGAGACGAGGTCAAGATCCCGCTTGCCAGCCACCGGCTCCGGATGCTTAAAGAATCCACGCTTCCGACTTTGTTGCATATTTTTTAAGCAAGTTATGCGTCGTTGCATACAATTCGTGGATAGACGTTAATGACGACCGGTTGGACCCCTATTGCCCTCTCGCGCGACGTGCCCGCGGGCGTCACCCGCGCCGTCATCGTAGAGGGCGCCGAGTTGGTGATCTGGCGCGGTGATGGCTCCGCCCATGTTTGGGAAGATCGCTGCCCGCATCGCGGCATGCGCCTGAGCCTCGGCTTTGTGCGCGACAACTCGCTCAACTGCCTCTACCACGGCTGGCAATATGGAGCCTCGTCGAGCTGCATCCGCATTCCCGCCCATCCCGACCTCGCCGTCTCGCCCACCATCAAGGCCAACGCCTATGAGAGCGCCGAAGCCGGCGGCCTCATCTGGGTCCGCATAGCCGGAGCCGAGCCCCTGCCGGCGCTCGACGAGAACGTCACCCCCGTACTGAGCCTGGCGGTCGAAGTCGACGGCCTCGATGGCGCCAACCTCGCCATGCCCTTCGAGGGCGGCCAGTTGCATCTGCGCTGGCACAAGGTCGGCCCCGGCCGCATCATGGTGCATGCAGTGATGGCTGGCAGCGGTGATCTCGCCCGCGCCGCCGCCTACCTCCGCAGCATGCGGAACGACATGGAACAGGGAGCCGCGGCATGACGCTCACGACAGACAAAGCCGCACTCGACCAGTGGTACGTCCTCGGCGCCCTCCGCGATTTTCCCAAAGGCGAAACCGTCGCCACGCGCCTCCTCGGCGGCGCTCTCACGGTCACCCGTCGGGACGACGGTGTCGAGGTCATCGGTGAAGGCCGAGCCCTCCCCGTGCGCACCGACTACAATCATGTCTGGACCAGCTTCGGCACCCCGGCCCGCGATGTCTTCGCCCTGCCGGAAGCGGCCGAGGTGGACCGCCGCTGGATTTATTGCGGCGGCGTCCATGTCCGCGCCTCGGGTCTGCGGTTGATCGAAAACTTCCTCGACCTCGCCCACTTCCCCTATGTCCACAGCGATATCCTCGGTTCGGAAGAAAAGCCGGAAGTCGCGAAATACGATGTCGAACAGCGCCGCGATGTCGATGAACTCTGGGCCACCAAATGCGAGTTCTTCCAGCCCAAGGCGGCGGCGGCGTCGGACGAGGGCCAGATCAGTCAGTACATGTATCGCGTGGTATCGCCCTTCAACGTCATGCTCTACAAGACGCCGCCGACCGCACCCAACCGCTGGGACGTGATCGCGCTTTTCGTGCAGCCGCTCGATGAGATCGAAAGCGTCGCTCACCCTTTCATGCTGGTGATCGACGACACCAGCACCGACGCCGAGATCATCCAGTTCCAGCAGATGATCTTCCTTCAGGACAAGATCGTGCTCGAGAACCAGCGCCCGCTGCTGCTGCCGCTGCAGCCCGGCCGCGAAACCCCGACCCGCGCCGATCTCAGCTCCGTACTCTACCGCCGCTGGCTCAAGGAGAAGGCATTGACCTTCGGCACCGAGGCGCGAACCGACGGAGCGGCTGTCATTGCCTAGGCTCTACGACTATGTGTTGTCCGACGGCTGCTACAAGGTGCGCCTGCTGCTCAGCCTGCTCGGCGTGGCCTACACGCGCCAAGCCGTCGACTTCTTCCCCGGCCGCGAGCACGAGAGCGAAGCGTTCCGGGCCATCAACCCGGCAGGCACCCTGCCCGTCCTCGACGACGATGGCGTGGTCCTCAACGGCGCCGAGACCATTCTCGCCCACCTTGCCCGCAAGCATGATGCCGATTGGCTGGCGCCCACCAATCGCTGGCTCCAGTTCGCCGGCAGGGAAATGGCTGCGCTCTCAGAAGCTCGCCTCGTCTCACTGCTTGGCCTGCCAGGCGATCTGCCGGTTCTGCGCAAGGCCGGTCGCCGCGCTTTGCGCGATCTCGAAGATCACCTCAGCGATCGCCAACTTGCCGGCTTGGATTGGGTGGAGGGGGACCGCGTCAGCATCGCCGACATTGCGCTCTTCCCGCATGTGGCGTTGAGCCACGACGCCGGCATTGGTCTCGAGGACTATCCGGCACTCAACCTCTGGCAACGGCGCGTTCGCAAGCTGCAGCGTTTCATCGGCATGCCGGGCATCCCCGACTACTTCTGACGAATCGAGAATCCGGGCGCCAGTTCGTCGGGTTCGCCGAGCGGGCGCACGTCGTCGATCAGGGCATCGAGGGGCCCGAGCGTACAGGCCATTTCCAGCGCCCCGACCAGCGCTTCCGGCCCTGCGACGGCGAGGCTCACGGTCTGATCGTCATTGGCCGCAACCCAGCCATCGAGCCCGAGCCACTGCGCCCGCTCGACCACGAAGTCGAGATAGCTCGGCACGTTCATGCGGCCCGAAATGGACCAGCGTACGCGCACCGGTGCGCCGCCCTCCACGTCGCTCGAATATTCAAGTTTGCGCTGCATCGAATTGCTCACGTCCTCATTCGACCTTTTGGGGTCGACGCGCGCAATGCCTATATCGCAGTGAACACCGCATGAACCGCCTGACCAGCATCGCGTCACTCACTGGACAAGATGATGGAATAGGCATTCTATTCTGGAAATTCTGGAACGACTGATTTGAACCCCTACCTTCTGCTTCTCCACCTTGCCGGCGCCATCGCCCTGCTGCTCTGGGCAGTCAGGATGGTCCGCACCGGCGTGGAACGCAGTCAGGAACCACTCTTGAAGCGCGTGCTGCGCCAGTCTGGCGGCGGCCGCATCCAAGCCGCGGGTATCGGCGCAGTTATCGCCATCCTGCTCCAGAGCTCCACTGCCGTTGCCATTCTCGCTGCCGGCTTTGCCGCCTCGGGCGTGCTCACGCTCGCCACCGGCCTTGCACTCATGCTGGGCGCCGATCTCGGCTCGTCGCTGGTGGTGCAAATCCTCTCGGTCGATCTCGAATGGCTGACCCCCGTGCTGCTGCTCGCCGGCGCCGTACTCTTCTTCAAGGGCCAGACGCGCGAGCTCAAGCAGGCGGGCCGCATTGTCATCGGCATCGCGCTGATCCTCGTGTCGTTGCGCATGATCGGCGAGGCGACGGCGCCGCTTCGCGATGCCACGTTCCTGCCCGATGTCATCGGCTATCTCCGCAACGACATCCTCACCGCGTTTATCCTCGGCGCCGCCTTCACCTGGATCGTGCATTCGAGCGTGGCTTCAGTGCTGCTGATCGCCGCCTTTGCCGGCCAGGGGCTGGTGCCGCTCGAACTCGGCGTGTCGCTGCTCTGCGGCGCCAATCTCGGCGGCGGACTCATCGCCGTCGGCCTGACCCGCCAGAGTGCCGTGGAAGCCCGCCGTATCACTTGGGGCAATCTCACCTTCCGCGGCCTCGGCGCCGTGCTAGCGCTTGTCGCCTTCCACTTCCTGCAGCCGCCAGCGACCCTGCTCGGCGATACTGCTGCGCGGCAGGTGATCAATTTCCACCTCGCCTTCAACGTCGTGCTGCTGATCGTCTGCCTGCCGCTGACCGGCATCGTCGCCGCGGGGATCGAAAAGCTGGTCAAGCCCAAGCCGACGCCCGAGGAACTCGCCAACCCGCTGGCCGAGGCTCCAAGCTGCCTCGACCAGGCGGTGATCGGCATGCCGGCGCTCGCACTGGCCTCCGCTACCCGCGAGCTGCTGCGCATGGCCGAAATCATCGAGCGCATGCTGCAGCCGCTGATGGAACTTTACGAGACCGGCGACCCCGAAAAGATCAAGCAGGCGCGGGCGCTGGAAAAGGCCGTCGACCAGGCCCAGTCCGAGATCAAGCTCTATCTCGCCAAGATCGACTATACCGGCGAAGCCGAGGCCCAGCGCGGCCACGAGCTCTCCAACTTCGCCATCAATCTCGAATATGTCGGCGACGCCATTTCCAAGACGCTGCTGAAGCTCGCCGAAACCCGCCGCGACCAGAAGCTCAGCTTCTCCCCCGAAGGCTGGCGCGAACTCAACGAGCTGCACCACCGGGTGATGGCCAACATGCGGCTGGCGCTCAACGTGCTGGTGTCGAAGGATCGCGAGTCCGCCCGCCAGCTGCTCATGGAAAAGGCCGCCGTCAGCACCGCCGAGCGCCAGAGCTACGGCCAGCACCTCAATCGCCTGCGCTCGGGCACGGCGCAGAGCGTCGAGACCAGCAATATCCATCTGGAAACCGTGCGGGCACTGAAAACCATCAACTCGCTCTTCGCCAGCGTCGCCTACCCCATCCTGCAGCAATCCGGCGATCTGCTCGACAGCCGCCTCGCCAAGAACCAGGGCTGAGCCAAGTTGAGCTAAATGCCACGCCGGCGTTTACCGGCTGGCATACCGTTGTGGGCTAAGACGAGGTTCTCAAGGAGTCTCGCTTGTCCGCACTGTCGATTGCCGCTGCCGGCATGAACGCCGCCGCCGCTCGTTTCGAGCGCAATGCCTCGAACATCACCGCTGCCGGCGCCGGGACACCCGCCGGCCAGGGCGTCGACATGGCCACCGAGATGGTCGACATGCTGATGAACCAGACCACCTTCGAAGTCCTCGCCAACGTTGCCCGCCGCGCCAGCGACATGCAGAAACACGCCATCGACATCCTGGCTTAGGGCACTGGCGCCCCTCGCGTCTTGCCCCTACACCGGGGCATGACCACTACTCGCGTCGCCGACGCCCGCACCCTGCATCCGCTGGCCGCCTTCTACGCCATCGCGGTCGCCGGCATCTTTCCGCTTATCTTCGTCTCCGGCCGGCTGGTTGGAGATCTCGCCTCACCGCTGCAGATCATGTTCCTGCGCTATGCGGGCGGCTTCCTCACCATCGTCGTCGTGGCCCTCTTCCGCGGCGAAACATTCAAAACCATGTCGAGCCCGAAACCGTCGCGCCACCTGATGCGCGCCTTCTGCGGCGCGCTGGGCGGCGCCACGCTGATTTACGGCAATGCCGAAATCCCGGTGGTCGACGTCACCGCTATTTCGCTGTTGAGCCCCGTCTTCCTGATCCTCCTCGGAATTTCGATCCTCGGCGACCGGCTGACCGTCTGGCGCACCGCCGGCATTGTCGTCAGCCTCGCGGGCGCGCTGCTGATCGTCGCCTCGCGCGGCGCCTTCTCCCATGCCGATCTCGACTACCTGATTCCGGTGCTGGTGGTAGTCGTGGGCAGCGTACTGCTGGCGGTGGAAAGCCTCTTCATCAAGATCCTCGCCAGCACCGACCGCCCCCTGGTGACGTTGGGCAGCGTCAACCTGCTCGGCATGCTGGTGCTGCTCATTCCGGCTTTGCTCACCTGGCGCTCCCCAGGTTGGGTGAACCTGGCGCTGCTTGGCCTCGGCCCGCTCGCCATTTTCGGGCAGTATCTCAACATCCGCGCCAACCAGCTCGCCCGCGTCTCGCTCCTGGCGCCGCTGAGCTATACGTCACTGGTCTTTGCCGCCTTGATCGGCTGGGCCTTCTTCGCGGAACTGCCGACTCCGGGCACCATCGCCGGTGCCGTCGTCATCGTCCTCGGCGGCGCATGGCTCGCGCTCGGCCGGCGCTAGAAACAACAAAGGCGCCCCGAAGGACGCCTTTGCGTGAATGCCATTTGGTTGCGGGAGCAGGATTTGAACCTGCGACCTTCAGGTTATGAGCCTGACGAGCTACCGGGCTGCTCCATCCCGCGACATGACCGGATGGCATTCTTGCGACGCCAGGGGCGTCACCGGTGAGGCGTATATAGGGGCTCGCTTGCCGAACCTCAACCCCAAAAAGCGGCTGCGGATGACAGTTTTTTGAACCGTCGGTACGGGGCGTCGAAATCCCCTCCATCGGCCCTTGCCGATGCTACCCCCTGCCCTTACGGTGCCGCCGCTTTACGAGGGTTTGAGGGACTACCAATGAAGACGCGCAAGCTCGGCCGCACCGGCGTTGACGTGACCGAAATCTGCCTGGGCACCATGACCTGGGGCAAGCAGAACACCGAGGCCGACGGCCACGAGCAGATGGACTACGCGGTCAGCGAGGGCATCAACTTCTTCGACACTGCCGAAATGTATGCCGTGCCGCCCGACGCCACCACCTACGGCAAGACCGAGGAAATCATCGGCACCTGGTTCAAGAAGACCGGCAAGCGGCAGGAGATCATTCTTGCCTCGAAAGTCGCCGGGGGTGGGCGTCCCTGGGTGCGCGGCGGACGCGGCATCGATGGCCCTAGCGTGCGCGAAGCCGTCGAGGGCAGCCTCAAGCGCCTGCAGACCGACTACATCGACCTCTACCAGATCCACTGGCCCCGTCGTGGCCACTACCACTGGGAAGGCAGCTGGACCTACAACCCCTATACGCAGGACAAGGACGAGGTGCTGCCCAACATCCTCGAAGTGCTGCAGGAAATGGGCAAGCTGGTGAAGGAGGGCAAAATCCGCTGGTTCGGCCTCTCCAACGAGACCGCCTGGGGAACGATGCAATATCTGAAGCTCAGCGCCGAACTCGGCCTGCCGCGCGTGCAGTCGATCCAGAACGAATACAACTTCCTCCGCCGCTATTACGACCTCGACCTCGCCGAACTGGCGCACCACGAGGATGTTGGCCTTCTCGCCTATTCCCCGCTCGCCGCCGGCGCGCTGAGCGGCAAGTATCTCGACGGCAAGCTGCCCGCCGGCAGCCGCGGCGCCATTACCGGCAGCAACTACCGCTCCAACGAGATTACCGAACCGGCCATTCGCGCCTATATGGACCTCGCCGCAAAGCACGGCCTCGATGTCAACCAGATGGCCATTGCCTTCTGCCTCACCAAGCCGTTCATGACCTCGGTCATCATCGGCGCGACGACCATGGAGCAGCTCAAGACCAACATCGCAGCCGCCGATGTGGAGTTGTCGCCGGAAGTCCTCGAAGGCATCCAGCAGATCTTCATGCGCTACGCCCGGACGCTCTGACGGCCGGCGTCCGCGAACGACTTTTCCACAAACCACCCTATCGCGCAGCACATCCATTCTCGACTGACCTAATAGACTAAGGCATGCTTCAGCATCGGCCGGGCTTCCTCCTCCCTTGACCGGCCGCCCAAACGTCCCGTCGCCCGCCCCTGTGGGCGACGGGCCGCAACAGAGAGGAGTACGCCGATGGTACATTTCTTCGGAATTTTCTCGCCCCCTGCCAACCGTCAGGCCGGCGAAGACCAGCAAGCATTCTTTTCCGATACCCCGACCAAGGCCGAAGCCGACGCCGCTGTTCTCACCGGCAAGCGCCCGCCCCAGGCCGAGGAAGACCTCGAAGACGCCGACTTCGTAGCGACGCGCTTCGTCACGCTGCTGTCGCCGCCGTATATTTGAACGGCCAAGACTTTCAGTCGGTGAACCTGTCTCGTGAGGGGAGAGGACCGCCGACTGCAAGCCAGCAGCCCCACCTCACCAACCCTTAAAATCTTCCGCGCTATAACTCCGGGCACCACTCACCGGACGCCGCGCCCATGACGCTGATTGCCACCTTGTTCCCGCTGCTTTGCTGGTTCGCCTACAATTACGGCGTGCCGCTCGTGGAAAAGCGCCGGCCTTCGCTGTCGGTGATCATGAGCATGCAGCGCCGCCGCTGGGTGAAGAACGCAACCATGCGCGAGTCGCCGCTCGACGCGATCCTCTCGGCCAATCTGATGAGTTCGGTGAGCTTCCTCGCCTCCACTTCGGTTCTCCTGGTGCTGGCGATCTTCGCCGCCATCGGCCAGATCTCGGCGGTGATAGAGGCGCTCAAGGGCGTCGGTATGGGCGCCGACTATTCGTCGTCCGACCTGCAGATCCATTTCGTCGTCATGCTGGCGATTTTCGTGCAGTCATTCTTCGCCTTCACCCTGGCGCTACGGCAGTTCAACCACTTCTGCATTATGATCGGGGCCATGGATCATTCTGGTCGCGTCGGCGATGCCGAGATCGACGCCATTGCCCAGCTCAACACACTGGCGGCCAAGAACTTCAACAACGGCATCCGTGCCTATTACTTCTCCGTCGCCACCGTTGCCTGGTTTGCCTCCCCCGTTCTCGCCATTTTTGCCAGCCTCGTCACCGTCGCCTTCCTCATCCACCGCGAGTTCTTCTCGTCGGCGCATCGGATTGCAGCTTCGGCTGCGGTGCTCGCCAGCCGGCGCGAACTGGAGAAGTCGGAGGCGTAGGAGAGGGGTCTGGTCGGCGACCGAGAGATCGCCCTCACGCGTCCAGCTTGCTCGGCGGATAGGCCTCTGTCAGCGGCTTGCGCTCGCTCGGCGTCTCGGGTGGCTCCATGGCCGCCGCCAGCCGCGTGTGGTTGTCGATGCCGAGGGGATACATCAGGTCAGCCGAGAGCCGGTAGTTCAGCAGCGCCTTTTCGAGGTCCACCGCCACGCCGAGGCCCTGCTCGTAGATGTGTCCCAGATTGTTGTGGGCGATCGGATGGCTCTTCTCTGCCGCCTGCTCGGTCCATGTCAGCGCCTGAGCGTAATCCTGCGGAGTGCCGCGGCCGTCGAGATACATCATCCCGAGGTTCACCATTGCATCGAGGTCGCCCGCCGCCGCGGCCTGCGAGTAGAGTTCGAAGGCACGCGCCTCATCCTTGGCGATGCCCTTGCCCACTTCGTAGAGCGTGGCCAGGTTGTATTGCGCTATGGCGAGGCCCTGCTCCGCGGCGCGGCCATAGAGGTCGACTGCCATGGTGACATCCGCATCCGTCCCTAGCCCCTGCTCACGCAGAAAACCCAGCGCGTTCTGGGCGAACATGTCGCCCTGGTCGGCGGCCGCCTGATAGTAGCCTGCGGCTGCGTAGGGATCGGCCAGGCCCGCAAGGCCATCCTGATGGATGCGCCCCAGATTGTACTGGCCCTTGGCATCGCCGCGGTCGGCGGCGCGCTGCAGCCAGGCTTGCGCCGCCACATAGTCCTGCTCCACCCCGAGCCCCTGATAGTACATGAGCCCGATATTGGTCTGCGCCCGCGGCAGGTTTTGTATCGCCGCCTTGCGATACCAGTTGGCGGCCTCGCGATAGTCCTGCGTCACGCCCTCGCCGATGTCATAGCTCAGCCCAAGGCTGTTCTGTGCTGGCGCAAAACCCTGATTGGCGCCGTTCTCCAGCATGGCGGTACCGCGGGCAATGTCCTGCTCAACGCCGTCGCCGACGATCAACATGTCGCCGTAGAGCGCCAGCGCCACGGTGTTGTTGCTGGCGGTCGCCTCCTCGAATAGCGGGGTCGCCTTGGGGGTCTCGCCCGCCCACACATAGGCGCGGCCCAGCCAGCCTTTCACTTGTGCGTTGTCGGCATTTTCGGCCAGCGCCCGTTCGCAGGCTTCGACGGCGGCACTGGCGTCCATCGCCGCCATGTTGCGGCCGGTGTCCGCATAACCATGTTCGTATTGGCTGGCGGCCTGTGCTGCGCAATCCGCGAAGGCGCTCTGCGCGAGGGCGGGGGAGGCCCCGAAGGCCAGTAATGCTACGATAGCGCGGGTCAAGACTGTCGCCGCCATGCTCTCTCTCCCTGTCCCTGGGCGAACCATAGACCAAGGCGAGAGCGGCGCAAGCTCACTGCGCGCCGGCGAACCCCTTGCCTAGATAGATCTGGTGCCGGTCGATCTCCTTGCCGCCGCGGACCACCGTGATTTCGCCCAGCGGCACCACCTCGGCGAAGCGCGTGGTCACGTCCGGCGTGAGCGGCCGCCAGGTGTCGCCGAAGAGGATCGCGTCCTCTCCTGCATGGGCGGCCGGGTCGAACCAATAGTCGAACTGGTCGCGCCGGCTGCTCAGACTCACCACATCCTTGTCGGCCATGGCGTAACCAAGGAGCGACGCCGTCGTGTAGTCGGCCGTGGCGACAAAGCCGGCACTGTGCTCGATCCGCGCCGCCTCGACGGCTGCTGCAGTGTCTTGCCACCCATAGGCCCAGCCGGTTGCCTCGTCGTTCCAGCCGCGGACATCGGTCAGCGGGGTAAAGCTGTAGTTGACCAGCATGAAGGCCAGAAA
This sequence comes from Pseudomonadota bacterium, assembly GCA_023415605.1. Taxonomy (GTDB): domain Bacteria; phylum Pseudomonadota; class Alphaproteobacteria; order Rhizobiales; family Devosiaceae; genus Devosia_A. Next base: position 12,699 of record JAEZKB010000357.1, read on the forward strand.
GGCTAAGCCGTAGAGCGTGTGCGCCCAGGTGAGCCAGCGCCAGCGCATGTGGAAGGCGAGGAAGGGCAGCGCCGCGAGGTAAGCCACGAGGTTCCAGTGGAACAGCGTCGCTGTCACCACCGAGAGGCCGAAGATGACGACGGTCGAGAGCCAGAAGATGATGCGCGAAAGCCCCTCGCCCGCCCGGCGTGAGAAGGCGAAGGCCAGCATCGGGCTCAGCAGGAACGGCCCCACGAAGATGAGGAGTCCGACCAGCCACTGTCCCGTACCCTCGAACGTCGTTGCGAGCCCGCCATGCCGGCTGCCCAGGATGAAGCCGAACGACGCCATGTTCTGCTGGAAATTCCAGATCAACACCGGCGCCTGCATGGCGATGGCTATCGCAGCGGCCAGGTAGAGCTGCGGCTTGAGCAACAGCGGCCTGGCCCGCGGCGCGAGGAGGATATAGAGCGCCAGCCCGAAGCCGATGAAGGCCCCGTTGTATTTGGCCAGCACCGCGAGGCCGAGGAAGAATGCGCCCAGGTAGAGGTCGCGCCAGCGGGGCAGTTCGGGCCAGCGCTGGAAGAAGGAGAGGAAGAAGTAGAGCGCCGCGAGGCTGCAGGTCACCAGCAGATGATCGGGCAGCGCCACCGAGGTGACGGCGAGGAAGATCGGCGTGCCCAGGAAGAGGATCGCCGTCCGCCAGAAGTGTTCCGGCCAGTCCCAGGCGATCCGCTTCGAGATCAACCAGACCAGTGCAAGGTCCGCCACCAGCGCCAGCGCCACCGGCAGGCGCATAGCAAAACGGTTCCAGCCGAAGACCGCGCCCGACAGCCCCTGCAGCCAAGCGTTCAGCGGCGGATGGTCGTAGTAGGAGAGCGCCGGATGCTGGCCCCAGAGCCAGTAATAGGCCTCGTCCTGGAACACCCCGGCAAAGATCAGCACCGCGAGCTTGCCGGCGAGCAGCAACACCACCAGCGTCTTGAGCACGCCGAGCGGCGCCAGCGGCGCGGACCGCGTCGCGGTGGTCTCGATCATGGTTCTGCCCGCCCGGTCATGCGCGCCTTATGGCACGGTCCGGCGACTCGATGGAACTGCTTCGCGCGCACCATCCACCTCGCTAACCCTGCGGCATATCTGACATTGACAATCAGGATTTCAGCGCGCTTTATGCCGCCAGGTTACGCGTTTTCAGTTTTCGACTTCAGCCGGGCTCATGCTGGTCTGCCAATGCAATGTGATCACCGATCGTGAGATCAAGCGGGTGATCCTGGACCTCCTCAAGGAAGATCCCTGGGCGATCATCGTGCCGGCCAAGGTCTACCGTGAGCTGGAAAAGCGCTGCAAGTGCGCCGGCTGCGTGCCGAATGTGGTGGACATTATCACCGCCGTGACCGAAGAGTACCACCTTCAACTGCAGGCAAATGCCGCGCCCGGAACAGTGATTCCGCCGCGGCCGCCTGCGTTGCGTCGTAAACGCATTGGAGGTCGTCATGAAAGGCGAAGCACAGGTCATCGAGCGGCTTAACGAGGCCCTCTTCCTCGAACTC
>JAEZKB010000042.1 GCA_023415605.1 Pseudomonadota bacterium
AATGCCCTGGTTGGTGTAGATCTTGAGCAGCGCCGTACGGAACGGCGCCCCGGTGATCTCGGCCACCCGGACGTCGGTGATCCGCAGATCAGAGGGGCGCGAGTGCGTGTTAACGTTATTGAGGGCGTCGTCGGCAGTCGTGAGGGTCATTGGTCTGGCATTCGGTTGGGGGGCCGGCGCGTGGCTGGCTGAGGAAGAAGAGAGGGGAGGGGGGCGGCGGTCCGCCCCACCCGTCAGTCCGCTTTGAGCGCGTTGGTCGTCTCGGCGTCAAAGAGGTGGATCTTGTCCTGGTGGAACTCGAGGTGGACGGTCTCGTCGGGTTTCACCACCACATTGGGTGGCACCGAGATATTGACCACCGATCCGGCGAGGAACGCCTGCACGAAGGTGATGTCGCCGGTCGGCTCCACCGTATAGACCTTGGCCGGCACCGTGCCGGGCTTGGCCTCATGGTGCAGGTCGATGGTCGAGTGCCGCGCACCCAGCACCACCTTGTTGCTGCCCGCCTTGCGCGCCTTGGCGGCATTGGCCGGCGACAGCGGCAGCTCCCAGCCTTCCGAGCCCTTGAGCACCACCTCGGTGCCGCGCGTCTCCGCTTCGAGCGGAATGAGGCTCATCGCCGGCGAACCGACAAAGCTCGCCACGAACATGTTCACCGGGTTGGCGAACACATTGGCCGGCGTGTCGTACTGCTGCAGGTAGCCGCCATTCATCACCGCCATCTTGTCGGCCATGGTGACCGCTTCGAGCTGGTCGTGCGTCACGTAGATGATCGTCGCATTGAGGTCCTGATGGAACCGCTTGATCTCGGTGCGCATCTGCACGCGCAGCTTGGCGTCGAGGTTCGAGAGCGGCTCGTCCATCAGGAACACGCGCGGACTGCGCACCAGCGCGCGGCCCAGCGCCACGCGCTGCTGCTGGCCGCCGGACAGTTCACGCGGCTTGCGCTCGAGCAGGTGGGTGATGTCGAGCACCTTGGCGGCCTCTTGCACCTTCCGGTCGATCTCGTCCTTGGGCATCTTCCGCATCTGCAGCGGGAAGGCGAGGTTCTTGTAGACCGACTTCTGCGGATAGAGCGCGTAGTTCTGGAACACCATCGCGATGTCGCGATCCTTGGGGTCCAGCCCGGAGACGTTGCGCTCACCGATGACGATGTCGCCGCTGGTGATCGGGATCAGGCCCGCCACCAGGTTGAGCGTCGTCGTCTTGCCGCAGCCCGAGGGGCCGACCAGCGCGACGAACTCGCCATCCTCGACGGTCAGCGAGACGTGGTTGACGGCATAGACGCTGCCATAGGCCTTGACCACGTCCTTGAGGACAACTTGAGCCATGGGTTTGGTTTCCCTTGCTGAGTATTAGTGCTTCACCGCGCCCTCGGTCAGGGCACGTACGAAGTAGCGTTGCAGGACGAGGAACAGCACCACCACGGGGATGCTCATCATGAAGGTGGCGGCCATCAGGCCCGGCCAGTCGGTGGCGTTCTCCGAGAAGAAGCGCTGGATGCCAACCGGCAGCGTCATCTGGTCGTGCCGGGTGAGGAACGTGTAGGCGTAGATGTACTCGTTCCACGCACCGATGAAGCTATAGATCGAGGTCGCGATGATGCCCGGGGTCGAGAGCGGCATCACGATCAGCAGGAACGCCTGGAAACGGGTCGCGCCGTCGATGCGGGCCGCCTGTTCGAGCTGGATCGGGATGTTGTCGTAGAACCCCTTGAGCAGCCAGATCGCCAGCGGCAGGCCGAAGGTGAGATAGGTGAGGATCAGCGATCCATGCGTATTCACCAGCCCGAGCACGCGCATCAGGATGAACAGCGGCACGAGGAACACCACGGCCGGGAACATGTTGCGCAGCAGCACCGCGAAGAACAGGAAGTTCCGGCCCGGGAAGCGGAAGCGCGAGAACGCGTAGGCCGCCGGTACCGCCACCACGACCGCCAGGATCGTGGTCATGATCGAAACCCACATCGAGTTCCAGAAATACTGCAGGAAGTCGCGTCCGACGCTGCCCGATGGGTCGATCAGCCGCCAATAGTTGCTGAGCGTCGGCTCGGTCGGCCACCATTGCGGCGGATACTGCATCGCCGCAAAGCCGGTCTTGAGCGAAGTGATCAGCATCCACGCCATCGGCATGATGGTGAAGCCGAGCAGCAGGGTGAGGAAGATCCGTCCGGCCCAGCGCCAGCCGTCGATGCCCCGGCGGGGCGCCGCTTCGGTAATCATTGCCATTTGTTATGCCCCCGCCCGGTTGTCGTCGCCGCGGCTGAGTGCCTTCACGTAGAAGTAGCCCAGCGTCATCATGATCAGGAACAGCAGCACCGCGTAGGCCGCGCCCACGCCCCAGCGTTGCCGCAGGAAGGCGAGCTCGTAGATGTGGGTGATCCAGATCTGGGTCGAGCCCACCGGCCCGCCGCCGGACATGATGAACGGAATGATGAAGCTGTTGAAGTTCTGAACCACGAGCAGCAGCACCGTCACCATCGAGACGCTCTGCAGGTGCGGCCAGGTCACGTGCCAGAAGCGCTGCCACGGGCTGGCGCCATCGACCTGCGCGGCGCGCAGCAGGGTGTCGGGTACCGTCTGCAGCCCCGCCATCAGCATGATCATGGCGAAGGAAAATTCCTTCCACACGTTCACGACGATCAGCGCGTAGAGGCCGGTGGTGGTATTATCGATGAAGTTGATCGGTTCCTGGGTAAATCCCAGCTGCACCGAGAGCGCGCCGATGGCGCCGAAATCCGAGTGATAGAGCCACTTCCACACATAGGAGGCGGCCACCGCGCTCACCACCCACGGCACCAGCAGGATACCCCGCATCACCCCGCGGCCAACGAACTCGCGGTGCAGCGCTAGGGCGGCGCCCAGGCCGAGCACGAAGGCAAAAATGGTCGAGAGCACCGTCCACACCAGCGTCTGCCAGCTGACCTTCCAGAAGATCGGGCTCGAGAGAATGGCGGTGTAATTGTCGAGGCCGTTGAACTGCTTGTTCGCCAGCGACAGGCTGGCCGGCGTGTTGAAGAACGAGAGCTCGATCGTGTAGTAGATCGGGTAGGCGATCACGATCAGCATGACGATGATCGCCGGGAGCACGTAGAGATAGTCCGTGCGATGGTTCCATACCCGCTGGAAGAAGGTCGGACGCCTCGGCGGCGCCGGTGTGTCGCGGAAAATGGCTTGACCTGATGCTGTGCTCACGGCTTGCCCCACCCTGTAGTCGGAGAACGAGAGAAACCGGCGGCGCGGGCCGCCGGTCGTTAGTGATGTCGCGCTGCGGCTAGATGCCGCCGCCGCCGACCACGCCCTGGATCTTCTGGGCCGCGTCTTCGACGGCCTGGTCCACGGTCATGGTGCCGGTGAGCGCGTTCTGCAGCATATCCGGAATGATGATGTTCATGATTTCCGGAGCCTCGGGGATCACCGGGAAGGGGATGCCGTTGGGCAGCATCGAGGTGGTGACGTCGAGGAACTTGATGGTGTCCAGGCGTTCCTTCATGGCGTCGGTCATGAAGCCATTGATGTTGCCGGGGTTCGAACCGACCCAAGCGAGCTTGGTCGACCATTCCGGGCTGTTCCACATGCAGATCAGCGCCTTGACGGCCTGCTCGTCCGACTTGCCGCCCTCGACGAACTCCGGCTTGACCACGTGGATGTTGGAGCCGCCGAACACCACGGCGCGCTTGCCGTCCGGGCCGGCCGGGATCAGGCCATAGCGCATGTTCGCCACCACTTCGTCGGCAACGGCCTTATCGGCGCCGGTAGCCTTCGAAGCGAGGTCGGTCATGCGGGCATATTCGGCCGGGTGGGCGATCATCATGCCGAGCTGGCCGGCAATGAACGGCGCCTGGTTCTCGGCCTGGGTGTTGGTCAGCGCCGAGGTCGGGACCGACTTGTCGACCACATACATCTGGTATGCGGCCTGCAGGGCTGCCTTCGAGCCTTCGTTGTTGATCCAGACGTCCTTGTAGGACGGCGATTCCGATGCTTCGTCGAGCGCGCCGCCACCGTAAGCCCAGAGCTGCGGCATGAAGCGGAACGGCGTGTTGCCGGCATTCTGCTTGGCCACGAGGCCGTAGCCGGCAATGCCGAGCTTGTCGTGGATCTGCTTGGAATAGGCGACGACGTCATCCCAGGTTGCGGGCGGATTGTCGGGGTCGAGACCGGCGTCCTTGAACACCTTGGCGTTCCAGATCAGCGCCATGGTTTCGTTGTTGGTCGGCAGACCGTAGGTCTTGCCCTCATAGGTCACGGACTTGAGCGCACCCGGCCAGAAGTCGGCGGCAGTGAGGCCGATGTCTTCAGGCTTGAGTTCGTTGAGGTAGCCCTTGGCTGCGAATTCGACGCCGCCCAGGATCTGCAGGCGGACCACCATCGGCGCGGCATTGCCGAGCAGGGCGGTACGGAACTTGTCGAGCAGCTCGTTATAGGTGATCGACTGCACGTCGGTTTCGATGTTCGGATAGGCCGCCTTGAAGGCTTCCCAGAACGCCTTGTCCTGTTCGTGCGCGATCAGCGGATCGGCTTCGAACGGGCCGGTGTACCAGTAGCTAACGCGACCGGCGTAATCGTTGGGCACCACGGCGCCGCAATCCTTGGCGGCATCGAACTGCTTGGTGCCGGCGATGGATTTCACATATTCCGGGGACCACTTGCTCAGGTCGACGCTCTGGGCAAAGCCGGTGCCCACCATGGTGGTGCTCAGCAGCGCTGCGATGGCAACTTTGGCAAAGCGGGATTTACGACGAGCAGAAGTGCTCTCGCCAACGGGCGAGTAGGTCATGGAATTCCTCCCTAGTGACAATTCCGGGCCCCGGAGCCTTCACATGGCTTCTTGGGGTAGACTGAGGCCCTGACGCTGCCCCATTCGTAACGGTCTGTCAAGAAACTCACCGCAACGGATTGCGGTGTTTGTTATGTTGTTAGGTTTCCGAACGCGAAATTCAAAAGAGAACAAGGCGTTGAGTGCCCGTTCACATCCGAGACAACACGCACGTTATAGAAGTTCATCATACGCCCTGACGCACTTTCACGACACACCTCACACGCATCGTTGGACTTTTTGGTCATCCTGACGTGACCTCACCGGATGAGCGATTGCCCGCCATCGATGTTCAGCTCCGCCCCGGTGATATGCCGCGCCGCGTCCGAGCAGAGGAACAGGATCCCCTCCGCCACGTCCTCCGGCTTGGCCCGTTTACCCCCGGTGATCGGGACGTCACCGCCCGCAAACTCCACCTTGATCCGGATGTCTTCGACATTCCGCCGCCAGGTGTTCTGCCCGATGTTCGTCTCGGTCGCGCCTGGGAAGATCGAGTTGACCCGAATGCGCGACCCAGAGAGTTCCAGCGCGAGCTGCCGCGCCATCGCAGCCTGCGCCGCCTTGGTAGCGGAATAGGCCGAAGCGCCTGCGGTGCTCACCGTACGCTGCCCGTTCATCGAGGAAATCACCACGATCGATCCGCCGCCGGCCTTCTTCAGCAGCGGCACCCCATAGTGGAAGCTGAGATAGGTGCCGCGGAGGTTGATGCGGATCGTGCGGTCGAATTCCTCCGGCGTCAGGTCGTCCACGGGCGCCCAGGTGCCGTTGATGCCGGCGCTGACCACCATCATGTCGATGCGGTCTTCCTTGAGCGCCACGGCCTCGTAGGCAGCTTTCATCTGGGCCTCGTCGCCCACATCGGCGAGAAGGATGAAGGCGTTGCCACCCGCCGCGGTGATCTCGGTGTGCACTTTGCTCACCGAGGCCTCCACCACGTCGAGCAGCGCCACCGTCGCCCCCTTGGCGGCGATCATCCTCGCCGCTGCGGCGCCGATCCCCGAACCCGCGCCCGTGACCAGGGCCACTTTCCCGGCCCATTCGTTGGATTCACTCACTTCATTAGCCCTTTGGTATTCTTGCTGAAATTGCTGCCGCCGCCTGTACGACCCCGGCGCGAAGGCGCTCTCGGGTCTCGGCATCCTTGTCGGCGAGATAGGGGATGCTGAGCGCCCCCAGGAATCGCCCCGCAGGGTCCACTACCGGCGCCGCAACTGCGTGCACGCTCAGACTGTGCTCGCCCATGTCCATGGCAAAACCCTGCTTGCGGATCCGTGCGAGGTCCGCCCGAAGTTTCTCGGGCTCGGTAATGGTGCGGGGCGTGTAGCGAACGAGCGGCGCGCTCAGGTGCCGCTCGAGATCGGCTGGCGACATGTGAGCCATGATCATCTTGCTCGCCGCTCCCGCATGCAACGGATAGCTCGTGCCGATCGACGGGGCAGGGGTAAACTCGTGCCGGCCGAGGACCGCCACGATTACCTTGGCGCGGTCGCCATCGCGCACCGAGAGCTTGGTGGGTTCACCCAACTCGTCGCGCAATTGCTGCGCCACCGGAGTCGCGATTTCCGCCAGGTCATAGCTGCTGCCATCGGTCTTCACACGGGCCGCCAGCGCCGTAATCCGCGGCCCCAGCGAGAACACGCCGTCCGACGATCGCCGGACGATCCGGTGCGCCAGCAGCGTGTTGAGAATCCGGTACACCGTCGACCGCGGCAACCCGAGTTCCTGCATCAGGCCACGGATCGTCGCGCCCTCCGGCTCGCGCTCGAACACCGCCAGCATGTCGAGCGTCCGCTCGAGCACCGGCACTCCGTTCCTGACGGATTCCTCCCGCATATCCTCTCCTCCAGCGCTAAGGCGTAGCACCAGATGTGAAACACTGGAAGTTCCCATTTGAAGAAGTGAGGAGAGGTGTTGGCATTCCCGGCCGACCCTCATCCCGGCGATGGGCTGTATGGCAGCACCGGTGGCGAAACTAAGCGACCTCTAGGAGCGGCACCCAGTTTACCGCCGCCGCCGGCCCGGTGGATTCTCGCCGCACGATCTCAGACACCAGCGAAATCCGGATCGGCGGTCGTGCGCCACCCTCCGGGCTCGACAACCGGTCGGCGATGCACCGCACCATCGTAGCCCCGATTTCCACATGCGGCACACGCACCGTCGTCAGCCGCGGCGAGATCTGCGAAGCCGCTGCGAAATCGCTGTTGCCGACAATCGAAATGTCCTCGGGGATCCGCAGTCCCAGTTGCAGCAACTCGCTCACCGCGCTCACCGCGATCCCGTCATGGGCGCAAAAGAGCGCCGTCGGCGCGCCGCCGTCCCGGATATGCGCGAGGAACGCCCGTCGAAACCCCTGGCTCTCGTCAAAGACGATGTCGTCGACCGTCGTCCCCGCCGTTTCGAGTATGCCATCGCGAAAGCCACGGAACCGCTCGGCGCGGCCGATCGGCAGCGTACTGCCATGCACGTAGACGACCCTGCGATGTCCCAGCCCGGTCAGCATGCGGCCGACCGCCACGCCCGCCTCCCAGTCGGCGCAGACCACCTGGTCGAATCGGCTCATCGGCTCGACATAGGTGGCGCACGCCACTGGCAGCCCGAGTCGCGCCGCGAGCTCGGTGATCTCCGAGGGCCTCGGAACGGCAAGAATCACCCCGACCACCACAGGGTCGACTTCATTGCTGGTGAGATAGCGCGCCTGCCGGGGCACCACCGAATAGCCCAGCCGCTCCGCCTCGACCTCGGCCCCGTGCAGAACATTAAGCCACATCTCGCTCGAGACCATGTCGATCTCCTGCCGCACGAACAGGATCTGTCCGATCGAATGGCCGATCTCGGAATTGACCCGGTAGCCCATCGCATGTGCGGCCCTGAGCACCCGGCTCCGCGTCGCGTCGGCCACCCCCGGCTTCCCCGACAGCGCCCGCGACACCGAAAACTTCGAGAGCCCCAGCTTGTCCGCTACATCCTGTATCGTCACCCGCGCCGACGCCATGTGTTCCCCTCAGTTCACATTTGAGACAGCTCTGTCGTCCTTCTGCACCGGTTACGTCGAATGTGCCGCAAAAAACTGCAAACACCTTGCGCATACCGGTAGGCAGAACAGGCAACAAAAATAACAATCACCAAACAAACTGCCCTCTGTCCCGTCTGGTGTCCAGTCCCTTGGTGGGCCTGGGGGTTATCTTTGTGCCCGCGTGCGTCGGTGAGGGCAGGGGGATACCGCCCTTGGTATCGTTGACGACCACCCCATCTCCGCCCTACCATTTCTCAAATCTGAGACACCTGTTCAGATCAGAACAGGTCGAGGGAGCATCATGAAGATTACTGACCTGCGCTGCGCCGTCATTGGCCGGCATCCGATCGTCCGCATCGTCACCGACGAGGGCCTCTACGGCCTGGGCGAAGTTGAATACACAAAGTCCTACCTCAAGCCCTGGGTGCTGCATTTCCGCGAAGCCCTGATCGGCGAGGACCCCACCGACGTCGAACGCTGCATGCTCAAGATCCGTCAGCGCGGTTCGTTCAAACCCTACGGCGCCGCTGTCTCGGCTATCGAGCACGCCCTCTGGGACATCGCCGGCAAGGCCGCCAACGTTCCCGCCTACAAGCTGCTCGGCGGCAAGGTGCGTGACAAGGTCCGCGTCTACAACGGCTCGGTCCGCCGTGCCCGCCAGGGCGACAAGCCGGAAGACTTCGCTGCCGACGTCAAGTGGATGGCCGAGCAGCCGCAAAAGTTCTTCATGGTCAAGCAGGGCCTGAGCTTCCACTCCTCGCAGAAGGACAGCTTCCCCGACTTCCACTATGGCCCGCGGCAGAAGAAAGCCGGCTATCACGGCGCCATGGACCAGGGCCAGATTTCCGAGCGCGGCTTCAACTACATGCTCGATTGCGTGATCGCCATGAAGGAAGCGCTGGGCGACGAAGTCTCCCTCGCCCTCGACTGCGGTCCGGGCTGGTTCCTCAACGACGCCATCCGCTTCGCCCAGGCTGTCGAGCCCTACAACATCATGTGGCTCGAGGACATGCTGACCGGCGATTATGTGCCGTGGGTCAACCCTCAGGCCTATCGCGAGCTCACCACCTCGACCAAGACGCCGATCCACACCGGCGAGCAGATCTACCTGCGCCATAACTTCAAGGAACTGATCGAGACCCAGGCCGTCCGCGTCGTCGGTCCTGATCCGGCCGATATCGGCGGCATCGCCGAACTCAAGTGGGTCGCCGAGCACGCCTACATGCACTCGATCATGATGGCCCCGCACGGCACCGCCAACGGCCTGCTCGGCCTCGGCGCCCTGATCAATGTCTGTGCCACGCTGCCGGCCAACTACATCGCCTTCGAATACCCCTCGGCGTCCGACCCGTGGTGGAACGACATCGTCACCGGCCTGCCGCCGGCCGACAAGATCGTCCAGGACAGCCATGTGGACCTGCTGCCGGGCCCCGGCCTCGGCGTCGATATCGACCCCGAAGGCGCCAAACCGTACCTCAAGGAAGAGGATATGGGCTTCTTCGACGCCTAGAACCTGTTCATCCGTCGTTCATCGAGCGGGCAGGGCCGTGGCAAGCGCCGCGGCCCTTGCTGTTTTCCCTGTTGAAATTGGCGCACAAAACCTGTTGCCCCCCACCGCCAATCCCGCTAAAAGCCCTCCCGAAACGACCGGCTCCGGCCCGTCCTTTCCTTGCGCCGCAAGCGCTTGGGGAATAGTTCAATGGTAGAACTGCGGACTCTGACTCCGTCAATCTTGGTTCGAATCCAGGTTCCCCAGCCAGCGCCTAGTTCCTCTTTATCTTGGTTGTGATTCCATCAGCACGCGAAAGTGCCTGATCCCAGCCGTTATCGGGCATTCGCCCGGAACGCGGGCGCTTCATGGGTCGCAATCCGCGCCTTGGCACCGAACGCGCCACGGGTGGTGAGGGCAGGAGGCTAAAGTCTGGGCTAAGGCTGCCGCACCAACTTCACCGCCAGTGGCGGGTCGGGCTTGTCCAGTTCGTCGGCAAACCAGAACTCGCAGCGATCGAGCCCCTCATCGATGAGGCCAATGGCGACAAGTCTGCCGCCGATGACGCGGACGAAATCACCCTCGTGAACGATCGTGCCGAACCGGAAGAAGGCGTGCAGGGCTGCCGACCGATTCGGCAAGCGATGCCAGCCATGACCCGAAGGTTCTAACCGCTGCAGCAGCACCCAGACCGGCAGATGCCGGTAGAGCCAGTCGCGCACCGGGCGAAGATAGTGGTGCCGCAGGCCCGGTCCGAGCACCGCCGCGGCCACCTCGAGCCGCTCACGAGCGGTGAGGTTCTCATCGATCGACCCAATCCCCGACCAGGCGATGACGCCATTCCACAGCCAGCGCCAAGTCCAGTCCGGCATCACCATCGGTAACCTTCGCTCCCCTCACGGTTCTCATCCAACGCTGCAAGATCAGGAAATTCCACCGCACGACTAAGAGCTTACCTCCGCCGTTAACCATAGCACGCGAGGAAGTTTGACGTCGGGAACGGATCCCCCGCAGTCTCAGGACGCGGCTCGATTCCGGGCCGTGGCAACCGACGTCAGGGCGGTCAACGGGGTGGTGAGACACCCCGTCGACCTGACCAGGGAGCCCCACCTGCAGACACAGGAGAAGCTCGATGGCTGATGCCATTCTGGGCGGCGGCGAAGCCGCATGCAAGAACCCCAAGAGCCCTGAAACCCTCAAGACCACAGTTTCGTCGGCGACGATGGCGCGCCGGCTTGCCCTGTCTCATCGACCTGCCGGCATTGACGCCCGATGCGCAGCTCAAGATCTTCGCGACCATCGATGAGAGCGGCAGCGCCACGATGGCGGACCTCGTCGCCGCACTCGACAAGACCGAGGCGCCAGCCGGCCTCATCGTCGATCTCGCCGCTATGGGCATCCTCGAGATCGACGCAACCCGGTTCCTCGACGGCGCCAGTCTCGTCCGTCGCGCCCCGACACATATTGCGCAGGTGTCCAGCGACGAGCCCCCCAAGGCAGGCCAGAAGGGCCAGCTCAAGACCGAGCCGCCACCCGAGGTCTTTGCGTTCATGAGATCAGGTGACCGCTACGAGCCCTCCATCTGCTTTGTCGAGTGGGACGAGCGCGGCAGCCTGCAATACAACCCCGCGGTCAATGGCGCCGGGGTCTATCTTGGGGTCTTCGACGACGTCATTCATGTGGGCAAGTCCAAACAGCTCCATGGCCGGGTCCGCAACGGCAAGCACGTCTTCCACAACGGCAAGCCGCCGCGCCTCCTTGTCGTCGTCACCGATGCTGCCGGCCAGCTTGGCGACGTCGAAGCGCTCGCCCTCGAGCGGCGGATGGCGCTCGCCGTGATTGGACGTGATCATCGCGACCTCGCCAACGACCAGGTCCCGACGGGCCACCAGCTCCCGAGCTCGGCCTACCAGGCCGTCGACCGCCTGGCCGAAAAGTCGATCGCAGCCATAGCCGAACTCGGCCTTGCCTTCACCCGGCCCCCAGCCCCCGCGAACGAGCCTCCTGCCGGCATGCAGTTCCGTCTCGACGCCTGTGGCATCAAGGCGGCGGCGACACAGACCGAGGACGGCTTCGTCGTCCACAGGGGCAGTCAGGTCCGGCTCGAGGTCGCGCCATCGGCAGGCGCGGGACCGGTCAAGCGCCGCCATGATCTGCTGAGCAGCGGCGTGATGGTGCGGCGGAGTGGTCACTTTGTGCTGCTCGAGGACCTAGTGTTTTCGACGGCGAACGGCGCCACCGCCTTCGTCCTCGGCTCCCGGCACCACCCCGGCATCTGGACGGCGATGCCGTTGGACCCACCGCCGCCGCGCGTCTGACCGCCTTCCATCTCGCCTCTCCCAACTGTCGTTCTAACGCGGCCAGCGCGCCGCCACAGGAATTCTCATGCCCGTTCTCGACCTCGCCCATGACGACGACGACCACGATGACGATACGCCCGAAACTGCGCCGACCTTGACGCCGTCCCGGGCGCTGGTCGATGCCATCCTCGAAGCGACTGGTCGCGCGCGGCTAAACGCGGCGCTGGCGCGCGACATGCCCGCGGTGATCATCATCGAGACCGGCACGCCCGATCTCGCAAGGCTGGTCGCCCGGGAACTTGCCTCGCCCCGCCGGACGCGGATCAAGACTGTGACCGAGGTCAAGAAGAATGCGGAGGCGGAACTCACCGATCAGATGCTGACGACGCTCGGAGGCGGCACGCATATGGTGATCCTCAGTCATGACCTGGTGGGGATGGTCCCCTCCGTAGTGCGAGCCGCGGCCGATCTCGTCCTTCATCTCCCTAGGATCGATCAGGCAATCATGCGGCGTGCCATCGTCCGTCTGACTGGACAGGCGCCGGGGCCGGCTGTTCGCCGGATTCCGGTGGAAACCCTGGAACTGGCTGCTCTTCTCTCGGCACTGCGGCCGAACAGTTCCGCTGCTCAATGTGTCGAACGGCTCAAGCGATCAGCAAAGAGTGCGCTGCCGCCGAGCCCGCCATCCGACAGCCCCAAGATCGAAGAACTTCCGCTTTCCGCGCCGGTCAAGGATTGGGCCAGCAATGTCCTCGACCAGTTGCAGGGGATCGATGCCGGAGATGTTCCCAACGGCAGCCTGCGCTACGCCGTTCTCGAAGGACCGCCGGGAACCGGCAAGACGCTGATCGCCAAGGCCTTGGCACGCTCTGCTGGCTGGACCCTGCATGCCACTTCGATCGGCGAATGGTTCGCCACCAGCGATGGCAATCTTGGTGGCGTCAGCCGAGCCTGCCGCGCCTTTTTCGATGGGCTCTTGTCGCAGGAAAAGGCAATCGGCTTCATCGATGAACTGGACGCGCTTCCCAGTCGCGCCGCCCTTGCCCCCGAGGATCTGCAGTGGTGGGGCACCTGTATCACTCTGGTTCTCAGTGAGATTGATCGGGTTCGCCGATCGGGAAGGTCCATTCTCCTGGTCGCGGCGACGAACTACTTTTCGAGGCTCGATCAGGCCCTCGTCCGTCCCGAGAGATTGGAGTGTCGGGTGCCGGTCTATCCGCCCCGCACGGAACCGGAGATCGCCGCCGTCTTCCGCTATCATTTGAAGGGCGATGTTGATGATGAAGCGATCTTGACGGTCGCGCGCCTCTCGGTGGGCGCCAGCCCGGCGCTATCGCCTCGATGGTCGAGGCGGCGCGAAACATCGCGAGGAAAGATAGCCGACCGCTCATTGCCCAGGACCTCATCGTCGCGGTTTCGCCTCCCGATCGTCGCCCTCCTGCCGAGTTGCGGAAGGTGGCGATCCATGAGGCCGGTCACGTCGTGGCGGCACGCCTTCTCGGTTTCCACGCGACGTCGGTGTCGATCATCGCCTCGGGCGCGATGGGTGGTGTCACCCGCATGCGCGATCTGCCAACGGCGCCGGACCGCAAGGAACTCGAGGCCCTGGTCATGATGCATCTGGGCGGTCGGGCGGCCGACATGGTGGTGGGGCAGGGGGCTCACGCCGGTGCTGCCGAAGACCTCGCCACGGCCACGTCGATGATCTCGGACGGAATCTGCCGGCTCGGTCTCTACGGCACGCTGACCCAACTCGATGCTGCTGGGTCCGATCTTGCTCAGGAGATCGAGGCGCACCTCACCCGGCTTCTTCGTCGCATCACCGGCATGATCAAGGCAAACGCAGAGGCGGTAGAAGTGCTCGCCGACGCGCTGCTTGCTCGTCGAATCCTCACCGAGGTCGAGATTCGCCAGATCCTGGAGGCCACGTTTGCACAGGTCTCCCGGCAAAAGAGCAAGGCGGAGGGAAACCTTGCGATCAATGCGATGGGCAGCAAGGAGAAGGGAAATGGTTAGCTGGCGGCAGGCTCTTCTGCGCCTCGACGGCGCCTACTCCGATCATACCTTGCGGTCGTATCGAAGTGATTTCGAGGTATTCGCCAGCTGGTGCCGGAAGAAGCGCATTGTGCCTATTCCGTGCGACCCGGCGACTGTGGTGACCTATGTCGATGCTGAAGGCCAGCGGCTCAAGCCGAGCACGATCAAGCGGCGGCTCTGTGCCATCCGGAAGATTCATTTGCTTTGCGATGTACCGGATCCCACCGTTGGCGCAGACGTCGACCTCGCAGTGCGCCGCGTCAGGCGGTCCCAGCCCGGTCGACCAAAGCAGGCCCTCGGCATTACCGCCAGAGTCCGGGATGAATTGCTGCAGGTCTGCTCAGACGACCTGATCGGCCTGCGTGACAGGGTGCTGGTCAGCGTGGGGTTCGACACGCTCTGCCGGCGCGGCGAACTTGTCGCGCTCTCGGTCGAGGACTTCACCTCAACCAGTGATGGTCGGTTCACCGTCCTGGTTCGTCGTGCCAAGAACGATCCGGAAGGGGCCGGGAGGACTTGTCGGCTGTCCTTCGCGACCAGTGCTCTGGTCCGAGAGTGGCTTGCTGCGGTCGGCGCATCGTGAGGACCACTGCTGCGGCCGGTCTACAGGAGTCGCGCCTTAGGTCTCTATCTCGATCCGCTCACCGTCGGCCGTGTACTCAAGAAGCTCTGCATGCGTATGTCGGCCGCGGATGTCGCTGCCGATAGGATTTCGGGACACTCGCTGCGGGTGGGCGCGGCGCAGCAACTCACCATTAATGGCCTGGGCATCCTCCAGATCATGCGTGCCGGCGGCTGGAGGTCGATGAGCGTCGTCGCCAGGTATGTTGAGAATGTAGATTTGGACGTGTGGGGATAGCCGCGCAAGACGTTCCGTTTGGGGCGTTATTGCGCGTTCTCAACCGGAACCGATTTATCCGGGATTAGGTGGGATCAGCCGGGATTTGCTGGGATTTCGCCGTTGCATCCGGACGCAACTGACCTATGTTTGGATCATGACCTTCAGCAATGAAGGCTGCCAGTTCCGGCGTCCGGCGTGAAGTCGGTCGCCACCGCAGGTGGTGCTGCGGCAGCGACCTGGCCACATCCACGCCTGCTGTCACAGGACCGGACATGGTTGATCCCCTCTTTAGTGCGCTTTCGCGCATCCTCAAAGCCGAGTTGAAACGCGCTTCAACGGTGCTTCCGCCGGCGGCTCCGCTCGCCGTCGTCTCCCGCTAGGGGAGGGCGCCATGAAACATCGAACATGGATGGCTCGCCGCCATCAGCGCCCGGCTGGCTTCCTGTTGGGCGACAAACCCTCGTTGGACGACTGGCCAAAGGTGCTCGAACGCCTCGACGGCGCTTACTCACCGCACACGCTGCTCAGCTACCACTCCGACTTCGCGGCGTTTGAAATGTGGTGCCGCAGCAAGAAGCTGGCCTTCCTGCCGACCGAGCCATCCATCGTTGCGGCGTACCTCGCGGCCGAAACGGAGCGCCTGAAGCCGTCCACGCTGAAGCGCAAGCTCGCAGGCATCCAGAAAATCCATTACCTGCTGCGCCTCGGCGACCCGACCAGCGACGTCGAAGTCGACCTCGCCATCCGCCGCGCCCGTCGCCTGAAACCGCAGCGCCCTGATCAGGCCCTCGGCATCACCGCCGACCTCCGCGATCGTCTGCTCGCAGCGTGCGGCGCCGACCTCACCGGCCTCCGCGACCGCGCCCTGGTCGCCGTTGGCTTCGACACCCTCTGCCGCCGCAGCGAACTCGTCGCCCTCCGTGCCGAAGACCTCCAGCCCAACCACTTCGGCACTGCCTGCCTCCTCATCCGTCGCGCCAAGAACGACCCCGAGGGCGCCGGCCGTATTGCGCACGTTACGCCCCTCGGCCTCGAAGCGCTGCGGACCTGGATGGCTGCCGCCAATATCGAGAGCGGTCCGCTTTTCCGTCCCGTCTATCAAACAGTCGCCGTCCTTCGTCACCTCAACCCGTTCGCGGTGACGCGAGTCCTCAAGAAGCTCGCGACTGCCGCCGGTATGGATGCCGACACGGTCTACAAAATCTCTGGCCACTCCCTTCGCGTCGGCGCTGCGCAGCAGCTAACCATCAACGGCGTGCAACTCCTCCCCATCATGCGCGCCGGTGGTTGGCGCTCGACCAACATCGTTGCGCGCTATGTAGAGAATGTGGATATGAACGTGTGGGGCTAAGGAGCGGTCCTATAAGTGGCGGAAATTAACGCGAGTTACGAATGCGCATCCTGGTCACCGGCGCCGCCGGCTTTATCGGCTTTCACGTGGCCCGGAGGCTGCTGGCTCGCGGCGACAGCGTCGTCGGCTTCGACGTAGTCAACGACTACTATGATCCGGCCATCAAGGAGGCGCGCCTCAAGGTGCTGGGCGGCACCAATGGCGACTTTACCTTCGTGCGCGCCAATCTCGCCGACCGTGATGCGGTGCCAAGAGTCTTCGCCGAGTATCGCTTCGACCGGGTGATCCACCTCGCGGCGCAGGCCGGCGTCCGCTACAGCCTCGAGAACCCGCATGCCTATGTGGAAAGCAACCTCATCGGTTTCACCAACATCCTCGAAGGCTGTCGCCATGCCGAGGTCGAGCACCTGACCTATGCGTCGACCTCCAGTGTCTACGGCGCCAACACCAAGATGCCGTTCTCTGAACACGACGGCGTCGACCACCCGCTGCAGTTCTATGCGGCGACCAAGCGCGCCAACGAACTGATGGCCCATAGCTACAGCCACCTCTTCCGGCTGCCGACCACCGGGCTTCGCTTCTTTACGGTCTACGGCCCATGGGGCCGTCCTGACATGGCGCTGTTCTCGTTCACCAAAGCCATCCTCGCGGGCGAGCCCATAAAACTCTTCAA